>JAFEBY010000068.1 GCA_018242465.1 Pseudomonadota bacterium | reverse complement strand
GTCTTCCGACTTGAACTGGAACTGCTTGTCCTCGCGCATGAACTTGAAGAAATCCTGCAGCGAGCCCTTGAAGCCGACATCCTTCATCACCTGCTGCATTTCGCCGTGGATGCGGTCGACTTCCGACAGGCCGAGTTCGTGGATCTGCGCTGGCGTCAGGTCCGTGGTGGTGGTCTGGCGCACGTTGAAGGCGTACCACGCCGCACCGTTCGGCAACTTGTCGAGGCCGACGCTGTCGCGCGTTTTCGGCAGGTAATCGTTGGCGATGTAGCCGCGCAGCTTGCGGAACGCCGGCATGATGTCGCTGGCGATCATCGCCTGGTATGCCTTTGTCAATCGCGTCTTGTCGGCGGCGCTGAAACTCGCGGGCATCTGCTTGATCGGCCCCCAGAACACGCTGTCTTCCGGTTTGTCCTTGATGATGGCGTCGTACTGCGGCACCACCTTGGTCATCAGCGCGCGCGGCTGCACCACGCCGGCTTTCACGCCGGCCTGCATGTCGGTGATGATGCTGTCGACCAGCACCGGGATGCGACGGCCACGCTTCAGCCAGTTGTCGTAGTCCTTCACCGTCTTGAACGGTTGCGCGCCGGTGCCGCTGCCGAGTTGTGCGGCCATGGTGGCGATGCTGCCCATCTGGTCCACGGGCATCATCCAGCCGGGATACTTCTCACCTTCCAACGACTCCTTGGAATCGTGCACGAAGATGTCGTAGCTGATCCGCGCCTGGCCGGTGAGTCCGGCACTGCCGACGGATTCGATTTTCTTCAACCAGCGCGCGGTGAAATCATGGTTCTGCTTGCGGAATGCGGCGGAATAGAAATCCGGCAGCTGGTCGTTGTAGCGGTTGTCGCCCTGATACGTCGCGCTCAGCGGATTGAGCTTCAGCGATTCGTTCCAGTACTGGGCGTACAGCGTGTCGAGTTGCTTGGCCTTCGCGTTGCTTGCCGCGGGCGCATGCGCGGTCTTGGCCGGAGCGGCGTGAAGGGTCGGAACTACGGCGGCAATGGCCACTGCAAGGGCGAGACGGGCGAGACGCATGGTCGACATCCGGTGGGGGGGATAGCAGGCGAGTGTATGCCTGCCACCGGGTGCCGGGCTGTGCCCAAAGTCAGGGGGGCGTCAGGGGCGCACGTAATAGATGACGCCGGATTTGTCGTCGCTGAAGAGGAAGGCGTCGGGGCCGACGCGCAACACGCCGCAGGGGCGACCCATCACCTTGCCCGTGCGCAGGAAGCCGCTGACCAGGTCGCGCTGGCCCGAACCGTCACGACGCATTCGCACCATCTTGTAGCCGTGGCCGAGGCGGATGCTGCCGGAGCCGTGCAGGGCGACCACGATTTCGTCGCCGAGCTGGGGATTTTCGCCCTTCGCAAACACATCGAAACCGAGTGCGGATGCGTGCGCGGGGAAGGTCGCCAGCGGATGCAGGACGTTCGCGCAGCCTTCCTTGCGCGGGTACTTCGGATCGGCCTTGATCGCCTTGCCGGTAACGTAGCAGGACGGCCAGCCGTAATCGCCGGGTTTGATCGCGTAAAAGGTTTCGTTGGGCATGTTCGGGCCGAGGTGATCGACGCCCTGGCTGGTCGCGAGCAACTGGCCATCGACCATTGCCATCCACACCGCGTTGCGCAATCCACGCGCGACGATGCGTTGGCCGCTGCCGTCCGGATTCATTTCGATCACCACCGCGCGCAAGGCTTCGGTTTCCACGCAGGCGTTGCAGCTGCTTCCGATCGAGACGTAAAGCTTGCCATTCCCGGATGGCACCACGGTGCGGGTGAGATGCCAGCCGCCGTTGGCCGCGCTCATTCCGCGGTCGGGAAAGCGCGCGACCAGTTGCGCCGATCCGGTCGGATGCAATTCGCCCGGCGTGTAGCGATACCGCAGCAATGAATCCGTCAGCGCGACGTAGATCCACTGGATGCCTTGCGCGTCCTTGAGAAAGGCGACGCTGTTGGGATTGCGCAGGCCGGTCGCCCACGCCGTGATCTTGCCGACCTTGCCGTTCGCGGCATCGAAACCGTCGAGGATGTAGATCGCGCCGCGCGTGTTGTCACCGAGGTCGTGCATGTCGGTGAGGAAGATGCGGCCATCCGGACTGCGCGTGAAAAAACGCGGACGCTTGAAGCCCTCGGCCAGCGGCGTGATGCGCAACGATGCTGGTGCCTGCAGGTCGAAACTGCGGCCGTCCTTCAGGCTGATGCGGTGTGGCGTCAGGGCATCGGCCGCCGTTGCCGGAGCGCTGGAAAGCACGATGGCCAGTGCAGCGATCAGGAGCACGACGACACGGTGCATGGATTTACTCCGTCTTGCGGTACGGAATCGAATCAGGGGCGACGGTGCCGCCGGAGATGATGAAGCTCATCGCCTGGTCGACCGACCAGGTGGTCGCGACCAGACGTTCGACCGGCACGATTTCCAGATAGCCGCCGGTTGGATTGGGCGTGGTCGGGATGAACACGGCAGCGAGTTCTTCGCCCGTATTCGCATCCTGGAATACCCGTGTGACCAGCCCGACCGTTTTCATGCCCGGATGCGGGAACTCCACCAGCACCACGCGCTGGGTGCCATCCGGCGAGGTCTGCACGGTATCGAGCAACTTGCGTGCGCCGGAGTACACGCTGTTGGCGAGCGGAATGCGTGCGACCAGCGCTTCGAACCATTCCAGCAGGGCCTGGCCAACCAGGTGTTCCGCCAGCCAGCCGACCAGCAGGATCACCAGCAAGGTGCCGAACAGCGCGACCGCCCCCATCACCACCGATTGCTGCAACCACGACAGCTCCGGTGACGTGTGCGCCAGCGACGACAGCAGCGGTTGCACCCACGGCCGGCTGATGTCGCTGAGCATGCGGAACACGAAACTCAGCACCACCCAGGTCAGCCAGATCGGCAGCAGGGTGAGCAGGCCGGTGACGAGCAGTCGGCGCAGGGACAGGTTGACGCGTTTGGGGGCCATGGCGTGATTTTACGATGTTGTCGTCTTGTGCGGCTTCCGGCGCACATAGATCTGCTTGCGCACGCGCGCGATCACTTCGCCGGAGCCATCGACGACATCGGTATCGAACCAGCGCAACACCTTGCCGCCGGACGCGGCTTCGTCGATCAGCGACTGGATGTCGGCATCGGCGAGATGGAATTGCGCGAACACGTCGCCGCGCCCGGGTTTGACGAATTCGATTGCCGCCGCCTTGTCCCAGACGAAGTAGTCGTTGCCGATGGCATGCATGATCAGCAGCATCCAGAACGGATCCGTCATCGCGAACAGGCTGCCGCCGAACTGGGTATTGACGAAGTTGCGGTTCCACGGACGTTTGCGCAGCACCACGCGCGCGCTGCGCCAGTCCTCGCCGATGTATTGCACGCGGATGCCGGTGAACAGGAAAGGCGGCCAGAGGTTCATCCCCAGGCGTAGCCGCGTTGGCGTTACCCGCATGTCAGGACAACAGCAAGGCCGACATCTGGCGGCGGTACTTGCCCACGAGGTCGTCGTCCTCGGTCACCCGGAAGGCATCGATCAGCGCCTTGCGCGGCAGGCCGTCCTCGAACTGGCGATCGCGGCGCAGCATCTCCATGAACTGTTCCAGCGCACCATCGGCATCGCCTGCGACCAGCTTGTGCGCACCGAGCAGATGGCGTGCGTGCAGGTCGGCGGGATTGGCGGCAATCGCCTGTTCCAGCGTGGCGGCGGGCGGTGCATCTTTCAGCAATCCGGCGAACCCGAGGCGCGCGCGCGCCTGCACGGCGCGATCGTCGGTGGCGAGATTGGCCGGCAGCGCGTCGAGCAGAGTTTCCGCTTCCTGCACGGCACCGGTTTTCAGCAAGGCCAATGCCAGATCGAGGCGATGCGCAGGCTTGTCGGTTTCCGTCTCCACCAGCTTGCGCAGGCGCATCACTTCTTCGTGCGGATCGACCGGCGCCGGGGCGGCTTCCGGTTCGTCACCGTCACCGCCTGCTGCCGCTTCGATGCCGTTGCGGGCGAGAAATTCGCGTAGCTGGCCTTCCGGCAGCGCGCCCTGGAAACCATCGACCGGCTGGCCGTTGCGGATCAGGTAGACGGTCGGAATCGAACGGATCTGGAAGGCCTGGGCGATTTCCGGTTCGTTCTCGGTATTGACCTTGGCCAGCGTGAACGCGCCATTGAATTCGGCGGCGAGCTTCTCCAGCACCGGCGTCAGCGACTTGCAGGGGCCGCACCATTCGGCCCAGAAATCGACCAGCACCGGTCCCTGCATCGATGCTTGCAGCACCTCGCTCTCGAAGGTGGACATGGAAACATCGAGCACGTGCGTGGACATGGATCACCTCGTCGGAACAGGCGCGAATGATCGCATGCCTGCTGTCATGGCGGCTGCGACAAGGCAGACTGTCGCGATGAACCGGAATCACATCGACCGCTGGCTGGGCGGCATCGCGATCGCGGCATTTGTGTTGGCGTTGGCATGGGCCGGTCATGCCGGCGCGTGGACGCCGCGACATGCGCTGGCCATGCCCGGTGCGGAGGGGGTGCCGGATGCAGGCGTCTTCAACCTGCTGGCCTTCGTCGTTCCGGGCGCGGCATTGCTGGTTGCTGCGTTATGGCAGCGCTGGCGGACGCGCGACCACTCCGGGATGACGATCGGAATCGCCCTGTGGCTGCTGGCCATCGCCGGGTTGGCATGGCTCGCGTTGGGCCTGTTCCCGATGGATGGCGGCGATCTTGCCGGCGAGGGCAGTCAGCACCACGCGGCGTTGTGGATGCTGTGGCTGATCGCCGTCTCGACCGCAGTCGTGGCCCTGATGATGGGCGGCGCGAAAGGGCAGCGTGGGAGGATGGGCGTGCTGGTCGCATTGTGGTGCGTGGCGATCATTGCGTTGCCGGTCCTGTTTGGCGGCTGGGCGCAGGTGATGGCTGCCTTGGCGTGGATGGCGTGGCCGTTGACGCCCACTGTCCGGATCTGCATAATGACCGGCTCAGCGCGCCCGTAGCTCAGTTGGATAGAGCACCAGGCTACGAACTTGGGGGTCGGGCGTTCGAATCGCTCCGGGCGCGCCATCTAAAAACATTGGGGTCAATGAGTTCTCGCTCATTGGCCCTTTTTGCTGTTCGGGCGGCTGGGCTCCAGGCCGAATCCGTGCGATGTCCTCCCACGTCCGTGTCAGTTTTTGAGAAGGAGGTCATGTAGATTTGAGGTCGCGCGCTTACGCGGGCACCGATAATTGAAGGTGGCGTGGTCGGCGATGCCAATATGGTCGATTGGTACAACTCAACGTTGAAGCCGTAGTTGCAACGCGACAATAGAAGACATCATCTGTTATCGATGTGGGGGCGATTGATTGAAAATCGAGGACATCACCAGGGGGCAGAGACTGGTCGGGGTGGATCCCGCAGGTCCCGTGGAAGTCGTGGCCGCTGCCCCCGGTGGCCCGGACGCCATTACTCTGGTCTACCGCTCCCCGGCTGGGGTCATCGGCGAGCGGATGCTGTTTCGGGACGACGAAGCGTCCCTGGCCGAGGCCACCGCAACCCGCCCCTGGTCCTTCGCCGCGGACGGC
Source organism: Pseudomonadota bacterium (assembly GCA_018242465.1). GTDB lineage: Bacteria > Pseudomonadota > Gammaproteobacteria > Xanthomonadales > Xanthomonadaceae > Solilutibacter. Next base: position 48,663 of record JAFEBY010000068.1, on the reverse strand, counting down.
GAAGCCTTCCAGCTGGCTGCCGAGGCGTTGCGCATCCGCTTCGCCCATCTGTTCGACCCGATGATGGCCGTCCACACCTCGGACGTGGAGCCGCTGCCGCACCAGATCTCGGCGGTGTACGAGGCCATGCTGCCGCGCCAGCCGCTCCGGTTCGTCCTGGCCGACGACCCCGGCGCCGGCAAGACCATCATGGCCGGCCTGCTGATCCGCGAGCTGATCATGCGCTCCGACGCACAGCGCATCCTGGTGGTGTCGCCGGGCTCGTTGTCCGGTCAGTGGCAGGACGAACTACGCGACAAGTTCGGTCTGGAGTTCACCCTGTTCAGTCGTGAGCAGCAGGAGCTGTCCGCCAACGGCAACGCCTTCACCCAGGCCGACCGCATGATCGCGCGGCTGGACCAGCTGGCACGCAACGACGACTTGAAGGAGAAGCTGCGTGCGTCGCACTGGGACCTGGTCATCATTGACGAGGCCCACAAGTGCGCCGCCAGCTTCTCTGGCGGTGAGGTCAAGAAGACCCAGCGCTACGAACTGGCCGAGCTGCTCGGCTCGATCTCCCGTCACTTCCTGCTGATGACGGCGACGCCGCACAACGGCAAGGAAGAGGACTTCCAGCTGTTCATGGCGTTGCTGGATGGCGACCGTTTCTACGGCAAGTTCCGCGAGGGCGCCACGCGTGTGGACGTGTCCGACCTGATGCGCCGCCTGGTGAAGGAGGAGCTGCTCAAGTTCGACGGCACCAAGCTGTTCCCGCCGCGTCTGGCCTACACCGCCAACTACGATCTGTCACCGGCCGAGGAAGCGCTGTACGCGCATGTCTCGGACTACGTGCGCAACGAGTGGAACCGGGCAGAGCAACTGGACGGCAAGCAGCGCAACAGCGTGGGTTTCGCACTGACCATGCTGCAACGCCGCCTCGCCTCCAGCCCCGCCGCCATCTACCAGTCGCTGTTGCGCCGTCGCAAACGGTTGGAAGAGCGCCTGGAAGAGGCCAAGCTCATCGCCCGCGGCAATCGGGTCGGTGAGGATCGCTCTACCTACGGCAAGCGAGTGGCGATCGACGTCCCGGACGACCTGGACGAGGCCGAGGACGAGCTGTCCCCGGAGGATTTCGAGAACGTTGCCGACCAGGCGGTGGAGCAGGCCAGCACCGCGGACACCATCGCCGAGATGGAGGCCGAACTCTTGACCCTGCGCTCGCTGGAAGCAGAAGCCCGCGCGCTGTACGACAGCGGCAACGATCAGAAGTGGCGGGAACTGTCGCAGATCCTGCAGGACAGCGAGTTGATGTTCGATGCGAACGGCAACCGCCGCAAGATCATCATCTTCACCGAACACCGCGACACGCTGGCCTATCTGGCCACAAAGATCGTCGGGCTGCTTGGCAGGCGGGAGGCCGTCGTCCAGATCCACGGCGGCACCAACCGCGACGAGCGGCGACGTGTGCAGGAGGAGTTCCGCCAGAACAAGGACGTTCAGGTCCTGCTGGCCACCGACGCGGCAGGCGAGGGGGTGAACCTGCAGAACGCCAACCTGATGGTCAACTACGACTTGCCCTGGAACCCGAACCGGCTGGAACAGCGCTTCGGTCGCATCCATCGCATTGGCCAGCGCGAGATCTGCCACCTGTGGAACCTGGTGGCCGACAAGACACGCGAGGGCGCCGTGTTCCAGCGCCTGTTCGAGAAGATCGAGATCGAACGTCAGGCGCTGGGCGGCCGAGTGTTCGACGTACTCGGTGAAGCCTTCACCGGCAAGCCGCTCAAAGATCTGCTGTGGGAGGCGATCCGCTACGGTGAGCGCGAAGACGTCCAGCGCGACCTGTTCAAGGTCATCGACAACAGCTTGGACTCCGAGAAGCTGAAGGAGATCTTCCGCCGCAACGCGCTGGTGGACAACCAGATGGGCCTGGACGCGCTGCATGCCATCAAGGAAGAGATGGACAAGGCCGAGGCACGCAAGCTGCAGCCGCACTTCATCCGCGCCTTCTTCCTGCAAGCCTTCGAACAGCTGGGCGGCGACGCCCGCCTGCGTGAGAAAGGGCGCTACGAGCTGCCGCATGTGCCAGCGGCGATCCGCGAGCGCGACCGCCGCATCGGCCAGACCCGCCAGCCGGTACTGCCGAAGTACGCGCGTGTGTGCTTCGAGAAGGGCGACATCCGCCTGCTCAACAAGCCAATGGCCGACCTGATCCATCCGGCGCATCCGCTAATGGGCGCTGTCATCGACATGACCTTGGAAGCACGTCTGCCCGCGTTGAAGCAGGGCAGCGTGCTGGTCGATCCGACCGACATGGGCACCGAGCCGCACCTGTTGCTGATGGTGGATCACGAGGTGCGCGAGGGAACGGGCGAGTCCGAGCGCACGATCTCGCGCGAGGTCCAGTTCCTGCGGATCGCGCCGAATGGCGAAGCCACCTTCGCGGGCTGGGCACCGCACCTGGATCTGCGTCCGGCTACTGAGGTAGAAGCTGGCCAGATCAAGCCACTGCTCGACGCAGCATGGCTCGACCAGGGGTTGGAACAGCGTGCGTTGGAATGGGCGGGCGGACAACTGGTGCCCAAGCACTTGTCCGGCGTGCGCGAGCGTCGCTTGCGGCATATTGATCGGGTCAGCCAGGCGGTGCATGAGCGGCTGACCCGTGAAATCAACTTCCTCTCCCATCGCGCCATCGCGCTGCAGGAGGAAGTGCGAGCCGGCAAGCAGCCCAGGGTCCAGCCGGACAACCTGATCCGACGGGCCGAGGAGCTGACCGCGCGGCGATCTGCGCGCCTTCAGGAGCTGGAAGCCCAGCGCCATATCGTGCCGGCCACGCCCAAGATCGTGGGTGGTGCGCTGGTCGTGCCAACTGGCTGGTTCCAGGCGGGCCAGCCTGCCGCCACACCAGCGACGCACAGCATCGATCCGCTCGCGCGTTCGCGCATCGAACTGCTGGCCATGGAAGCTGTTGCCGCAGCAGAGCGTGCGATGGGGTTCAGCCCACGTGATGTGTCGGCGGAGAAGTGTGGCTGGGACATCACCTCGGCAGTCCCGCCGACCGGCGCCACGCTGCCGGACGACCGCCTGATCGAGGTGAAGGGGCGTGCGAAGGGTGCAACCACCATCACCCTGACCAAGAACGAGATCATCGCTGCGCTCAACAAGCCCGATCAGTTCTGGCTGGCCGTCGTCCTGGTCAACGAGGACGACAGCACTGAAGGCCCGTACTACCTGCAAGGACCCGTCACACAGGCGCCGGACTGGGCCGAGGTCAGCAAGAACCTGGAACTGGCCGAGCTGCTGGCCCGCGCCACGCGCCACGGAGGTGCCGCATGAGCCTTGCGGCGGTACGGCGTGCTGCGCCAGAAACAGAGACGCCCGCGCGAGGCGGGCGTCGGGCCGGAGATGCTATCTCCGGCGGGGCTGTCTTTCATGGTCTGCGAGGCCACAAAAGAGAAACGCCCCTTGCGGGGCGTCGGGCCGGGGATGCTATCCCCGACGGGGTAGGCGCATTGTTGTCAAGGCTTGACGGCCTGTCAACAGGCAGGGATGCCAGAACATGAACAGGGTAGTGGGCTACATCGATGGCTTCAACCTGTTCTTCGGTCTGCGCGACAGTGGCCTGCGCCGCTACTACTGGCTGAGCCCGGAGTTGCTGATCCAGAACCTGATGAAGCCGTGGCAGACCCTGGCGGGCGTCCGGTATTTCAGCGCCCGCATCAGCCCCAGTCCCGGTGACCCTGACAAGCACCTGCGCCAGCAGACCTATCTAGAAGCCGTGGAGACCCTGGCTGGCGTCGAGGCGATCTACGGCCACTACTTGAGCAAGCCCAAGCAGTGCCGCGCGTGCGGGGCGCAGTGGCAGCAGGCCGAGGAGAAGATGACCGACGTGAACATCGCCGTGCGCCTGCTGTCCGACGCCATGGACGATGCCTTCGACACGGCGATGATCGTCTCTGCCGACAGCGACCTGGTGCCGCCGGTGGAAGCCGTGCGCGCTCGTTTCCCGGCCAAGCGGATCATCATCGCCAGTCCGCCGGCACGCCATTCCGCCAAGCTCGCTGCCGCGGCCAATGCGTGCTTCACCATCGGCCGCAAGAAGCTGCAGGACAGCCAGCTGCCCGCCACCATCACCAAGCCGGACGGCTTCGTCCTCACTCGCCCGGCCTCCTGGAACTGAAACCGTACCCCATGCATCCCATCAAGACCCCCAGGAAACTCATCGAAGTCGCGCTGCCTCTGGACGACATCAACATCGCTGCGGCGGCAGAGAAGCAGCCGGGCATTGGCGCGCATCCGCGTGGCCTGCATCTGTGGTGGGCGCGGCGCCCGCTGGCGGCGGCGCGGGCGGTGCTGTTCGCGCAGATGGTGAATGACCCCGGGTTGCAACAAGGTCAGGGCTTCAGGCGGGGCTCGAACAAGAAGGAAGCCACGCGCGAGCGCGAGCGCCTGTTCGACATCATCCGCGAGCTGGTGAAGTGGGAGAACACCAACAACGAGGAAGTCCTGGAACGGGCGCGGGCGGAGATCCGCAAGAGCTGGGCCGAGACCTGCGAGCTCAACAAGAAGCATCCGCAGGCGGCCGAGCTGTTCAACCCGGAAAAACTTCCCGCCTTCCATGATCCATTCGCGGGCGGTGGTGCCATTCCGCTGGAAGCGCAGCGGCTGGGGCTGGAAAGCCATGCCAGCGACCTCAACCCCGTGGCGGTGCTGATCAACAAGGCGATGATCGAGATCCCGCCGAAGTTCGCCGGTCGCAAGCCGGTGGGGCCGGTGCCGGCCGGCGAGAAGCAGACGAAGATGGCCGAGGACTGGTCCGGCGCGCGCGGCCTGGCCGAAGACGTGCGCCGCTATGGCCACTGGATGCGCGAAGAAGCACAGAAGCGCATCGGCCATCTGTATCCGCCGGTGGAGATCACCGCGGAGATGGCCAAGACCCGGTCGGACCTGAAGCCCTACGTCGGCCAGAAGCTGACCGTCATCGCCTGGCTGTGGGCGCGCACCGTGCGCAGCCCCAACCCGGCGTATTCCAGCGTGCAGGTGCCGCTGGCCTCCACCTTCCTGCTGTCCACCAAGGCCGGCAAGGAAGCCTGGGTGGAGCCGGTGGTGGAAGGCAGCAGTTATCGGTTCGAGGTCAAGGTGGCCGATGGCACGCGCAAGCCGCCGGCCAGTGCCAAGGGCGGCACCACGGCAGGCAAGCGCGCGGCTTTCATCTGCCTGATGTCCGATGTCGCGGTGTCCTACGACCACATCCGCAGTGAGGGCAAGGCCGGGCGCATGGGGCAGCGACTGATGGCCGTGGTGGCGGAAGGTCAGCGCGGCCGTGTCTATCTTTCGCCCGACGAGGCGATGCAGGCGCTGGCGGAAAGTGCCAAGCCGGAATGGAAGCCGAACACGCCGCTGCCGGACAACACGCGCGATTTCAAGACGCCGAACTACGGCATGGATACGTTCGGCGACCTGTTCACCCCGCGCCAGCTCGTCGCGCTGAACACCTTCTCCGATCTGGTGGGCGAAGCGCGGGAGAAGATCCGCGCCGACGCGGTGAACAGCGGCATGGCCGACGACGGCCGCGAGCTGGATGCCGGTGGCACTGGCGCGACGGCGTATGCGGAAGCAGTTGCTACCTACCTGTCATTCGCCATCAGTCGATTGAACGACTACAACAGCTCGATCGCTACCTGGAAACCGTCAGGCGAGCAGGTCATGCAGACCTACAAGCGCCAGGCGATCCCCATGACCTGGGACTTCCCAGAGTCCAACGTCATGGGAGAGAAGGCGATCTGCTGGTTGAATGCGGTGAAGTACACCGCTGACAACCTCTTGTCCGTAGGAACCAAGCCGGGTTGGCCGACCGGAGAGGCGCAGCAGAAGAATGCTGCTGGGGCGGCGTTGGATGGACGCGTTGTCTCAACGGATCCGCCTTACTACGACAACATCGGCTATGCCGATCTTTCGGACTTCTTCTACGTGTGGTTGCGCCGCACGCTGCGTGGCACCTTCCCATCGTTGTTCGCAACCGTTGCCGTACCCAAGGCCGAGGAGCTGGTCGCAACACCGTATCGCCACGGCGGCAAGGAAGGTGCGGAGAAGTTTTTCCTGGACGGCATGACGGCGGCGATGCACAACATCGCCGACAAGGCGCATGGCGCGTTCCCGGTCTCGATCTATTACGCCTTCAAGCAGTCCGATACCGGAAACGATGGAACTGCCTCAACTGGATGGGAGACATTCATTGCGGCCGTGATCAGTGCTGGATTTGCCATACACGGCACCTGGCCCATGCGTACCGAGTTGGGCAATCGCATGATCGGCAGCGGCACCAATGCGCTGGCATCCAGCATCATCCTGGTCTGCCGCCGTCGCGGGGACGATGCTCCGCAGATACCGCGCCGCGAGTTCCAGCGTGAGTTGAAGGAAGTGTTGGGTGACGCGCTGGACGCCATGCTCGGCGGCGCCGATGGCGCATCGCCCATCGCGCCGGTGGACCTGGCCCAGGCCGCCATCGGTCCCGGCATGGGCGTGTTCTCGCAGTACGCCGCCGTGCTGGAAAGCAACGGCGAGCCGATGAGCGTGAAGACCGCGCTGATGCTGATCAACCGCCAGGTGGACGAAGTGCTGGGCGGCGAGACCTTCGACGCCGACACCAACTTCTGCCTGGGCTGGTTCGACGAGGTCGGCTTCGGCACCGGCGCCTTCGGCAACGCCGACGTGCTGGCCCGTGCCAAAGCCACCAGCGTGGACGCGGTGAAGAATGCCGGCGTGCTGGCGTCCGATGGCGGCAAGGTGCGCCTGTTGAAGCCGGACGAGTACCCGGCGGACTGGGACCCGCAGTCCGACAACCGCACCCCGTCTGGGAAGCGCTGCACCAACTGATCCGCGCCTACAACGCAGGCGGTGAGAGCATTGCCGGCATGTTGCTGGCACGCATGCCGGAGAAGTCCGGTGACATCCGCCGCCTGGCCTACTGGCTCTACAACGCCTGCGCCGAGCGCAAGAAGCTGCCGGAAGAAGCCCGCGCCTACAACGAACTGATCACCGCGTGGCACGCCATCGAGGCGGCCAGCCACGATGCGGGTCATATCAACGTACAGGGGAGCTTCGACGTTTGATGGCCACGCTCCGCTACTTCGCCTACGGCTCCAACATGCTGCGCGAGCGTCTCGTCGCGCGCGTGTCCACTGCGAAAGCCGCGGCGGTGGGTGTCGTGCGCGACTACCGGCTTGACTTCGCCAAGGTCAGCGTGGATGGCTCCGGCAAGGGCGACATGGTGTCGAGTCCTGGGAGCGAGGTCCTGGGAGTGCTGTACGAGTTCGATGGAGACCAGAAGGCTGATCTCGATAAGCACGAGGGCGGGCACTACATGGCGCGAGCGGTTGTCGTGTCCACGTCATCTGGCCTCGAGACGGCATGGGCATACATGGCGGAACCGCACAGGCGGGATCCATCGAAGGTGCCTTACGACTGGTATCTGGCGCTGATCATCGCTGGTGCGCGACAAGGCGGATTGCCTGTCGCGTACGTCCAGGCGCTGGAAGCCACGGCCTTCGACGTCGATGGCAAGGAAGAGAGGGCGACGCGCCTGGAGGCGTTGGCAGCGTTGGCGGAAGCAGGAATGACGGGCGTACTGGACGAGGTCCAGCGACGCGCAGTGTTGACCACAGGGGGATAGGAATGGCCGTTGAGATCGAGGTCGAGAACATCACGCCGTATTTCGAGAAGTGGGAGCCACAGGTGTTCCTCTCCCGCAAGTACAAGTCGCAGCCCGCGCTGCCCATCCGTGGGGGCTGGGGCTATTCCGAGGCCGACGCCGTGGTGATCGACAAGTCGCACCCGGCCGCAGCCAACTTCCGCCCGTTCAACGGCGTCGAGGTCGAGCACATTTTCGCCAGGCTTCGCATGTATGAAGAGCTGATCGGCTGCCGTCCCGAAGGGAAGCAGCATGCGGGCACTCAGATCAAGCTGAAGAAGCAGAGCCTGAGAGGTGGCGAGGACGGCAAGAAGTACGACGTGATGGAGTTCGACATCACGGCGCTCCCATTGGAAGTATGGGAAGCACTGAAAGCCGAGTGGGAAGGACCACAGGGCATTCGGTCGCCCGATTTCGATCGGGAAGACCATTTCCGTCGTCGAGACGAAGCAACTGTGCACTACGTGGGTGAGTACTGGTTCGAGATTTCGAGCTTCTTCGGCAAGTACGACGATGACGAAGACGACGATCCGCCGGTCAGGATGCCCGCCATGCCCGCACCCATGATGTAGAGAACGAGCCATGACCATGAAACCCTGGCGCGAAGTCGCCATCCCGCACGAGGATGTCCATCGGGGCACCTTCGTCCGTGCCGAGTTCGCGGCCGACATCACCCGCGTCCATGACGGATCCGCTACGCCGGAATACCAGGACCCGGTGCTTTTCTTCCAGCGAACCTTCATCACCGAGGGCATGGGCGCGCTGCTGACGTCCGTGGCAAAGCGCCTTGCCGGTAAGGGCGGCGATCCGGTCATCCAGTTGCAGACCGCCTTCGGTGGCGGCAAGACCCACACCATGCTCGCGGTCATGCACATGGTCGGCGGTAAGGCCGCCAAGAGCGACCTCGCGGGCATTCCGAAGCTGCTTGATGCTGCCGGTATCCTCGACCTGCCCACCGCCAAGGTGGTGGTGCTGGACGGCGTGAAGCTGTCGCCCAGCCAGCCGCGTCGTGTGGATGGCCATACCTTGCGCACACTGTGGGGCGAGCTGGCCTGGCAACTCGGCGGCGCTGAGGCCTATGCGGCACTGGCCGACGCCGATGCCACTGGCACCAACCCAGGCAAGGACCTGCTCGCCGACCTGATCCGCAAGGCCGGGCCCTGCGTAATCCTGATCGACGAGCTGGTGGCGTATATCCGCCAGTTCGAGGACGGCAAGTCGCTGTCCGGCGGCACCTACGATGCCAACCTCACGTTTATCCAAGCGCTGACCGAGGCCTTGAAGGCGGCACCGCAGGCAGTGCTGCTGGCCTCGCTGCCGGAGAGCGAGCGCGAGGCCGGAAGCGAACGCGGCGTGGCCGCGTTGCATGCGCTTGAACACTACTTCTCCCGCGTGCAGGCGATCTGGAAGCCGGTGAGCACCGAAGAGTCGTTCGAGATCGTGCGCCGCCGCTTGTTTACCGAGATCCGCGACCAGGACACGCGCGACACCGTCTGCCGCGCATTCGCCGACTGGTATGTGAAGCACAAAGATGACCTGCCTGGCGAGGCACAGGAGGGGCGGTACTACGACCGTCTGCGGTCGGCGTATCCGATCCATCCGGAAGTGTTCGAGCGGCTCTACCAGGACTGGTCGGCATTGCCGAACTTCCAGCGCACGCGCGGCGTACTGAAACTGATGGCGCGCGTGATCCACCGCCTGTGGCAGAGCGACAACAAGGACCTGCTGATCCTGCCGGGCAGCCTGCCGCTGTACGACGCGGAAGTAAGCGCCGAGTTGACCAGCAACCTGCCGGTGGGCTGGGATCCCGTGTTGTCCCGCGACGTGGATGGCGAGCGCAGCGAACCCGCACTGCTGGAAACCCAGGAGGCCAAGTTCGGATCGGTGCAGGCCTGTCGCCGGATCACCCGCAGCATCTTCCTGGGCAGCGCCCCGGTGTCCGGCAACGAGATGGCGCGTGGCGTGGAAACCGAGCGGCTGATCCTGAGCTGCGTCCAGCCGGGCCAGGCGCCGCACGTGTTCAAGGACGCGCTGTCGCGCTTGAAGACGCGGCTGACCTTCCTCAACGAGGGCAACAACCGCTGGTGGCTGGATGTGAAGCCGAACCTGCGGCGTGAGATGGAAGACCGCAAGCGGCGCTTCCAGGATCCTGCAGTGTTCGACGAGGTCGCCGATGTGCTCCGCAAGGTGTTGGGCGGCGGTTCAATCGCCAACCACCATGTGTTCACGCCTGCCGCAGACGTGCCGGATGACTTCGAGCTTCGCTTGGTAGTGCTGTCGCCGAATACGGGCTGGACTCGCGGGGCTGGTCCGAACCCGGCACGCGATGCAGCCGCGGCGATCCTGAAGGATCGTGGCGGGCAACCACGGGTCAAGCAAAACCGCCTGCTGTTCCTGGCGGCCGATGCCGATCAGGTCAGCCACTTGAAGGAGACTGTGCGTGCGCTGCTGGCCTGGCGCAGCATCGAGACCGATCTCAAAGAGACCCGGATCCTGCTGGACAACATCCAGGCCAAGCAGGTCAGCCAGAACAAGGAGCAGACCCGAGACACCGTGCTGCGCCTAGTGCGCGACACCTACAAGTGGCTGGTCGCACCCACCCAGGCGGTCAGTCGCAAGGACGGCACGGTGGGCGAGATCGAGTGGGAAGCGCAGGCGCTGAACCCGGCATCGGTGGGTCTGGGCAAGGAAGTTGACCGCGTGCTGGCCGACAACGAATGGGTGATCAGCCAGTGGGCGCCGGTCAACCTCCACTACCTGCTCAAGGCGTGGTTCTGGAAGGACGGCAACGTGGACGTGAAGGCGCTGGATGTGTGGCAGAAGTCCTGCAGCTACCTCTACCTGCCGCGACTGCGCAACTCGGACGTGATGGCGCATGCCATCGCCGCCGGTGCGTCAAGCCGTGATTTCTTCGGTCTGGCCAGTGGCAAGGACGAGGACCGCTATCTAGGCTTCACCTACGGCGAAGCGACATCACCCTTCATGGACGTGGCGCTGCTCATCGAGCCCGCGAAGTCTGCAGCGTACGAAGAGGCGACGCGGCCGCCTCCGCCTGCTCTGCCGCCCGATCCAGGCCCGAACCCCGACCCTGATCCCAATCCGAACCCGGTTCCGCCGCCACCGCCAGGGCCAACCGCAACGATGCCGACGCACTTCTGGGCATCGGCAGAACTGGATCCGGTCGGCGCCTCGTTGAAGTTCGCCAATATCATGAAGGAGCTGGTCGAGCTGTTCAGCGCTCGCCACGGCACCAGCGTGGTGATCAAAGTGGACATCGAGGCCAGCGATGGCCGCGGGTTCGATGAGACCACCGTGCGCGCGGCGAAGGAGAACAGCCGTGTGCTGGGGATTTCGTCGGCGGATTTCGAGTGATTTTCACGGGCTACGTTGAAGCCTCGTTCGCTCAGTCCGCTGAAACTGCAATTGGGGATCGGGCCCAGAATGTGTTCGACCAGATCGCCGATTGCACACTGGAAATAGTTGCACGCCTTGTTCAACGCATCGGTGGTCATCCCCCCGGAACCAACGGATAGGCGATGGCCTCGAAGTCGTCCGTGACGTCCTCGATCATGACGTCGATGATGACTGGCATGATGGTCGCCAGGATCGCGGCTCCGTCCCTCAATTGGGTACGGTTAGCGCCGCTGTTCCATGTGGCACCGCCGTGCACGATCTGGTTCCGCAGCACGTAAAGCCGATCAAGGACAACGGAAAGGACGACGTCCGTCTGTTTCTCTACGATGGCGCGCGTCGCCAGCCTCTTTCCCGCAGAAAATTGCGTTTCCCAGTGGTCGCTTGCGTCGTGCTCACGCATCGCCTTCCAGAACGGCTCGAAGACGAATTTGTTGTCGATGAGGGTCCTGATCGGACCCGTGAACTGACGGTGGACCGCATCATGCAATCGTCCCGCCTGGTCGCGAGCTAGTACTTTCTGGATGAACTGCCGGGTCTGATCGCGCTCGCTGAGTTCGAAACCGAACTCCTGTGCGTAGGCAGCGTTGAGCGAGATCCAGAGAAACAGAAACCGGGTATCTGCATCGTCTTTTTCCTGCTCGGCCCTCTGCAACCAACTGAGGGCGCGATGGATCCGGACCCGCAGGGCCTCCGGCTGTCGGTCGCGCACCAGCCGATGCTTGTCCTTCAACTTCTCCGCTTCCGTCATCCCATCCCCTCTCGATATGCCTGTCTCAGCTTGTGAGATGGGCCGGGAGCATCCTCTGAACCACATCCAACAAGGAGGAGCATGCCATGACCGAGCGCAGCCACATCACCCTGATCTTGGACCGGACGGGGTCCATGCAGGACATTCGGGAGGACGTAGTCGGCGGGTTTAATGCCTTCCTCGCCCAGCAGCAGGCAGCCCCGTATCCGGCCACCTTCACGCTTGTTCAGTTCGATTCCCAAGATCCCTATGAGGTGCTGCATTCGGTTGATCCGATTGGATCGGTGCAACCGTTGACGTTGGAGCGTTACGTGCCGCGGGCCTCGACGCCCCTGTATGACGCCATGGGTCGGGGCATCCTGGATCTGGAGGCGCAACTGGCAGCTATCCCGGAATCGGAGCGGCCGACAAAGGTGATCTTTGTGGTTGTGACCGATGGGCAGGAGAACGCCAGCCAGGAGTTCGATCGGGCGCGGGTGACCGCATTGATCGAAGCCAAGAAGGCGATCGGCTGGGATTTCGTATTCCTCAGCGCGGATTTGGGGGCCTTCCAAGACGCCCAGAGCCTGGGAGTGGATGCCGTGTCGAGTCTGCTGTTCAGCAAAAGCAAGGCGGGCAATGATCGAGCTTGGACGGCCGCATCCATGAGGATTTCTCACTGTCGGATGGGGGTGGCCGAAAAGGTGGTCTTTGACGACGATGACCGCAAAGCGGCGGAGTAAGCGCCAGTCGGCTATTTCGCGAGAAAAATGCCCATGACGCGTGTCGGCTATTGGGCTGGCCTTCTGCAGGCTATCCCCCCGTTTCACGAATCGCGGGATTCACCAGCGGATTCGGCTTGGCCTGGGCGACGCGTCGCATCGTGTTGGTATCGCGATGGTCGAACGCCGGGGTCTTGCCGCGGATGGCGAGGTCGGTGCGGGTGACATAGGTCCAGCTGTCGTCATCGTGGAAGTCGATGTCGATGCGGTAGTAGTCGGTGCGGAACGCTTCTTCCAGGAACGTGGTCGAGCAGATGCCGAAACGGGTGTCGCCGCGACGCGCTTCCACCGAGATGCGCGTGTCATCGGGATGCGCGGTGCCGCCCGCCAGCAGCGCCTGTCCGCGCGGAATGGTCAGGCTCTGCATGATCAACCCGGTCGCGGGTTCCCACAGCCAGTAGCCGACCTGGTCATGGAAGGTGATCTCCTCTTCCGGCGTGTTGATGTGGAGGTGATAGCGCAACCCGTACAGCAGTTGCGGACCGTTCGACTGCGGATCGATCGGCTGCATGCGGATGTATTCGCTGTAGACGCGACGTTCAGGGCCTTCGGCCTTGGGGTTGATGTCGACGCCCTTGTCGGATCGCCAATCGCCGGCGAGCCGCCGCAACGGGCCAAGATTCGCGAGCGTGTCCGGCGAATAGCCTTCCTGCTCGGTGTAAATATCGGAGAGATCGTTGCTCATCGATGGTCCTGTGGCGCAGCCGGTGTTGTCGTCATCCATCATAGGGCAGCACATCAATCCAGTAGCGCCGTTTGCGCATCCCGGTTGCGGCGTCGAGGCGTTCATCCTCGAACACGCCATCGTTCTTTTCGATCACGCGGATCGATGCAAGATTGCCGGGATCGCAGGTCACCAGGACGTGCGGGATTCCAAGCTGTGCGTGCGCATGCCTCAGCGCGAGGCGCAGGATGTCGGTTGCGTGGCCACGACCGCGGAATTCCGGCAACACGGCATAACCGATGTGGCCGGTCATCAGACCCAAGGGGTGATCCAGGCTGTGGCGGATCGATGCGCGCCCGACGATGCGGCCATCGACGAAGGCGAACAGGAAGGTGGATGGCACTTCGCTGTCCGGCGCGGTATCGATGTCCAGTGCCTGTTTCCGCAGCACGTCGAGATACTCCGCAAGCGACATGTCTGCGCGATGGAAATGCAGGAAGGTCGGGTGGTCGGCGGGAATCGCCGCAACCACGCGCCGGAACTCGGGTTCTTCGTGCGGCGCGGGCAGTCTCAGCTCCATGCAACCGATGTTAGGGCATGATGTCGCCGATATATCCACCGGATCACCCCGCATGCCCATGACATTGATCGTCGTCGCCATCACCGTCGTGGTGTCCTACCTGGCGTGGCAGAAGCCGACGCTGATGTCGCGCCTCATCCTGTGGCCACCGGCGATCAACCGCAGCAGGCAATATGACCGCCTGGTGAGCTACGGCTTCGTCCACGCCGACGGCATGCACCTGTTCTTCAACATGTTCACCCTGTACTTCTTCGGGCGCGTGGTGGAACAGCTGTTCGGCGCGCTCGGCTTCGTGGCGTTCTATCTCGCGGCGCTGGTGGTCTCGATCCTGCCTACCTACTTGTCGCACCGCAACGATTCCAGCTATCGCAGCCTCGGCGCATCGGGCGCGGTCTCCGCGTGCCTGTTCGCCTTCATCGTGGTCGCACCGTGGGACAAGATCTATCTCTACGGCGCGCTCGGCATTCCGGCGATCATCTACGCGGTGCTGTACGTGGCCTATTCGATCTGGATGGATCGCCGCGGGCAAGACAACGTCAACCACAGCGCGCACCTCTGGGGTGCGGCGTTCGGCATGCTTGCAGTGCTGGTGGCCGTTCCCGGCGCGCCGGCGCATTTCCTGCGGGTGCTGGCCCATCCGGGCGGATGACCCGTCGCGAGTATGGTATTTTTCCAATCATCCCACCGGACAAGGTGGCCCGCGGCAACGCCGGCCCAGCGTGCGACATGAGCACTACCACCGCCCATCGCTGAACCGTCCCGAGGTCCCGAACGACGGCGCCCTCGCGGCGCCGTTTTCGTTTGCGCTTGTCCTTGAACGAATCTCCGGCCGGCCATGGCCGGCATCCCAATGCAACCCAACGGGCCTTGGCCCGGCAATGAGTCCCCGCCCCATGATCAACATCACGCTCCCCGACGGTTCGCGCCGCACATTCGACCATCCGGTCACGGTCGCCGACGTCGCCGGTTCCATCGGCGCCGGTCTCGCCAAGGCCGCGCTCGCCGGCAAGGTCGATGGCCAGCTGGTCGACACCGGCTTCCGCATCGATCGCGACGCCGAACTCGCCATCGTCACCGACAAGTCGCCGGAAGCGCTCGACATCCTCCGCCACTCCACCGCGCACCTCTTGGCGCAGGCGACGCAGCGGCTGTTCCCGGATACCCAGGTCACCATCGGCCCGGTGATCGACAACGGGTTCTACTACGACTTCGCGCGCAAGACGCCGTTCACCCCGGAGGACCTCGAGAAGATCGAGGCCGAGATGAAGAAGATCGTCGGCGAATCGCTGCCGGTGGCGCGTTCGGTGCTGTCGCGCGACGAGGCGGTGAAGTTCTTCCGCGGCAAGAACGAGGAATACAAGGCGCAGATCATCGAATCGATCCCCGCCGACCAGGAACTCTCCCTCTATACGCAGGGTGAATTCACCGACCTCTGCCGCGGCCCGCACGTGCCCAACACCGACAAGCTGCGCGGCTTCAAGCTGATGAAGGTTGCTGGCGCCTACTGGCGCGGCGACTCCAACAACGAGATGCTCCAGCGCGTCTACGGCACCGCCTGGCTCAACGACAAGGACCTCAAGGCCTACCTGACCCAGCTGGAAGAGGCCGAAAAGCGCGACCACCGCAAGATCGGCAAGGCCCAGGACCTGTTCCACCTGCAGGAGGAAGGCCCGGGACTGGTGTTCTGGCATCCCAAGGGCTGGGCGATCTGGCAGATCGTCGAACAGTACATGCGCCGCGTCTATCGCCAGACCGG
Source organism: Pseudomonadota bacterium (assembly GCA_018242465.1). Taxonomy (GTDB): domain Bacteria; phylum Pseudomonadota; class Gammaproteobacteria; order Xanthomonadales; family Xanthomonadaceae; genus Solilutibacter. Next base: position 33,071 of record JAFEBY010000068.1, on the reverse strand, counting down.
CTACGGCGAAGTGCGCTGCCCGCAGATCCTCGACGTGTCGCTGTGGCAGAAGTCCGGCCACTGGGACAACTACCAGGACAACATGTTCTTCACCGAGTCGGAGAAGCACACCTACGCACTCAAGCCGATGAACTGCCCGGGCCACGTCCAGGTGTTCAACCAGGGCCTGCACAGCTACCGCGACCTGCCGATCCGCTACGGCGAATTCGGCGCCTGCCACCGCAACGAGCCCTCGGGCGCGCTGCACGGCATCCTCCGCGTGCGTGGCTTCACCCAGGACGATGGCCACATCTTCTGCACCGAGAACCAGATCGAGTCCGAGGTCCGCGACTTCCACCAGCAGGCGCTGGAGGTCTATCGCGCGTTCGGGATGAGCGGGGCTTCCAACGAGAATGTCCAGATCAAGATCGCGCTGCGCCCGGATTCCCGTCTCGGCGACGATGCGACGTGGGACAAGGCTGAGGACGCCCTGCGGTCGGCCCTGCGCGGGGCAGGGGTGGAGTGGCAGGAGCTGCCGGGCGAGGGCGCCTTCTACGGTCCCAAGATCGAGTACCACCTGAAGGACGCCATCGGCCGCACCTGGCAGCTTGGCACCATGCAGGTCGACTTCATGATGCCCGGCCGCCTCGGGGCCGAATATGTCGACGAAACCAGCCAGAAACGCCATCCGGTGATGCTGCACCGGGCCATCGTCGGCTCGATGGAGCGCTTCATCGGCATCCTGATCGAGCACCACGCCGGCCAGTTCCCGGCCTGGCTGGCCCCGGTCCAGGGGGTGGTGATGAACATCACCGACGCCCAGGCTGAATATGCCGATGAGGTCCGCAAAACCCTTGCGGGTCAAGGCTTCCGGGTGGTTTCCGATTTGCGGAACGAGAAGATCGGCTATAAGATTCGCGAGCACACGCTGCAGCGCGTGCCTTACCTGCTGGTCGTGGGCGACCGCGAGCGCGAGGAAGGCCGGGTGGCAGTGCGTACCCGCGGAGGCGAGGACCTGGGAACCCAGTCGATCGAAGACTTCGCGAACAGGCTGCGTACGGAACACGTACCCGGCTGAAAAACAAGCTGCACAAGAGCCGTGGCCGCGATGAGAAACGCGGCTCGGACCCAGACCCCTCCGGAGACCGCAACATCAGTACGCCCGTCGATAGCAAGCAGAACCGCAAGAACAATGAAATCCGTGTCCCGCGCGTGCGCGTGATCGGATCCGACGGCGAAATGGTCGGGGTGCTCTCGCGCGACGACGCCTTGCGCATGGCCGAGGAAGAAGGTCTCGATCTCGTCGAAATCCAGCCGCAGGCCGATCCACCGGTCTGCAAGGTCATGGATTTCGGCAAGTTCAAGTTCGAAATGCAGAAAAAGGCCAACGAGGCCAAGAAGAAGACCAAGCAGGTCGAGATCAAGGAAGTGAAGTTCCGCCCGGTAACGGACGAGGGCGACTACCAGATCAAGCTGCGCAAGATGCGCGAATTCCTGGTCGAAGGCGACAAGATCAAGGTCAATATCCGCTTCCGTGGCCGCGAAATGAGCCACCAGGAGCTGGGCATGGAGATGGCCAAGCGCATCGAGGGCGACCTCGGCGAGGACGTGGTGATCGAGTCCCGCCCGCGCCTGGAAGGCCGCCAGATGGTGATGATGATCGCTCCGAAGCGGAAATAAGCCGCTTCTCCTTGCACCTGCACCCCCTTTCCGCCATACTAGGCGGCTCCCGGTTCGCCGGGACGGGCCTGCCGCGCCCGTAACGGATAGCGGCTCGAACCCGACATGGGCATGGATGGAAAGAGGGGCTTCGCGGCCTCCGCCCGGTCAGTCAGAACACAACCAAGGAATGTCATGTCGAAGGTCAAGATCAAGACCCATCGCGGCGCGGCGAAGCGATTCCGCAAGACCGCCAGCGGCAAATACAAGTGTGGCCATGCCAACCGCAGCCACATCCTCACCAAGAAGGCCACCAAGCGCAAGCGCAACCTCCGCCAGACGAACCACGTCCGTGCGGAAGACGCAGGTCGTTTGGATCGCATGCTGCCCTATCTCTGAGGAGGACTGAACAATGGCACGAGTCAAGCGTGGCGTGACCGCACGTCGCCGTCACAAGAAAATTCTCAAGGCCGCGAAGGGGTATTACAACGCCCGTCGCAAGGTCTTCCGCGTTGCCAAGCAGGCCGTCACCAAGGCCCAGCAGTACGCGTACATCGGTCGCAAGCTGAAGAAGCGCCAGTTCCGCAGCCTGTGGATCGCGCGCATCAACGCCGCGTCCCGCATGCATGGTCTGTCCTACAGCCGCTTCATGAACGGCCTGCTCAAGGCTGGCGTCACCCTCGACCGCAAGGTCCTGGCCGACATCGCCGTGCATGACATGCACGCATTCGGCGTGCTAGCACAGACCGCCGCCAAGGCGCTGGGCATGGAAACGAAGCAGCCGGAAAGCCTGCCCAAGTCGTATGTCATGGAACCGGCCAAGCCGGCCAAGGCAAAGAAGCAAGGCTGATTCATGGCCCTGACGCTGGTTGCGATCTGCAACCGGCATCTTCGGATGATGGGGAAGGGCGCGAGTCCTTCCCCATTTTCATTTGTGGCACGCGGAACGCACCGATTATTCTTTGCACATGAGCGAACTCGACAATTTGCAGGCGCAGGCGCTGGCGGACATCGCCGCCGTCGCGTCCCCCGATGCGCTGGAACAGCTGCGTGTCGCCTTGCTGGGCAAGAATGGCAGCATCACCGGCCGCCTGAAGGCGCTGGGCACGCTGTCGCCCGACGAACGCAAGCTGCAGGGCGAAGTGGTGAATCGAGTGCGGACCGTCGTCACCGATGCGCTGGCCGCGCGCAAGCAGTCGCTGGATAGCGCCGCACTCGACGCCCGCCTCGCCGGCGAGACGCTGGACATGACGCTGCCCGGCCGCGACGGCGCGATCGGCGGCATCCATCCGCTCAACCGTGCGCTGGAACGCATCGTCGACATCTTTGCGCGCCTCGGCTACGAACTTGCCGACGGCCCCGAGATCGAGGACGACTGGCACAACTTCGAGGCGTTGAACTTCCCACCGCACCATCCGGCGCGGGCGATGCACGACACCTTCTACTTCGGCGACGGCCGCCTGCTGCGCACGCACACCTCGGGCGTGCAGGTGCGTTACATGCAGGAGATCAAACCTCCGTTGCGGATGATCGCGGCCGGCAAGGTCTATCGCAGCGACAGCGATCAGACGCATTCGCCGATGTTCCATCAGGTCGAAGGCCTGCTGGTGGACGAACATGCCACGTTCGCCGACCTCAAGGGCACGATCGCGGAATTCCTGCGCGGCTTCTTCGAGCGGGATTTCGAGATGCTGTTCAAGCCGACCTACTTCCCGTTCGTCGAGCCCGGCGCCGACGTGGTGATCAAATGGGATACCGGCGATGGCAATCCGCGCTGGCTTGAAGTGCTGGGCTGCGGCATGGTCCATCCTGAAGTGCTGCGCAATGTCGGCATCGATCCCGAGCGCTACACCGGCTTCGCCTTCGGCATGGGTGTCGAACGCCTGGCCATGCTCCGTTACGGCGTCAACGACCTGCGTGCGTTCTTCGAGAACGACGTGCGGTTCCTGAGGCAATTCGCATGAAGTTTTCCGAACGCTGGCTGCGCACGCTGGTCCCGACCACGGCGACGCGCGAACACCTGGAATCGACGCTCACCGCCATCGGCCTTGAAGTCGAAGGCAGCGAGCTGCTGGGGCAGGGCCTCGACAAGGTCGTGGTCGCGCAGATCCGCGACTGCGTGCGCCATCCCGAAGCCGATCGCCTGCAGGTGTGCACGGTCGATGCCGGCTCACATGGCCTGCTGCAGATCGTTTGCGGCGCTCCCAATGCGCGCGCCGGATTGAAGGCGCCGTTGGCAATGGTCGGTGCACGGATCGGCGACATCACGATCAAGGCCGCCAAGCTGCGTGGCGTCGAATCGAACGGCATGCTGTGCTCGGCGAAGGAACTGGGCATTGATGCCGATGCTTCCGGCCTGCTGGAATTGCCGGACGACGCACCGGTCGGCGCCGCGCTGTCCGATTACCTCGGCTTGCCGGATGCGGTGATCGAACTCGGACTCACCCCCAATCGCGCCGATTGCTTCTGCCTGCGCGGGATCGCCCGTGATGTCGCCGCTGCCACCGGCACCGAGACCGCCGGACAGGCGATTGCCGCAGTGCCGGCGCAGTCGACCTCGACGCTGGCGATCACGCTCGACGCCGGTGCCGATGCGCCGCGCTATGCCGGTCGCGTGATCGAAGGAGTCGACGCCAAAGCCGCGACACCGTTGTGGATGGCCGAACGCCTGCGCCGCAGCGGCATCCGCCCGGTCAGCTTCCTGGTCGACGTCACCCAGTACGTGATGCTGGAACTCGGCCAACCGATGCATGCCTTCGATCGCGATCGCCTGCAGGGGCCGATCGGCGTGCGCCATGCCCGCAAGGACGAAGGCCTGAAACTGCTTGATGGTCGCGACGTGACCGTCGACGATGGCTTCCTCGTCATTACCGACAACGATCGCGCGGTCGCATTGGCCGGCGTGATGGGTGGCCATGACACCCGTGTCACCGATGACACCCGCAACGTGTTCCTGGAAGCCGCGCATTTCGCGCCGGCGTCGATCATCGGCCGTTCGCGCAAGCTGGGCATGCACACCGATGCATCGCATCGCTTCGAGCGCGGCGTTGATCCGGAGCTGCCGCGACAGGCGATCGAGCGCGCGACCGCGCTGATCCTGGAAGTCGCCGGTGGCGTCCCGGGTCCGGTCAGCGAAGTCACCCGTGACGCCGACCTGCCGAAGCCGCAGCCGGTTGCATTGCGTCGCGAACGACTGGCGCGCGTGCTTGGCGTGCAAATTGCCGACACCGATGTCGAACGCATCCTGCACTCGCTCGGATTCGCCGTCAGCGCGACCGCCGATGGCTGGACCGCGACCGCGCCGACGTCGCGCTTTGATATCGCGATCGAGGAAGACCTGATCGAGGAAGTCGCTCGCATCCATGGTTACGACGCCATCCCGACCACGCTGCCGGCCGGTGGCGCCGCCGTGCGCGCACCGTCGGAAACCCGCGTCTCTGATGGCGCCTTGCGCCGCCAGCTGGTTGCGCGGGGCTATCTCGAAGCGCTGACCTTCGCTTTCGTCGATGTCCGCCAGTTACAGGCGTGGCAGATGGAAGATGGCAGCATCGCGCTGGCCAACCCGCTCAGCGCCGAACTGGCGGTGATGCGCACGTCGCTGCTTCCCGGCCTGGCCGAAGCGCTGGCGCGCAATGCAGCACGCCAGCAATCGCGCGTGCGCCTGTTCGAACTCGGCAACGTCTTCCATGCGACGAACGATGCGCCGTTGCACACGCTGCGCGCCGCAGCAATCGCCTGTGGCGCCGCCGCCGACGAACAATGGGGAGATGCCAACGGCAAGCGCGCGAACGACGTGTTCGACCTCAAGGGCGATCTCGATTCGCTGGCGGCGCTGACCGGCGTTGCACTGCAATATCGTCCTGCCCGCCTGCCGTGGGCGCATCCCGGTCGTTGCGCCGACGCCCTGCGTGGCGACACCCGGATCGGCTGGATCGCGGAGCTGCACCCGTCGCTGTGCGATGCGCTCGATCTTCCCGCGCGGACCTGTGCATTCGAGGTCGATCTCGCCCCCCTGGCACAGCGTGACGTTCCAACATCGCGGCTGCTGTCACGTTTTCCATCGGTGCGCCGCGACCTCGCATTGGTGGTGGCGCGCAGCCTTGAATGGGAATCGTTGGCAACCAGCGTGCGCGAAGCTGCGGGTGAATGGCTGCGCGACCTGATCCTGTTCGACGTCTATACCGGAGCGGGTGTCGGAACCACTGAAAAAAGTTTCGCCATGGGCTTGATTCTGCAGGAGGAATCACGCACCCTGACCGACCAGGATGTCAATGCGGTCATCACGAAAGTGATCGATATTGCGGCATCCAGGCACGGAGCCGTGGTACGCGGATAAGGGGAAGCAACAATGGCGTTGACGAAAGCCGAACTCGCCGACCGATTGCATGAAGAGGTCGGATTGAACAAGCGCGAGTCGAAGGAATTCGTCGATGCGTTCTTCCTGTCGCTGTCCGATGCGCTTTCCGATGGTCGCCAAGTGAAGATGTCCGGTTTCGGCAACTTCGACCTGCGCCGCAAGAACGAGCGTCCCGGCCGCAATCCGAAAACCGGCGTCGAGATCCCGATCACCGCGCGCACCGTGGTCACATTCAAGCCAGGCCAGAAGCTGAAGGAGCGAGTGGAAGGACATGCTTGATCCCGGCAGCAACAAGGAACTTCCGCCGATCCCCGCGAAGCGCTACTTCACCATCGGTGAGGTCAGCGAGTTGTGCGACGTCAAGCCGCACGTGCTGCGCTACTGGGAGACCGAATTCCCGTCGCTGAAACCGGTGAAGCGCCGTGGCAATCGCCGTTACTACCAGCGTTCCGACGTGATGATGGTGCGCCAGATCCGCGGCCTGCTCTACGAACAGGGTTACACCATCAGCGGCGCGCGTTTGCGCCTGGAAGGCGACCAAGGCAAGGCCGTTGCCGCCGCAGCGTCCGCATCCGCGCCATCGGCCACCCAGGATTCGTTGCGCACCCTGCGTATCGAGCTGGAACAGATCGTGGCGCTGCTGAAGCGCTGACCGGCGATCGCGTCTATAATGGATCCCCTCTCGGGGTATAGCGCAGCCTGGTAGCGCACTTGTCTGGGGGACAAGTGGTCGTCGGTTCAAATCCGGCTACCCCGACCAACTGATCGTCCGACAACTCCCAAGTTGTCATGAAACCCCGGCCTCCCGGGGTTTTTTTCAGGGGAAGGGCATTGCACGGCAGCCCGCGTGACTGCCAAGGAACTTGCGACTGTACTTCGTGTCGGAATCGACATTTCCGGATTCAGGAAGAAGCCCGATGCCATTGATGCGCATCCTCGCAGCCGGATTGATGTCCTGCGTCATGGCGTCGCCGTCCACGGCGCGGCAAGCCGTCACGATGCCGGCGCCTGCCCAACAATCCGCAGAATTCGACGCGGTCACCGTGGAGGGCGCGCAGCCCGGGCCGGGGCTGTGGCAGGCGCAAAAGAACGGCCACACTGTATGGATTCTCGCGACGGTAGCGCCGCTGCCGGACAACATGACGTGGAATTCCAAATTGATCCGCGACATCCTCGCGGACTCGAAGGAGGTCATCTACCCGCCTTCGATCAGCATCGATGCCGATATCGGGATCTTCAAGGGATTGTTCCTGTTCAATGCGCTGCGCAAGATGGACGAGAATCCTGGCGGCCTGACCTTGCAACAGGTGTTGCCTCCCGCGACCTATGCGCGTTGGTTGCCACTGAAGGCGCGCTATCTCGCCAATGACGGCAAGGTGGAGCGCATGCGCCCGATGTTCGCGGCTGGCGAATTGCTGAAGTCGGTGTACAAGACGCAGGGTTTGGGTGGACGCAAGGTGGTGTCGTCGGTGCTTGATGAAGCCATCAAGCAACATCGCATCAAAGTCACGTCGACGTCGGTCAAGGTGAAAATCGCAGACCCGGGCAAGGCGCTGAAGGAATTCGCCAACGAGAAACTTGGTGACGATGGGTGTCTGTCCAGCGCGATGGCGCTCGCGGAGCACGATCTTCCGGCGATCAAGGCGCGTGCCAACGCGTGGGCGCGTGGCGATATCGCCCGCCTGCGCCAGCTGCCGATTGCCGACACCACCACCAACTGCGTGCAGGCATTGATGGATGCGCAAGTCGCGTCATCGCGCGGCATCAACAACTTGCCGGCGCGATTCAAGGACAACTGGCTGAAAGCGATGGACACCGCCGTCGCCAACAACGACACCAGTCTCGCGGTGGTGTCACTGGCTCAGCTGGTTGGCAAGGAAGGCTATCTGGATGCCCTGCGTGCCCGCGGCTACGAGATCACCGAGCCCTGATCGATTCCATCAGGCCTGTGCGCTGCGCAGCCGCCCGTCTTGCTGCTGAGGAAAACGCGCCTCGATCGCCCTGCGAATGCCGGCGGCATCGAGGCCCGCTTCGCTCAGCAAATCCTCGCGACTGGCGTGGTGCTGGAAAGCATCGGGCAAGCCGAGGTGCAGGATCGGCATCGCGATGCCAGCATCGGCCAGCAATTCCGCCACGCCGGAACCGGCACCGCCGGCAACGACATTGTCTTCCAGGGTGACGAAGGCGTCGTGCGTCTTCGCCAGTTCGAGGATGAGCTCGCGATCCAGCGGCTTCACGAAGCGCATGTTGACGACGGTGTATCCGGATTCCGCGCCGACGATTTGCGCCGCTGGCACGATCGCGCCGAATGCCAGCAGGGCGATGCGCTGGCCACGCTGTTTGACCTCGGCCTTGCCGATCGGCAACGTGGCGAGGCCTGGTTGCACGGCAACGCCTGGACCGGTGCCGCGCGGATAACGCACCGCTGCAGGTCCGTTGAATTCGAAACCGGTGCTCAGCATCTTGCGGCATTCGTCTTCGTTGGACGGTGCCATCACCACCATGTTCGGCACGCAGCGCAGATAGGAGAGATCGAGGTTTCCTGCGTGCGTCGCGCCATCCGGACCAACCACGCCGCCGCGATCGATCGCGAACAGCACGTCGAGATTCTGGATCGCGACGTCATGCACCAGCTGGTCGTAGCCGCGCTGCAGGAAGGTCGAGTAGATCGCGACAACCGGCTTCGCGCCTTCGCAGGCCATGCCTGCCGCCAGCGTCACCGCATGCTGTTCGGCGATGGCGACGTCGAAATAGCGATCCGGATATTCCTTGCTGTAACGCACCAGGCCCGAGCCTTCGCGCATCGCCGGGGTGATCGCCAGCAGTTTCGGATCGGCTGCCGCCATGTCGCACAGCCAGTCGCCGAAGACATCGGTATAGGTCGGTTTCTTCACCGCGCCCGGCTTCGACACCATGCCCTGTTCGGGATCGAACGGCGACACTGCGTGATAACCGATCTGGTCGGCTTCGGCGCGTTCGTACCCCTTGCCCTTGGTGGTGATGACATGCAGCAGCTGTGGACCCTTCAGGGTCTTCAGCGTGGTCAGCGTATCGACCAGCGCATTGATGTCGTGGCCGTCGATCGGGCCGGTGTAGTGGAAGCCCATTTCCTCGAACAACGTGGACGGCACGAACATGCCTTTCCAGTGTTCTTCCCAGCGCTTGACGAAACGCGCCGGCGCCTTGTCCTTGTCGCCCAGCAGTTTCTTGCCACCTTCGCGGATGGCGTTGAGCGCGCGGCTGCCGGTCATGCGGCCGAGCATCTTGGTGAGTCCGCCGACCGCTTCGCTGATCGACATGCGGTTGTCGTTGAGGATCACCAGGATGTCGGGATCGCGCTCCATGCCGCCTGCGTGATTCAGCGCTTCATACGCCATGCCCGCGGTCATCGCGCCATCGCCAATCACTGCGACTACTTTGCGGTCGTTTCCGGCGTTGCCATCTTTGAGCAGGTTTGTTGCGATCGCCATGCCGAGCGCAGCGGAAATCGACGTCGAAGAATGACCAACGCCGAAGGTGTCGTACACCGACTCCTCGCGCTTGGGGAAGGGCGCGACGCCGTCCTTCTGTTTGACAGTGGAGATGGCGTCGCGGCGACCGGTGAGGATCTTGTGCGGATAAGCCTGGTGGCCAACGTCCCAGACGATGCGATCGTTCGGGGTGTCGTAGAGATAGTGCAGCGCGGTCGTGAGCTCGACCACGCCGAGGCCCGCGCCAAAATGTCCACCGGACTTGCCGGCTGACTCGATCAGGTAGGCGCGCAGTTCATCGGCGATGGCGCGCAGTTCGCTTGCATCGAACTTGCGCAGGTCGGCGGGGGAATCGATCCGCGACAGGCGCGGATAACGGTCGGCATCGATCATTCCGCCATTTTACGCTCAGCCGCGCAAGGCGCCGAGAACACCCGGGGCCGGGACGTTGGCACCATCCACGCTGGCGGCTGCGAAGCCGGTCGCGAGGTTGGCATTGACGAAGTCGGCGACGTCGGTGGCCGGCACGCTGGCCGCGACGGCGATTTCCTCGACAGTGGCCGGGCCCTTCATCATCGCGGTGGCGATGCGGAAATGCTTGGGATACTCGCGTTCGGTTTGCGGCCACTTGGTGAGCTGGTAATGGGCGCGATCCGGCAAGCCGGCGACGACGCTGCCATTGCCGGCCAGCAGGCCGGCCAGCCACACCAGGCGCGCCAACGGCTGCGCTTGGCCCGACTGCCAATCGGCATCGGCGAGAGGGCGCAGCTCATTCTCGGCCACCGGCGCATCGAAATATGCGATCAACGGCTTGAGACCGGCTGGACCGTGGTATTCGCGGCGACCGGGATGGATGCGCAATTCGGGGCCGTCGCCGCGCTGGAGCACGACCGCACCCTTCAGGGCGCCAGGAGCCAGCCAGTCGGCGAGGGTCGGCTGGCGAGCTGGTTCCGGGGCGACATTGGCTGCTACCGGGGCCGGGACGGGTGCCGGATGCGGCGCGCTGACGGCTGCGGCAGGTGAGGGCGGCAGGTGGTCCTGCTGTGTCGGTGCGGGGGTGGTGCCTGCCGGGGGTGCCGGCTGCAGGGGTGCGACCGTTTCCTTGACCACCGGCTGTTGGGCAACAACGGGTTCAGGGGCGGCCACTGGTGCCGGCTCCGGTTCCTCAACGGCAGCCTGCGCCCCCCGCTGGTCGGCGAGCATGCCGAGCAGCGTGGCGAATTCCGCCTGATTGAGGGGTTTTGCGAGGCGCGAATCGGACTGCGTGCGCGTGGCTTGGGTGTAGCCGATCACATGCTTGCCGGCATTGTGCAGCTGCATGAAGCTCATCGGTCCGTACAGGCTGTCCATGTCGACGACGACGAACTCGGCGTCCATATGATCGGCATTAGTCAATTCGAAACGGTTGTCGGCAGCCCGATTGGCGGCCTGGAACGCTTCGGTCAATGCGGCCTGGGTTTGGCCGTCCATGCCTGTCATGCCCAGTTTCAACTTCATCGAACCACCGATACGACCGGAAACCGGTGATTCTAGGGGCGTCATGCGCCTGTCCACCAGTGTGTGGTTGCCGTTTTGTTAATGGCGTGGCGATTTTTTCGGCAATTGCGCCTTCAGGAATTCCATCTGGTCGGCAAGAATGTGACGGTTGCTGAGAATCAGGTGCTCAATCCAGCTCGGCCGGTAGGGAACCGCAAGCAGCGGCATCGCCGCTTGTTGAGGCGTGCGGTTGCCTTTGCGCGAGTTGCAGCCGACGCAGGCGGTGACCACGTTCTCCCACACATCCCGGCCACCGCGCGAGACCGGCTGTACGTGGTCGCGGGTCAGCAGGCTGCGGCTGTAGCTGTTGCCGCAATACAGGCACAGATGTTGGTCGCGGGCAAACAGCGCCGGATTGGTCAATGCCGGCGTTGGCATGCCGGGGCGACCGCGGGCGTGGTTGCGGGCAGCGATGATCGGGTGGAGCAGCAGTTCGCTTTGTTCGCCGGTCAGGCGCGAGGTGCCCCCATGCAGGGTGATGCAGGGATCGCCCAAGGTCCAGGCGACGGCGTCACGCGCGTAGAGACAGGCGGCGTCCTGCCAGCTGATCCAGTCGAGGGCTTGGCCATGCGAATCCAGTGCGAGCAGGCGCACGGCATTGGTTTGACGGATTCTGGCGGGCAGCGACAGGACGCCCGGGGCCGGCTCCGTGTCGGAGGCGGCCAGTGGCAGACGGCGATGCGTGTGCGCTGGCTCCATACGGGGAACCAGCATATACCTGTTTGGTGATGGTTTTGCTACGGGGCCGTGTTCAGTCCCCGAACAGCTCCGCGGGCATCGCCATCAGCGGGGCAGCGCCGGACTCGATCACCGCCTTGTGCGACAGGGTGCGCGGCAGCATGCGCGCGAAGTAGAAGCGCGCGGTATCGAGCTTGGCTTGCCTGAAGGCCGCAGTCTGCCCCGATGCATTCGCGGCAGCGACACTGCGCGCCCACCAGTAGGCCAGCACCACATAACCCGAATAGAACAGGTAGTCGGTGCTGGCGGCGCCGAGTTCTTCCGGGTTTTGCGCCGCACGCTGGAGGACGCCGGTGGTCAGTTGCGCCCATTCCGCGGCTTTTGCCTTGAGTGGGCCAATGAACTCGGCGAGTGCGGCATCGCCGTCGTGCTGTTTCGCGAAGTCTTCGATCATCGCGATGAACAGCTTGAGTCCTGCGCCTTGCGTCGATGCCGTCTTGCGTCCGATCAGGTCGAGCGACTGGATGCCGGTGGTGCCTTCATACAGCGTGGTGATGCGGGCATCGCGCGCCAGTTGTTCCATGCCGTGTTCGCGGATGTAACCGTGGCCACCGAAGCATTGCACCGCGTTGTAGGTGTTCTCGATGCTCCACTCGGTCTGGCAGGCCTTGGCGATCGGGGTCAGGAAACCGACCAGCGTTTCGGCATTGGCGCGTTCGTTGGCATCCTTGGCGTGATGCGAGGCATCGAGTTGCGAATAGGCATGCAGCGCGAGCAGGCGGCCGCCTTCGACCAGCGACTTGATCGACAGCAGCATGCGCCGCACGTCGGGGTGGACGATGATCGGATCGGCCGGTTTTTCCGGGAACTTTGCCCCCGACAGCGAGCGGGTCTGCAAACGTTCGCGGGCGTAGCGCAACGCGTTCTGGTAGGCGCGTTCGCTCAACCCCAGCCCCTGCAGGCCGACGCCGAGGCGCGCGGAATTCATCATCACGAACATCGCCTGCAGGCCCTTGTGGGCCTCGCCGACCAGCCAGCCTTGCGCGCCGTCGAAGTTCATCACGCAGGTGACGGAACCGTGGATGCCCATCTTGTGTTCGATCGAGCCACAGCGCAGCGCGTTGCGTTCGCCCGCAATGCCGTCCTTGCCGACCTTGAACTTCGGCACCACGAACAGCGAGATGCCCTTCGGGCCGGGCGGGGCATCGGGCAAGCGCGCCAACACGAGGTGCACGATGTTCGGGACAAGATCGTGTTCGCCGCAGGTGATGAAGATCTTGGTGCCGGTGATGGCATGACTGCCATCGGCATTCGGTTCGGCGCGAGTTTTCAGCAGGCCGAGATCGGTGCCGGCATGCGGTTCGGTCAGGCACATGGTGCCGGTCCAGCGGCCCTCCACCAACGGGCGCAGGAATGCTTCTTTCTGCCAGTCCTCGCCGTAGCGGTTGAGTGCTTCCACCGCACCGTGCGACAGCATCGGGAAGTTGCCCCAGGCAAGGTTCGCGGCGTCGACCATTTCGGTCAGTGCGGCGCCCAGTACTTCGGGCATGCCCTGGCCGCCGTAATTCGGGTCATTGGTGAGGCCGGTCCAGCCGCCTTCGACGAACTGGTCGAAGGCCTGCTTGAAGCCGGGTGGCGCGACGACATCGCCGGTGGCCGGATCAAATTTGCATCCGACCTCATCGCCGATGGCATTGATCGGCGCCAGCACGGTTTCAGTGAAGCGTGCGGCTTCCTCCAGCACCGCATCGACGATATCGGGCGTGACTTCGTCGTAACCGAGCGCGGCGAATTCGCGATCGACGCCGAGCACGTCGTGGAGCGCAAAGCGCAGGTCGGCAAGGGGGGCTTTGTAGGTGCTCATGGCTGGAGTCCGGCGAATTTCTCCAAGCATACCTCAGCGTATTGTCAGCGCAGAACCCCCGTCAGACCCGGCACCGGGCCAAGCTGGTTCTTGCCGTCGATGGTGTAGCTGCGTTGCTTGTTGCCCTCCGGCGTCACCTGCACATCGCCTTTGAGCGTGTAGTTGATGCCCTGTCCCGATGCCAATGCGTCGGCCACGACCAGTCGCCCCGTGCCGTCGGGGACATGGTGGATGGTGGTGAGATCGCCGGATTCGGCCGGGATCGACAGCGCGGGACTTGCCTTGAGATGGCCGGCCGGTTGGCCGTTCACTTCCAGCGCCAGGTCGATGGCATCGAAACGCATCGCCATGCTGCTGTAGTTCTGCAGGCGCAATTGCACCTGCCAGTTGCCACGGGCATCCACCGTCAATTGCTGGATGCTGGCAGCGGGTTCGGAGACCCGCTTGCCGCCGGTGGAGGAACACGCGACCAGCAGCAACGCGAAGCCGGAGGCGAGGGCGATGGCTGCAATTCGTTTCGATGGGGGCATGGAAGGTCCTTTCATGGATAGACGTAAATCGCCAGTGCATTGCCATTCTTGCGGGTGCTCGGAATCGAGATGCCAACTCCGGTGCCGATGCCGACATGTCCGCCGCCGCCGTAACCGCCGACGGAGACCCCGGTGCCGCCGCCTGTGGTTTCGCTGGCGATGCCCTGCAGGAGGATGCCATTGGCGCCCAGCTTCGCCGCTTCTTCCTTCAGTCGCGCGATCACCTTGTCGGTCTTTTGTTGCGACGAGAATGCGAAGGATTGCGAGCTGATGGCATCGATGACCGCGATCTGTTCGTAGCGGCCTTGCGGAGGCTCGGAATACAACTTGACCTGGTCGGGCGAGATGGCCGGGCGTGCCACGCCGGTCAGGACGTGCGAGGACGTCGCGCAGCCGGCGAGGCCGAGTGCAAGCAGCAACAGGATTCGTTTCATGGCGTTTGCTCCACCGCCCCCGATGGGGTGGCGATCACCGCAAGCCTACGCCGGAATCGATGAATCCATAAAGAAAAAGCCCGCATCGCTGCGGGCTTGTTCTGGATGTGGTGGCCAGGGAGGGAATCGAACCCCCGACACGGGGATTTTCAATCCCCTGCTCTACCAACTGAGCTACCTAGCCGTAGCCGACCATTGTAACGGCTGTGCCGAATGAGGGCAAGGTCGACATGTCGGCGCTAAAGCCGGGCTACAGATCGACTCTGGCATCATTCCGGGATCAACGGGGCAGGAGAACGCAATGCGAATCGCCACATTTTCGATCATCGCCGCCATGATCCTGTCGGCGGCAGCATGCAGCACCACGCCATCGGCATCCGCTTCCGCGCACCAGGCGAAAGAAACGGCAGCGCTCGCGCGGGTCCAGGCAGCGGCCGGTGCGCCGGTATCAAGCATCAACAACTTCGGGTCGCCACGCTGGGACACGGTGGATGGCAGCCACATCGTCTATGTGGTGTCGCCGAAGCACCAATACCTGATGACGCTCAGCGGACCATGCATGGACTGGGCCACCGGGGCCTATGTCATCGGCGTCAGCTCGGACATGGGGCGGATCCACACCAACTTCGATCGCATCTATGTCTCGCACGGTCCCGCCTGCAGCATCAAGCAGATCCAGCCACTGGATGCCGGGAAGCTGATCGAGTCGGTGCCGAATGGGGACGCCCGCGCCATCTGAGGGTGTCCCCGCGCGCCGCTTCAACCTTCCGGAACGTAACCCGCGGGTTTTTCCGCATCGCCGCCGAACAGGAATTTCTCCATCTCGGTTTCGAGCCGCGCGCGGTCGGCGGGGTTGCGCGGTGACAGCCGTAATTCGTTGATCAGCATGGTCTGGTGCGCCAGCCATGCCGCCCATGCCGCCTTGCCGATGTGGTTGAAGACGCGCTGCCCGAGTTCGCCTGGCCACGGCACGAAATCCAGGCCTTCGGCCTCTTGATGACTGTATGCGCAGTGGACGGTGCGGCTCACGAGGTGGACTCCAGCAATCGGCGGATTGGTGCGGGGATGCCGAGTGTGGCGAGTTCCGAACGGGCGACCCAGCGGTGATCGTCATTGTCGCCCAAGCGTGGTTTCGGTGCAGCGAGCCGTGCATGCAGCGGATGCAGGGACAGGCGGAAATGGGTCAAGACGTGTTCGATCGATTCCAGTTCGGAAGATGAGGCGATGCGTCCCTGCGCATCCAGCCACTGGTCGCGTGCAGCGATGGCTTCGAATTGCGGCAGCGACCACAGCGATGCCCACACGCCCGTCGGTGGTCGGCGTTGCAGCAGGACGCGGCCGGTGTCGTCTTCCAGCCAGACGACGTGCATTTCGCGCTCCGGCTTGGCCTTGATCGGGCGCGGCGTCGGCAGGGATGCGGTGCGATTGGTCGAATAGGCGACGCAATCCTTGTGCAACGGGCAGTGCGCGCAATCGGGATTCGAGCGCGTGCACAACGTCGCGCCGAGATCCATCTGTGCCTGGGTGAAATCGGCAAGGCGCGAATCGGGAAGATGCGAGTTCGCGAGTGCCCACATGCGCTTTTCGATTGTCGGCGTGCCTGGCCAGCCTTCGATGCCGTGGTAACGCGCGAGCAGGCGCTTGACGTTGCCATCGAGAATGGCGAACCGATCACCCCAGGCCTGCGCGAGGATCGCGCCGGCAGTACTGCGACCGATGCCCGGCAATGCCAGCAACGCGTCGAAATCGCGGGGGAGATCGCCATCGTGCAGTTCCACGCAACGGTGCGCGGTGGCATGGAGGTTGCGGGCACGGGCGTAGTAGCCGAGTCCGGACCAGAGCGCCAGCACCTGATCGGGCGGCGCGGCGGCGAGTGCGGGGAGATCAGGCAGGGCGTCGACGAATCGCTGGAAGTACCCGGTGACGACGCTCACTTGGGTCTGTTGCAGCATGATTTCCGACAGCCACACGCGATAGGGCGTGCGCGGGTGCTGCCACGGCAAGTCGTGGCGGCCGTGGACGTCGAACCACTTCAGCAGCCGGGTGGCGAAACGGTCGCTCAATTCGCGAGCGTATCAGGCAACAGCGCGTCGACGAAGGTTTCGGCATCGAACACGCGCAGATCTTCCGGGCGTTCGCCGATGCCGGCATAGCGGATCGGGATGCCGAATTCGCGCGCCAATGCGAACACCACGCCGCCCTTGGCGGTGCCGTCGAGCTTGGTGACGACGAGTCCGGACACCGGCACCTTCGCACTGAAGGCGCGTACTTGCGAGATGGCGTTCTGGCCGGTGGTGCCGTCGATCACCATCAGGATTTCGTGGGGCACCGCGCTCGATTGCTTGCCGAGCACGCGCACGATCTTGGCGAGCTCCTCCATCAATCCGCCTTGCGTGTGCAGGCGGCCGGCGGTATCGGCGATCAACACTTCGACGCCGCGTGACTGGGCGGCCTGATAGGCATCGAAAGCGACCGCGGCGGGGTCGGCGTTCTGACCCTGCGCGACCACCTGCACATCGTTGCGTTCGCCCCAGGCCTGCAACTGCGCGACGGCGGCGGCGCGGAAGGTGTCGCCGGCGGCCAGCATCAGGCTGCGGTTCTCGTCGCGGAACTTGCGCGCGAGCTTGCCGATGGTGGTGGTCTTGCCGACGCCGTTGACACCGATGGTGACGATCACGAACGGACGTGCATCGCCATCGATCTGCAAGGGTTTCGAAACGGGCTCGAGGATAGCGACCAGTTCGGCGCGCAGGGCCTTGAACAGATCGGCGGCATCGGCGAATTCACGTTTGCGCATGCGCGCGCGCAGATCGTCGACCAGAGCGGTGGTCGCGCCAACGCCGACGTCGGCGGTGATCAGCGCAGTCTCGATTTCGTCGAGCAGGGCATCGTCGAGCGCGGGATTGCGGCGGAACAGGCCGCCGAGGCTGCGGGCGATGCCGCTGCCGGACAGGCGCTGGCGCCAGCCGGTCTTGCCGGGTGCGGCGGCCGGGGCGGCGCTTGCGAAGTCATCGTCACGCGCAGCAGGCGCGGGCGCGTCTGGCGGCGTGGCGGGTTGCTGCGGGGGATCGGAAGGCGCCGGCGCGGCGGCTTCGGGCTTGTTGCGGCGGAACCAGCTGACCATTCCGGATGCGATGGCGGACAATAGGGGTCATGGTATCACCCGACCTCCGCAGGCCTGCATGAATCGTGGCCGCAATGACAGCCGGCCTGCGGGCGCGGTGCGCATCGTCGGTGGGCGCTGGCGTGGCACGAAATTGCCGGTTCCGGATGTCGCAGGCCTGCGGCCGAGTTCCGATCGCGTGCGCGAGACGCTGTTCAACTGGCTGCAACCGGCGTTGCCCGGTGCGCGCGTGCTCGATCTCTTCGCCGGCACCGGGGCATTGGGGCTGGAGGCGTTGTCGCGGGGCGCGGCGTCGGCGACGCTGGTGGAACGCGAACGCGCTGCCTGCGCCGGGCTGCGCGCCAGCATCGACCGGCTTGGCGCTGGCGATGTCGCCCATCTGGTGCAAGCAGATGCATTGGCGTGGCTGGCGGGAACGACGGGAGGGCCGTACGACATCGTCTTCGTCGATCCGCCCTTCGCCGACGACCTGTGGGCGCGGGTGATGGCCGGGCTGGCGGCGCATGTCTCAGCCGACGCCTGGCTGTACGTGGAGTCGGCGCATGGGGCGCAGGCCGATCCCGGGGTGGACTGGCAGCTTCATCGCGAGGGCGCCACCCGCGAGGTCGATTATCGACTGTATCGACGCTGATAAACTCCCCGAATGGCCAGCCCCGATCCGCGCATCGCGATTTACCCCGGCACCTTCGATCCCATCACCAACGGTCATGTCGACCTGGTGCATCGTGCCGCGCCGTTGTTCGAACGGCTGGTGGTTGGCGTGGCGGTGAGTCCGGGCAAGGGGCCGGGCTTGGTACACGAGCAGCGCATCGAGCTGGCGCGCGCGAGCCTGAAGGATCTTGCCAATGTCGAGGTCCGCGGCTTCGACACCCTGCTGGCGCATTTCGTCGATGAAGTCGGCGCCGGCGTGCTGCTGCGCGGATTGCGTGCGGTTTCCGACTTCGAATACGAATTCCAGCTGGCGAGCATGAATCGCCATCTCATTCCTGGTGTCGAGACGCTGTTCCTGACGCCCGCCGAGAAATACAGCTTCATCTCATCGACGTTGGTGCGCGAGATCTCGCGCCTTGGCGGCGACGTTCGCAAATTCGTGCCGCCGGTGGTCGACGCGGCATTGCAGGACGCATTCCGCAGCAGCGGGGGCGCGCAGTCGTGAGCCGGCCATGGCGCTGAAAATCCTCGACACCTGCATCAACTGCGACGTTTGCGAACCGGCATGCCCGAACCAGGCGATCACCCAGGGTGCGGAGATCTATCTCATCCATTCCGATCTTTGCACCGAATGCGTCGGCCATTTCGACGAACCGCAATGCGTGGTGGTATGCCCGGTGGAATGCATCGAAAACGATCCGGAACACGTGGAATCCAACGACCAATTGCTCGTCAAGCTGGCGGGCCTGCAGGAGAAAGCCGCATGAAGACGTCTTGGCGTTCGTTGTTGCTCGCCGGTGTGTTGCTGTCGTTTGGCGGCGTTGCCGACCTGTCGGCGCGCACTGCAGCGAAACCGGTGCATGCCCATCCGCCGGGTGCGGCAATCGCGTCTGCGCACAAGCTCGCGACCGATGCCGGCTTCGAGATCATCGCCAAGGGCGGCAATGCCTTCGATGCGGCGGTGGCGGTATCCGCGGCGTTGAGCGTGGTCGAGCCCGTGAGCTCGGGGCTGGGCGGCGGCGGCATGTTCCTGCTGCACGATGCCAGGACCGGCAAGGATGTGTTCGTCGATGCGCGCGAGATGTCGCCGGCATCGGCGACGCCCGACAAGTTCCTTGATGCCAAGGGGAATCTCGATCCCGAGAAATCGCAGAACGGTCCGTGGTCGGCCGGCATTCCCGGATTGCCCGCCGCACTGGTCCATGTCTCGCAAAAATACGGGCGATTGCCGCTGAAAGTGTCGTTGCAGCCAGCGATCCGCCTCGCCCGCGAGGGCTTCCCGATGTATGGGCGGTTGGTGCATGCCTACGCCGAACGTCGCGATGTGATGACGCGCTATCCCGGCACCCGCGCGACGTTCGAACCGAATGGCGTGCCGCTGAAGGAAGGCGAATTGCTGAAGCAGCCGGATCTTGCGCGGACGTTGCAATTGCTCGCCGACAAGGGCTTCGACGGATTCTACAAGGGCGATGTCGCGCAGAAGATCCTCAAGGCGATCGATGACAACGGCGGCCACTGGACCGCACAGGAACTGGCTGCATATCGCGTCAAGGAACGCGCGCCGATCACGCTCGACTGGCATGGCTGGAAGATCACCACCGCGCCGCCGCCGTCGTCGGGCGGGATCGTCGTTGCCGAGATCCTGCAGATCCTGCAGCCCTACGACTTGCGCAAGATGGATGAAGCCAAGCGCATCCACATGGTGGTCGAGGCGATGCGTCGTGCCTACCACGATCGCACCTTCTACCTCGGCGATCCCGATTTCATCCACGTGCCGCAGAAGACCCTGCTCGATCCCGATTACGCCGCCGGCCTGCGCACCACCATCAATCCCGACAAGGCGACGCCGAGCGACCTGCTCCCGAATTCGCCGACACCGCTGCGCGAGCATGACGAGACCACGCATTTCTCGATCATCGACGACCAGGGGAATCGCGTCGCGACCACGCAGACGGTGAACCTGCTTTACGGCTCCGGACTGATCCCGGTTGGTGCTGGCTTCCTGCTCAATGACGAGATGGACGACTTCGCGCTCAAGCCCGGTACGCCCAATGCCTTCGGCGTGATGGGCTACGAGGCCAACGCGCCCAAGGCGGGCAAGCGCATGTTGAGTTCGATGACGCCGACGTTCATGGAATCGAAGGACCGCGTGGCGGTGCTCGGCACGCCCGGTGGCAGTCGCATCATCACCATGGTGCTGCTCGGCATCCTCGGATACGACGATGGCCTGTCTGCGCAGCAGGTGGCCGCGTTGCCGCGTTATCACCACCAGTGGCTGCCGGACGTGATCGAGACCGAGAAGGGGTCGCTGTCGGCGGAAACGGTGCAGAAGCTGCGTGCGATGGGGCACACGGTGATCGTGCCGGGCGAGGTGAAGGGCCAGCGTTCCAGCGACGCCTGGGGCAACCTGCAGACCGTCGAGTGGAACAAGGCCACCGACACCATGGATGGCGGCAGCGATCCGCGCAATCCGGTCGGCAAGGCGGAAGTCCGCCTCGACAAGGCCAAGGCGCACTGAGGAGTAGGCTAAGCGCATGAAACTGTGGTCGATCCTCGGCAATTCCCAGAAACTCGACGGCGGCGCGATGTTCGGCAACGCGCCGCGCGCGATGTGGCAGCAGTGGATCGCACCCGATGAGTTGAATCGCATTCCGCTGGCGTGTCGCGCGCTGCTGGCGTCCCCGCTCAATGGCAAGACGGTGCTGTTCGAAACCGGCATCGGCGCGTTCTTCGAACCCAAGCTGCGCGAACGCTACGGCATCCAGGAAGATCGCCATGTGCTGCTTGATTCACTGAAGCAGGCCGGCTTCAGCCATGAAGACATCGACGTGGTGGTGCTCTCGCATCTCCACTTCGACCACGCCGGTGGATTGCTGTCGGAATGGCAGGAAGGCGCCGCGCCTGCGTTGCTGTTCCCGAAGGCGACCTATCTCGTCAGTCGCGGTTGCTGGGAGCGGGCGAAATCGCCGCATCCACGCGATCGTGCCAGTTTCATCGCGGAATTGCCGGGATTGCTCGAAGCGAGCGGTCGCCTGGAAATCGTCGACGGCCTGCACTCACGCGCACTCGGCGATACCGTTCGCTTCCATTACAGCCAGGGCCACACGCCGGGGCTGATGCTCGCGGAAATCCTCGGGCCGGAACGCATCGGCAACGATGCACACGGTGGCCTCCTGTTCTGTGCCGACCTGATCCCCGGACGGCCGTGGGTGCACGTGCCGATCACCATGGGCTACGACCGTTGCGCCGAAGTGCTGATCGACGAGAAGCAGGAATTGCTCACCGACCTGGTCGCGCGCAACGTCCATCTCTACTTCACCCATGATCCGGAGTGCGCGTTGGCGCAGCTGACGTGCGATGCCAGGGGCCGTTTCGGGACTGCGCACGAAGTCGCGGAGTTGCACGCGCGAGCACTGGCTTCATAAGCAAAGAATCAGCTGACGCGCGTGCCGAAGATGCGGTCACCGGCATCGCCCAGGCCGGGCAGAATGTAGCCGTGTTCGTTGAGGCGCTCGTCGATCGCGGCGGTATAGACCTGCATGTCGGGATGCGCGGCTTCCAGTGCCCGCAATCCTTCCGGCGCGGCGACCAGGAAGATGCCCTTGATGCGTTTGGCGCCGGCACGCTTGAGCATGTCGATGGTCGCGATCAGGGTGCCGCCGGTGGCCAGCATCGGATCGAGGATCAATGCATCGCGTTCGTCGAGGCGGCCGGTCAGGCGTTCGAAGTAGGACACCGGCTGTAGGGTTTCCTCGTCGCGTTGCAGGCCGACCACGCTGACCTTTGCGGCGGGAATCAATGCCATCACGCCCGGCAGCATGCCGAGGCCGGCGCGCAGGATCGGCACCACGGTGATCTTGGCCCCGGCGATCCGCCGGACCTGAACGTCGCCGGCCCATCCGGGTTGCGTTGACGGCTCGGTTTCGAGATCGGCCGTCGCCTCGTAGGCGAGCAGGGTGCCGAGTTCGGTCACCAGTTCGCGAAAGCCCTTGGTGCTGAGTCCGGCGTCACGCAGCAGGCCGATCTTGTGCTGCACCAGCGGATGGCGGACTTCGACGATCTTCATTGGGTCTGGCCGTGGATTCGATGCGACGAGTCTGCATGATCCCACCAAAAAAAGAAGCCGGCGCGTGGCCGGCTCCTTCAGATCATCGCGGTGGCGAATCAGGCTGCCTTGTCCTGCGCCTCGCGCGGACCTTCCAGCAACGAACGCTTGACCATTGCGACGATGAGGTCGAGTTCGTCTTCCTGCATCGCGAAGCGCGGGGTGAAGCGCAGCGAGTTGGCGCCGCCGTGGATCACGCCGATGCCGCGTTCGCGCAGCCATTCCTCTGTCGATCCGGTGCCGTAGCCCTTGAAGCCCGGCGCGAGTTCGCAGGAGAACAGCAACCCGGTGCCCTGGACCTTGGTGATCAGGCCGGTGTCCTGCTTCAGCGCTTCGAGCTTGGCCTGCGCCTGCTTGCCGCGTTCGCGGATATTGGTGCGCAGTTCCGGCGTCAGGCTGTTCAACACCACGCAGGCGACATCGAGCGCGCGCGGATTCGCGGTCATCGTGTTGCCGTAGAGGCCGCGCTTGTAGGTGTTGGTCGCGCGTTCGCCGGCGGCGAGCACCGACAGCGGGAACTGGCCGGCGTTGAGCGCCTTGGAATAGGTTTCCATGTCGGGTGCGTCGGCATCTTCGAAGCCGGGGTAGTCGACGATCGACAGATAGCCGGTGGCGCGCAGGCCGGCCTGGATCGAGTCGATCAGCATCAGGCTGCCGTGGTCGCGGGTCAGCGTGCGCACGGCGTCGTAGAACGCGCGCGGCAGCGAACGACCAGGATCGCCTTCGCCCATCACCGGTTCCAAATAGACCGCTTCGATGAACCAGCCGTTCTTTTCCGCATCGGCATAGGCTTGCTTCAACGCGGCCACGTCGTAGGGTTCGATGGTGATGACGCTGTGTTCGCCGCGATAGCTGGCGAGATATTGCACATACGTCTTGCGCGAGGAGTCGGAATACAGCGCCGGCTTGTCGGTTCGGCCGTGGAAACTGCCCTTGACCACAATGCGGTGTATTTCCTTGCCGGCGTGGCGTGCGCCCGGATCGGTCATCGTCTTGGCATTGGCGTCGACGATGCGCGATGCCAGCGACACCGATTCCGAACCCGAGTTGAGGCACATGAAGCTGGTGTAGGGACAGCCGCCGCGCGTCTGCCCGATTTCCTTGCGCATCGCGATGTCGAAACGCAGCTGGGCGACGTTCGGCGTCATGATGTTGGCCAGCGCCTGCGGCTTGGCCATCGCGGCGAGTACGGCTTGCGGGGCGTGGCCAAGGCCGAGCATGCCGTAGCCGCCACTGTCGTTCAGCACCGCGCCCTTGAGCGTGACGATCCACGGACCGCGCGCGGCCAGCGCGACGTACGGGTTCACGGCATCGGCGGCATAGAAGTTGAGGAAGCCCGCTTGCACGCGTGCGATCTGTGCGTTCTCTTCGAGCTCGAGCAGGTCGGGGAAATCGGCCTTGATGTCGAGATAGGCCGATGCCGCCGCGGCGATCGCTTCGCCGAGTTCAGGGTGGCGCTTGGCGAAGTCGAGGATGGTGGTGTCGTCGAGGCCGGTGGTGCGCTGGCCGCCGTGCGAGCGAAGCAGGGCGAGGGTGTCGATCAGGCTCATGGTCGTGGTCTCCCGGTCTGGGCCCGCATCGGTAGGGCGGATGCGCGGCAATCTCCCATTATCGCGGGATTCGTGCCGTTCGACAGGTGCATTTCGACCAAACGCCGGGTTATTCTGGTCGAAACAACTTGTAAATCTGACGATATGGGCATTTCTGCCGCCGATGAGTTGCTGCTGTCCGTCCTCCGCGAGGACGCCCGCGCTTCCACCGCCGAGATCGCCAGGCGTCTGGGGTTGTCGCGGACGACCGTGCAGAACCGCATCGCACGACTGGAGCAGTCGGGGGTGATTGGTGGTTACACGGTACGAGTAGATGATGAGTACGAGCGCAGCCGGATTCGCGCGCACATCCTGATCACGGTGCGCCCGAAACAGATGGCGGTGGTGGTGAAGGCGCTGCAGTCGATGCATGAAGTCCGCGTGCTGTACTCGATCAGCGGCGGCTACGACCTGATCGCGCAGGCGACGACGGCGACAGTGGGCGAAATGGACGTGCTGACCGATCGCATCGGCGCGATCGATGGCGTGGAGCGCACGACGTCGTCGATCATTCTTTCGACGAAATTTGAGCGGTGAAGTGGTCAAGGCACGCGCTGGTGGCGTGGGTCGCCACTCCGCTGCGCGGGACGCCGTGAATACGTCCATGTAGGCTCGTGCGCCGCATCCATGCGGCGCAACGCCCGCGCACCGGAGCAGCGACCCACTTCCGCGCGCGTGTTGTGGCTTTCACTCCTCCGAAAAGCGGAGCGTGCGTGCTTCGGACTCACTCCGCTGCGTGTGCTTGGTTTTCGAGAAAGAGCGAAAAGCCCGCCACCGGCGGCGCCGTGCGGTTCGTCCGCTGTGGCCGACCATACGAGGCATGGGTGAGGAAGCGCCGCTCACGCGGCATGCCGCGTGGTGATCCCGAACGCACCGAGCGCAAGCGAGGGGCCGGACCCGCGTAGCGGGGATTCACGGCGTGTCGGTCACTGCGGATAACCGCTAAAGGCGCAGAGCCGGGCGATGCTTTTGGCGAATGACCCCACGCCACCAGTGCGTGCCATGACCCGTCAAGTCGACGCGTGCGAAAATGCGCGTCCAAGCACGCTGCATTGCTATCAACTTGAAGACCTCCGACTTCCACTACGATCTGCCGCCCGAACTGATCGCCCAGCAACCGCTGGCCGAACGTTCCGCCAGCCGCCTGCTGGTCGTGCCGCCGGGAGACGCGCCGTTTGCCGATCGCGGCATCCGCGATCTGCCGGACTTGCTGCGTGCCGGCGATTTGCTGGTGTTCAACGACACCCGCGTGATTCCGGCGCGATTGTTTG
The DNA here is from genome assembly GCA_018242465.1 of Pseudomonadota bacterium. Classification (GTDB taxonomy): domain Bacteria; phylum Pseudomonadota; class Gammaproteobacteria; order Xanthomonadales; family Xanthomonadaceae; genus Solilutibacter. The sequence goes on along the minus strand of JAFEBY010000068.1, from coordinate 7,824 downwards.
GGCACAAGGCCACGGGTGGGCGCGTCGAGATCCTGATCGAACGCCTGCTCGGCGACGACGTCGCCAAGGCGCAGGTCGGCGCGAGCAAGACCCCGAAGCCGGGTTCGTTGATCGAACTCGACGGTGGCGGCAACGCCGAAGTGGTCGATCGCGACGATCGTGGCTTCTTCACCTTGCGTTTCCATGTGGAAGGCGAATTGACCGACTGGCTGCAGCGCGTCGGCCAGTTGCCGCTGCCGCCCTACATCGAACGCACGCCCGATGCCGCCGATGCCGAGCGCTACCAGACCGTGTTCGCCGAACGCGTCGGCGCAGTCGCAGCACCGACCGCCGGCCTGCACTTCGACGAAGCCTTGTTGCAGGCCCTGCGCGATCGCGGCATCAATGATGCGCGCGTGACCTTGCACGTCGGTGCCGGCACCTTCCAGCCGGTGCGTGTCGAGAATCTCGATGACCACCGCATGCACTCGGAATGGATCGACGTGTCGCAAGCGCTGGTCGACACGGTGCGGGCGACGCGTGCCGCCGGTGGCCGCGTGATCGCGGTCGGCACCACGGTGCTGCGCGCCCTGGAATCCGCCATGACGCCGGATGGATTGCAGCCGTTTTCCGGCGAGACCAGCATCTTCATATATCCCGGAATCCCGGTGCGCAGCGTCGATGGCCTGGTCACCAATTTCCATCTGCCGGAAAGCACGCTGCTGATGCTGGTCAGTGCGCTCGCCGGTCGCGAGCGCATCCTTGCTGCCTACCAACACGCGGTGCGCGAGCGCTATCGCTTCTTCAGCTATGGCGATGCGATGCTGCTGTGGCCGCAGGACGACCTCAGTCGGAAATGATCTCGAGCAGGGCGCCGTTGCGGTCGCGGGTCAGCCACGCGCGCCAGGCGTCGGCTGCAATGGCTGGATAGCGCGTCGCTGCGAATCGGACCCAGGCATCGCGATAGCCCAGCCACAGGCGCTGGGTGGTGCGCACGCCATCCGCGGTGACTGTTCCATAGGGGCTGGAATCCGTGGCTGCGTTCAATCGCGCCAGCACTTTTTTGTAGGTCGCGTTCAACGTGCGGTCGGCTCCGGCGAAGTCCTGAGCACGCATCGCCGGGAACTTCCCGCGCTCGAAGTGTTCGATCTCCGCCAGCAATGCCTTGTCGAGGGTTTCGTAGGCGTTTTCGGCCAGCATGCCGCGCGCGGTGCCGCTCATGTCGGTTTCCTCGCGGGACACGTTTTCGAAGTAGGCTTTCGCGGCCTTGCGCATGTCGGCGAGGGTGTCGCGCTGCGCCGGCGACCACGATGCCTGTAATGCAGTCCAGCGTTTCTCGCGTTGCGCGCGCGCGGAATCGCCATCGCGTGCGGCGCAGAAGCCCATCATCATGCCGCTGGTGATGTCGTCGCAGATGTCCATGGACTTGCGATCCTTGCCGCTGGCGATGGCGTCGAGATGCTCCAGCCGGCCACTCACTTCGGCAGGCGCGCCGTCGTATTCGCAGGCGAAGCGCTTGGCGAGGGGAATGTTGCGCGCCACGCCTTCGCCATTGGCATACAGCATCATCAGCAGGCCGCTGCCGCCGAAGACCGCGCCCTGTTGCTGGATCGCCGCGCCGGTGCCGCGTTCGCGGTAGGCGCACTGGCGGGCAGCCACCAGGTCGCGGCCCTTGCCATCCTCGCCGTCGTAGAGCGCCTCGGCATCGCACTGCTGTGGGGCGTTGCCGATGTCACGCACCGGGACCGGGATATCCGCCCACTTCTTGCATTCGGCTTCGTGCGGCCATTGCGGGTCGTCGAGGGGCGCAGCCAGAAGTGGAGTCGACAGCAACAGGCCGATGGCGATGATCACGGCATTGCGCATGGAATGGGTCCCGGTCATGGCGAAACGGTGGATGGCGATGGCATCGCCCATAATAGACAGGATGTCCCGAATGAATTTCGAACTCCTCGCCACCGATGGCGCCGCCCGCCGTGGCCGTCTGAGCTTCCCGCGCGGCACGGTGGAAACGCCGGCCTTCATGCCGGTCGGTACCTATGGCTCGGTCAAGGGCGTGCTGCCGCACCAAGTGCGCGACCTCGGCGCGGAAATCATCCTCGGCAACACCTTCCATCTCTTTTTGCGCCCGGGCCTCGACGTCATCGGCGCGCATGGCGGTCTGCACGGCTTCACCCGCTGGAACGGCCCGATCCTCACCGACTCCGGCGGCTTCCAGGTGTTCTCGCTGGCGCATCGCCGCAAGATCACCGAAGAGGGCGTGACTTTCGCCGCGCCTACCGACGGCAGCAAGGTCTTCCTCGGCCCCGAGGAATCGATGCATATCCAGAAGGTGCTGGATTCCGACATCGTGATGATCTTCGACGAATGCCCGCCGGTGCATGTCGATGGCAAGCCGGTCGATCGCCGGGTTGTCGAAAAATCGATGGAGCTGTCGTTGCGCTGGGCCGCTCGCAGCAAGCGCGCCCACGAAGGCAATGATGCCGCGCTGTTCGGCATCGTCCAGGGCGGAGTGCACCGCGATCTGCGCACGCGGTCGGCGCAAGGGCTGAAGGAGATCGGCTTCGACGGCTATGCAGTCGGCGGACTCGCGGTCGGTGAAACCGAGGACGAACGCAACGCCATGCTCGAACACACGGTGCCGCAGTTGCCGGCGGATCGCCCGCACTATCTGATGGGCGTCGGTCGACCCGAGGACCTGGTCGAAGGCGTGGCGCGCGGCATCGACATGTTCGATTGCGTGATGCCGACCCGCAACGCCCGCAACGGCCATTTCTTCACCGCGACCGGCACCATCCGCATCCGCAACTCGAAGTACGAACGCGATCTGAGCCCGATCGAAGAAGGCTGCGATTGCGAGGCCTGCGCCGGTGGCTACAGCCGCAGTTACCTGCGCCATCTCGACCGTTGCAACGAGATGTTGGCGCCGATGCTCGGCACCCTCCACAACCTGCGCTATTACCAGCGCCTGATGGCCCAGATGCGCGAAGCGATCGCCATGGGGCGTTTCAGTGATTTCCGTCAGGCGTTCTACGCCGCCCGGGCAAGAAATCCCGCCGCCGAGGCTTGAAAGCCGTGCTGCGGGCCCGCATGGCATAATCTCCCGTTACGTTTTCACGAGACTGCCGATGTCCCCGCTCGACTTCCTGATCGCGCCCGCCGCGGCCCAGACCGCCCAAGCCGCGCCGCCGCCCGGTGGTGGCCTGTCCATGCTCGTCATGGTGCCGGTGTTCATCCTGCTGATGTACTTCATGGTGATCCGCCCGCAGTCCAAGCGCGCCAAGGAGCACAAGGCGCTGATGGACAAGCTGTCCAAGGGCGACGAAATCCTGACCAACAGCGGCATTGCCGGCGTGGTCACCGACATCGGCGAGAACTTCGTGACCGTCGAAGTGGACGACAACGTGCGCATGCGCATCCAGCGCGGCGCCATCGCCAACGTGTTGCCGAAAGGCACGCTGAAAAACGCGTGATTCCGGACTTTTACTGACCCATCGATCCTTAGATGCGCCCGCGGATGCGGGCGCAGGTGCCTCCCATGCTTGAGTTCGCCCGCTGGAAATACCTCGTCATCGTCCTCGTGTTGGCGTTCTGCACGATCTACGCGATGCCCAACCTCTATCCGCAGGATCCCTCGGTGCAGGTCACCGCTGCCAATGGTGCAGTGGTCGATACCGCGCTCAAGGGCAAGGTGAACGCCGCGCTGGCGGCGGCGCAGATCGCCCCGAAGGCGGAGGAAACCGACGCCAAAGGCCGCCTGCTGATCCGCCTGAAGAGCCAGAACGACCAGACCAAGGCCAGCGACGCGATCAAGCCGGTGCTTGCCGAGGGCGAAACCACCGCGCTCAACCTGTTGCCGACGGTGCCGAAGTGGTTGAGTTCGATGGGCGCCAAGCCGATGTCGCTCGGCCTCGACTTGCAGGGTGGCGTGCACTTCCTGATGCAGGTGGATGAGAAGGCCGCGCTGCAGAAGAAACTCGAAGGCACTGCCGATACCGTGCGCACGCTGCTGCGAGACAAGGCGGTGACGTTTGGATCGGTCGATGCCATGCCCGACCAGACCGTCGTTGCCACGCTGCCGACAGCCGCCGATGCGCCCAAGGCGCAGCAGGTGATCGATGCCGGTCTGCGCACCAACGCCGCCGGTGGCAGCAATCCATACACCACCGAAGTGCGCGGCAACCAGGTGGTGCTGAGCATGAACGCGCAGGACTTCGCCAAGGTTGCGGTCGACGCCATCGACCAGAACCGCGCGGTGATCGCCGACCGTATCAGCGGCCTCGGCGTGGCCGAGCCGGTGCTGCAGCGCCAGGGCAACGATCGCCTGGTGGTGGAATTGCCCGGCCTGCAGGACACCGCCGAAGCCAAGCGCCAGATCGGCGCGACCGCCACGCTGGAATTCCGCGCCGTGACCGGCGATGAAGCCACTGCCGCGGAAGCGCAGCGCAGCGGCAATATCCCGCCGGATTCCAAGCTTTACCACTTCGAAAGCGGCGCACCGATCCTGCTCTCCAAGCGTGTGCTGGTGAGTGGTGACGAACTGTTGAACGCCACGGCGACGCCCGATCCCAAGACCGGCATGCCGTCCGTGAACGTAACGCTGACCGCGGCCGCCGGCAAGAAAATGTTCGACCACACCGTCAACAACGTGCACAAGCGTCTGGCGACGGTCTACATCGATCGCATCCCGACCGTGACCAAGGACGCCGACGGCAAGGAAGTGCGCGGTTCGCGCGTGCAGGAACGCGTGATCACCGCACCCGACATCAATGAGCCGTTTGGTGCGAACTTCATGACCACCGGTCTCTCCCAGCAGCAGGCGACCGACCTGGTCCGCCAGTTGAAGTCGGGTGCACTGGCGGCGCCGATGGACTTCGTCGAGGAATACGTGATCGGCCCGAGCCTTGGCGCCGAGAATGTCAGCCGCGGCATCAAGGCCGTGGTGTTCTCGTTCCTGTTCACCCTCGGCTTCTTCACCATCTATTACCGCATGTTCGGCCTCATCACCTCGGTGGCGCTGCTGTTCAACCTGCTGATCGTGGTGGCGGTGATGTCGCTGTTCGGCGCGACGATGACGCTGCCTGGTTTCGCCGGCCTGGCGCTGTCGGTCGGCCTGTCGGTGGACGCCAACGTGCTGATCAACGAACGTATCCGCGAAGAGTTCCGACACGGCATGCCAGCCAAGGCGGCGATCGCCGCCGGTTACGAGAAGGCCAGCCACACCATCTTCGACGCCAACCTCACCGGCCTGATCGTCGGCGTGGCGCTCTACGCCTTCGGCAGCGGTCCGCTGAAGGGCTTCGCGTTGACGATGATCATCGGCATCTTCGCCTCGATGTTCACCGCCATCACGGTGTCGCGCGCATTGGCCACGCTGATCTACGGCCGTCGCAAGCACCTCAAGTCGATCGCCATCTGATCGGGCCACGGACACGATATTCATGAAACTCTTCCCGCTTCATATCCTCCCGAACGACACCAAGATCGACTTCATGCGGCCGAGCCGCCCGATCCTGGTGGTGATGCTGCTGTTGCTGATCGGCTCGATCGCCGTCATCGGCCTCAGGGGCTTCAATTACGCGTTGGAATTCACCGGCGGTACCGTCGTGCGTGCGCACTTCGCCCAGCCGGTCGAGACCAACAACGTCCGTGACCAGCTCACCAGGGCCGGTTTCCACGACGCGCTGGTGCAGAACGCCGGCAGCGGCAACGACGTGATCATCCGCCTGCAACCGCAGGGCGAGCACAACAATGCCGATGATGCGTCGCGCAAGATCTCCGAGCAGGTGCGCCAGGCGGTCGATACCGGTGCCAACCACGTCACCGTGCAGCCCGGCGAATTCGTCGGTCCGCAAGTCGGCAAGGACCTCGCGAAGAACGGCCTCTACGCGACCATCTTCATGCTGGTCGGGTTCCTGATCTACATCGCCTTCCGCTTCGAGTTGAAGTTCGCGATCGTGGCCAGCATGACCGCGTTCTTCGACTTGATCCTGACCATCGCCTACATGTCGCTGCTCGGCCGTGAATTCGACCTGACCGTGCTCGCCGGCCTGCTGTCGGTGATGGGCTTCGCGATCAACGACATCATCGTGGTGTTCGACCGTGTCCGCGAAAACTTCCGCACGCTGCGCGTCGACTCCAATGAAGTGCTGAACCGCTCGATCAACCAGACGCTGTCGCGTACGGTGATCACCGCGGTGATGTTCTTCCTGTCGGCGATGGCGCTGTACATGTACGGCGGCCGCACCATGGAAGGCCTGGCCGAAACGCACATGATCGGCGCGGTGATCGTGGTGATCTCCTCGGTGATCGTCGCGGTGCCGTTGCTGGCCATCGGCCCGTTCAAGGTGTCGCGCCAGGACTTGCTGCCGAAGGCCAAGGACGATGCGGCGCTGGCCCGCCGGCCGTAAGCGACAGGAACATCTTCCCATGCGCAAACAACTCCCGCGCAACCTCACCCGCAATACCGCGTCGAACTGCATCATGGCGCGTATCCGTCGTGATGGCGTGCTGCATTCCCGCAACTTCTCGCTGGTTGAATTTGCCACCTGGGCCAAGGCGCAGGCCGCCGCCAGCAATTGGCTGGACGAAGTGAAGACGACGCTGCCGGATGCCAGCAGCGCGCGTGATCGCATGACCGCGCGCAACGCTTCGGGCGTGGTTGGCGTGATGCTGAAAAACGAAGGCGATGGCGCAACGGCCTGGCAGGCGTTCTGGCCCGGGCATGCCAGCGGCACGCGCTGGGGCATCGGGAAGTACGGTGACAAGGGTGCCTTCGTGCGGGCATGCCTGTCGCGCCAACTCGAGTCCGCCGATCGCGGTGAAATCGAGGATGCCTACCTCGCGGCCAAGGGCACGGCGTTGTATCGCAATATCCTGCGCAGCAAACAGATCGAAGTGAATTGAATGAAAAACGCCCGGCATGAACCGGGCGTTTTTGTTTGCTGCGACGTGGCGAACGATTAGCCGCGCAGACTGGCCGCATACCCCGAACTCACCACGACCTTCTGCAGCGCATCGCTGAGCTTGAGGTTGCCGGCGATCACCATGCGCGGGTCGAGGCCGCGTGAATCGAGCGGGCCGGTCGCTCCGCCATCGGCGGCGATCACGCGGCCACCGGCCTCGCGCACCAGCAGCACGCCGGCGGCGATGTCCCACGGCTTCACGCCGGCTTCGAAGTAGCCGTCGACGCGACCGCAGGCGACGTAGGCGAGATCGAGTGCGGCCGATCCGGCGCGACGGATGTCCTCACTGCCGTGTTCGGTCAGCAGCAGGTCGGTGCAGCGCAGTTGCGCGCTCAGGCGTTCGCGTTCGCGCGGGGCGAACCCGGTAGCGAGCACCGCGCCGGTCAGGTCCTTGCGCTCGGCGACGCGGATGCGCACGCCGTTGAGCAAGGCGCCGCTGCCCTTGCTGGCGGTGAACAATTCGTTGCGGATCGGATCGTAGATCACGCCGTGTACTGGCTCGCCGTTCTCGACCATGGCGATCGAAACGCAGTAGTGGGGCAGGCCGCGGATGTAGTTGCTGGTGCCGTCGAGCGGGTCGATCACCCAGGTGGTACGGGTGTTGCCGGACTGGCCGGATTCCTCGCCGAGCACGCCGACATCGGGCATGGCGCGGCGCAGTTCGCGCACGGCGGCGTCCTCGGCGTCGCGATCGACGTCGCTGGCGTAGTCCTGGCGTGCCTTCTCGACCACGTTGATCGATTCCAGCCGATTGAGATTGCGCAACAGGATGTTGCCGGCGGCACGCGCCGCCTTGACCATGATGGTGACCGCGGGTTTTTGCATCGCGGGAAAGCCTCGGCTGGAATTGGAAAGAACGGAACCGGCTCCGTGGCCGGTC
>JAFEBY010000067.1 GCA_018242465.1 Pseudomonadota bacterium | reverse complement strand
GGATGCGCGCGCACCAGGTCGTGGACCTTCTCGATATTGCCCAGCGACTTGCTCATCTTGGCGCCGCCGAAGTTGAGCATGCCGTTGTGCATCCACCAGCGCGCGAACGGCTTGCCGCCATGCGCGCACTCACTCTGCGCGACTTCGTTCTCGTGGTGGGGGAATTGCAGGTCGATGCCGCCGGCGTGGATGTCGATGGTGTCGCCGAGATGCGCTTCGGCCATCGCCGAGCATTCGATGTGCCAGCCCGGACGTCCGCGCCCCCACGGCGACTCCCAGCCGGGAAGATCGTCGCTTGACGGCTTCCACAGGACGAAATCGCCGGGATCGCGCTTGTACGGCGCCACTTCGACGCGTGCGCCGGCCAGCATGTCCTCGGGATCGCGACGCGACAGCTTGCCGTATCCGGGGAAACTCGCCACTGCGAACAGCACGTGGCCTTCGGCGGCATAGGCGTGGCCATCGGCGATCAGGCGTTCGCACATCGCGATGATCTGCGGGATGTGGTCGGTCGCGGCCGGTTCCATGTCGGGCGCGAACGCGCCGGTCACGCCGAGCGCGGCCATGTCCTCGCGATAGGCGGCGGCAAAGCGATCGGTGATCGCGGTGATCGGCGTGCCCTGTTCCTTCGCCGCCGCGTTGATCTTGTCGTCGACGTCGGTGATGTTGCGGGCATAGCGCAGGCCGCCGTAGCGACGGCGCAGCAGCGACGCCAGCACCCCGAACACCACCGGGCCGCGGGCGTTGCCGATGTGCACGTAGTTGTAGACCGTCGGGCCGCAGACATACATGGTGGGGCCGGAAGGCGACGCGGGCACGAAGGGTTCGACCGAACGGGTCAGGGTGTTGTAGAGATGCAGGCTCATCGGACGCGGAGGTGGGGCGATCGCTGATTTTATGCGATCCGGCCGCGGGACCACGGTATGCGGCTCGCCGATGCCTCCGTCAGTTGCCGGATTTCGACATCGTGACCACCGACCGGATCGCGTCGGCCACGGCCTTGGGATTCTCGCGGTGGATGTTGTGTCCGGTGGCGTAGTACTGGTGGAATCCGCGCGATGCGCCGGCGAAGAGTTCCGCGTGCTCGCGCTTCCACAAGTCCTTGCCCTCGGCCGTTTCCTCGAAGACCATCGGCTCGGCTGCAACCCGCGTCGAGGTCAGCAAGGCCACGGGAAGGTCGGGCAGGCTGCGCGGGGCGGCGGCGGAATCGCTGTCCAGTTGGGCGATCAGCAGCTTGTAGTCCGCTGCCATCTTCGGCGGCAACATCGACAACAGCGTCTTGTCGTCGGCCAGCACGCGCTTGCGATCGGCACGCAGGGCATCATGGCGCTGCCCCATGGTCGCGGGATCGACCAGGACCACTCCGACGAGACGCTGCGGATACTTGCGCGCGAATTCGGTGGCCAGCAATCCACCGTAGGAATGACCGACCAGCACGACCTTGCGATCTGGCGCCAGCGAATCCATGACGGCACCGAGATCCTGCAAATGCTGTTCGATGGTTTTCGGCGTGCCGTCGGTTCCCGATTTCCCCAGCCCGGCGCGTGCATAGGTGATGCAGGTGCAATCGACACCCAGACTGGCGATCGTGTCCTTCCACACGCTGCCGCCCTGGCCGAAACCCGACTCGAACACGACGGTGATCGGACCCTGTCCCTGCTGGTCCGCTTGCAGGCTGTAGCCCGTGCGGGCGACCTGCGTTTCCCCGGCATGCGCCGTCGCGGCCGCGCATGCCAGCGCCAGCGAGAGCATCCATTTTTTCGTTCTTGACATCGTTTTCACCCGCATCAGTCCCCGTTATCGATACGCGGATTCTGATTGCTGGAATGAATGCGACGCAGTGCAGGAGGTCATGCATCCCGGCGATGCAAGTCGGAGCTTCAATCGCCAGAGGACATGGCCGGATTTCCGTGCGCGCTTTTTTGCCGGTTTTACGTAGATGAATGTTCCAGCGTGCCCTATACGTTCCAGTACGCAACGCATCGACCTGCGGAATTCCAATTCGACAACGGGGGGTTGGGGTTGCGACGTGCAACGCGTATCCGCGTTGCGCGAACTCAAGTTAAAGCTGGATATTCACGGGAGAAAGTCATGGCAACGCATTACAAGCGCATTGAAGCTAGAAAGACCATGCTTGCCGGCCTGATCATTGCATCGGTCGCGTCGTTGGCAGCCTGCAGCGGCTCGGGCTCCGTGCATTCGTCGTCGGGTGGTTTGGCGGTGGGTCCCTCGGGCAGTGGTTCCGGTGGCGATGGCACATCCGGAGGTTCGGGTTCGGGCGGTGGATCGGGCGCATCTGGTGGTGGAACCGGAAGTGGCAGCGGCACTGGATCGGGCAGTGGCGGAACCGGAACGGGCGGCAGTGGCAGTGGTAGCGGAACTGGCGGCACCGCAGGTGGCGGGACCGGAAGTGGCAGTGGCAGTGGTGGAACCGGCCTGCCAGCGCCCAGCAACGCGATCGGCAGCATTGCCACGGGTGTGGGTGGCGTGGTCTCCGGCGTTGGCGGCACGGTGGGTTCGGTCGGCTCGCAACTGCCAGGCGGCAACAATCCGGTGACGCAAGGGTTGGGTGGTGTCATTTCGAATACCGGTGCTGCCGTGGGCGCGCTGGGCAGCGGAATCACCAGCGGCGTCGGCCAGATCGGCAATACCACCAACCCGGTCGGCACGACGGTCCAGAGCATCAGCGGCGTGGTGAACAACACCGGTCAGGCAGTGAACAGCCTTGGCCAGACGGTGACGGCTGTCGGCTCCTTCCAGGGCTCTCCCATCCAACCCATCACATCGGCTGTCGGTGGCGTGGTGTCGTCGGTCGGCAATGCCGTCTCGGCCGCGAGTCCACCGATCGATCACGCATTGAGCACCGGGGTGGTGAACACCGTCACCCAGACCGCCAGCAACGTGTTGACGCCGGTTGCAACAGTGGGCCAGGGCAACAACGGAAACCTGGTTGCAACCACGGGACAGGTCGCCGGAGCCGCAACGAGCGGTGCCGGCAACATCGTCTCGTCTGTTGGCGGACAGTTGGCGAGCGGTGGTTCCTCGCTGCCCGGCGCAGCCCCCGTCACGCAGCTGGTGGGCAATGCGGTGCAGGGAACCGGCAATGCCGTGACGACGCTTGGCAATGGCGTGACTGCCGGTATCGGGCAGTCCGGCAGCATCAGTAACCCGGTGGGCGTGACTGCAGCAGGTGCCACCAACTCTGTCACCGGCTTGGGCCAGACAGTGGTGGGCGTGGGGCAGGCGCTTTCGGGCACTGCGGCGCCCGGGCCGGTGGCGGGACTCGCTCCGGCAGTCGGTGGCGTGGTGACCGCCGCAGGCAATGCGGTCGCTGCAGTCGGCGGCAGTGGCACTTCCAGTGTCAATGGATCGCTGCAACCGGTCACGCAGGCCGCGAGCAATCTGGTGAACGGCGTGGCGACGGGCCTGACCGGAACCAGTGGCGCCGGCGGACTCCTTGGCACCACGCCCAGCGGAAATTCGAGCTCGGGTAACAGCGGTTCGAGTTCGAGCGGCGGTCTTCTCAAGGGCCTGCTCGGTGGTGGTCGTGGTCACTGAGGGCATCGTTCATTCGATGCAGTGACGTAGTGAGCGAGGCGGCCCCGGGCCGCCTCCGCTTTATCCGGGAACAGACAGGGGATCGCATGAAGGCATGGATCGGTTCGGCGCTGGGCGTTTCGATGGTGGTGTCGTTGCAGGCGCAAGCACAGGTTCGCCCACCCACGACGGCCAATCCGCTGCAGAACCTGCCACGGGTGGATGCACCGGCGACGTCCAAGGTCAGTACGGAGGTGCAGGCCAACGCACCGAATCCCGAATTGTCGGCGTTGCTGCAAACACAAATCACGCCCGGCAAGTTCGATGTCGTGGGCGTGCACGCGGTGCCCTTCGAGGAAATCGCCGCACTGTTCACCCCGATGGTCGGCAAGACCGTGCGCGTTGCCGACGTGGTGGATGCGGCCGGGAAAATCAGTGCGCGCTACCAGGCGCACGGATATGCATTGTCGTTCGGCTTCGTGCCGACCCAGGATTTCGCCAATGGCGAAGTGCGCATCATCGTGGTGGAAGGCTACGTCGCCGATGTCGTCATCCAGGGTGATGCCGGCAACATGGCGCCGAAGATCCGGGCCATCGCCGCGCACATCACGCGCGATCGCCCGTTGCGGCAAAAAAACTTCGAGCGTTACCTGCAGGTGCTTGGCATGCTGCCCGGTGCGCATATCGATGCCAGCGTACCGGCGCCCACCACCACCGATGGCGCGACCCGCATGGTGCTGACGGTCAAGCGCACGCGCTTCAATGCCAGCACCGGCATCGATTTCAACCATCCCGGCGTGCAGGGATTGACCAGCGTGACGGAAAACGGATTGCTGCCATTCGCCGAGCAGGCGAATTTCTCCACGCTGCTTCCTCCCGGGCGGGGGAACCCGCGTCTGTATTCGCTGGGTTACTCGCAACTGCTGGGGTCGAACGGCACCCAGCTGCGCTTCAATGGATCGCACTATGAAGGCAACCCGGATATCGACCACCAGCTTCCGGACTACCTGAAGCAGAACCTGCGCCAGGACCAGCTGTCGCTCCTGGTCAGCCATCCGTTGCTGCTGGACAACCACACCAATCTTTCACTCGCGGGTGGCGCCTACACCACCGCGCTGAAACAGGACTACGTCAATACCATCACTGGTGCGAGCCTGGTGCAGCAATACCGCTTGCGCGTGGTCAATGCCAAGCTGGACTGGCTCAAGGTCGGCGCCAAGCGGGTGCGGAAGCTCGATGTCGAAATCGCGCACGGCATCGATGGGCTCGGTGCCAGCGCCAGCGTCGCCGCGCGCGTGGGCAATACCGTTGCCGTGCTGCCGCTGGATCCTTCCTTCACGCGTTATGGCGCGACCTTTTCGCAAAGCGATAGCTGGGCGCATCGCTTCGCCACTGTCTTCAGCGTGACCGGCCAATACAGCAAGGACACATTGCCGACCACCGAACAGTCGAGTTTCGGCGGGCCACGCTATGGCCTGGCCTACGATCCCGGCTCCATCGCCGGCGACAGTGGCTGGGGCGCGTCATTCGAAGTGAACCGGTATTTCGATGTATCGAAACGCTGGGTCAAGCAGGTCACGCCTTACCTGGTCGGGCAATATGCCCGTGTCTGGCTCCACGACGGCGCATCGACGTTCGCCCGGCTCGGCACTGCCGGCATTGGCGTGCGCTGGACCGACAAGCATTACTACGCATTCGATCTCGCGGTGGCAGAACCGGTTGGAGACAAGCCGCCGGGCGCGAACCGGCGTTCGCCGCGGGTGAATTTCACTTTCAGTTACCAGCTGCGTTGATCGGCTGGGCGTGACGGTCAGGAGAGCGCGGGCATGGCGTGTCGTGCGCGCGCCAGCGTCAGTGACGGTCGAGTACCGAAAACGCGGCGATATTGCGCGGAGAAGCGGCCGAAATCCCAGATGCCGTATTTCGCGCAAATGCTGGCCACGGTGTCCGTGGGCCTGGCGACCAGCATTGCCGAATGGATGGCGCGCAGCCGATGCATCATCAGATAGCGGTGCGGACTGACGCCCAGGCATTCGGTAAAGGCGGCGTGCAGGGTGCGCTCGGAAACCTGGGCCACTTTGCAGAGTTCCTCCAGGTGGATGGGCTCGTCGATGTTCTGGTCGATCACGTCGAGGACCGAGCGGATGATCTCTTCGCGACCGACGCGCGGGCGGCCATGGTCGACGGGCGTCGATGGCTGGGTGGTCTCCATGAGCGGGCGGATGGCATCCAGGAGGTGCCGGCACGCGTTTTCGCGAACGACAGGATCCGACAGCGTGTGTGGTTCGACCGTTTCCAGGTGCAGGATCTGGCGGAGCACTGCCAGCAGTCCCAGGATGTCGCCCTGGTTGGCGTGCATGATCATGTTCGCCGGGATGGCGAATATGCCGGGATATCTTTCCGACCAGTGGAGCAGGCGCCGGGCATCGATGGATATGGCCACGAGACGCAGGCCGCCCTGGCGAACGCCGTGGTACTCCTGCCCGGGTGCCAGCCACGCCAGTGCTCCGCTTTCCAGCAGCGTGCTGTTGAGCGCGAAGCGCGTGCCCTTCGACAGCGGAAGCGCCAGGCCGAACCTGCCGGGTGAAAAGGCACCGCGGAAGACGCAGTCGGAGCCGAACTGCATGAGCATGATCCGGATGTCACCGAGATCGATCGTGCGCAGCCGCCATTCGTGGGCCGTGGATCGGGTGACGACGTAGTGGGCGTCCACGCCACTGAGCGACGCCTCGAATTCGTCGAGCTGGTGGGTGTCGAGCCGAATCCTGGCCTCGGGCTGCCGGTCTAGTTCAAGCATCATCAGCTCCCCTCAGAACTGTGAACGCAAGCACGCAATCCGGAAGCTAACTGATTCAGGTGAGGGGCATGTCAAGGGGGCCGGAAGCATGGGAGCGCCCCGGGGGCACCGTGGTCGGGAAGGGAATCCGCGCAGCGTTCCCGGCGCTGGATGCCGCGCAACAAAAAACCGCCTTCCGGCGGTTTTTGCATGAAACCTCTCGATTGGTCGGGGAGACAGGATTCGAACCTGCGACCTCTACGTCCCGAACGTAGCGCTCTACCAGACTGAGCTACACCCCGACTGAGCCGACAAGTTTAACCGGCCGGGTCGGGCACGGGCAAGTGGGGCGATCAATCGACTGGCCGGCCCGCTAGAATTGTCGTTTCCCCTTGTGGAATGGCGTGACCGTGATCAAACCGCGTACCCCGGCCGGCGTGCTGGAGCTGTTGCCCCGCGAACAAGTCGTCTTCCAGCGCATGCTGGACGGCATCCGTTCCACCTTCGAATCGTTCGGGTTCCTGCCGGTGGAGACGCCGGTGTTCGAGCTGTCCGAGGTGTTGCTGACCAAGACCGGTGGCGAGACCGAGCGTCAGGTGTATTTCGTGCAGTCGACCGGCGCGCTCGAGAAGCAGGACGCGGGTCTTCCCGAAATGGCGCTGCGCTTCGACCTCACCGTGCCGCTGGCGCGGTACGTCGCCGAGCACGAGCACGAGCTGGCGTTCCCGTTCCGTCGCTACCAGATGCAGCGGGTCTATCGCGGTGAACGCGCCCAACGCGGGCGTTTCCGCGAGTTCTACCAGTGCGACATCGACGTAATCGGCAAGGATGCGCTGTCGCCGCGTTACGACGCCGAGATCCCGGCGATCATCCACGCCGTGTTCGAAAAGCTGGGCGTGGGCGAGTTCACCATCCAGTTCAACCACCGCAAGCTGTTGCGCGGATTCTTCGCAGGCCTCGGCATCGAGGGCGAACGCCAGGACCTGGTCTTGCGCGAACTCGACAAGCTCGACAAGCGTGGCGAGGAGGCGGTGCATGCGACGTTGACCAGCGGTGATTTCAACCTGTCGGCGGACACGGCCGATCGCCTGTTGGCGTTTTCGCGCATTCGTTCCAGCGGGCATGCCGATGCGTTGACGAAGCTTGATGCGCTAGGTTCCGGCACGCCGCAGTTCGAGGAAGGCCGTCAGGCGCTGCGCGACACTCTGGAACAATTGAAGGCGATGGGTATCCCGGAATCGCGCTACGCGATCAATCTGTCGATCGCGCGCGGCCTCGATTACTACACCGGCATCGTCTACGAAACCACGTTGAATGCACATCCGCAGAT
>JAFEBY010000066.1 GCA_018242465.1 Pseudomonadota bacterium | reverse complement strand
TGAAATGGTGCGGTAAGAGCGCACCGCGAGCCGGGCAACCGGCCGGCACGGCAAACCCCATCGGGAGCAAGACCAAATAGGGAACCATTGGCGCGGCCCGCGTTGGTTCCGGGTAGGTTGCTTGAACCGTCCAGCGATGGGCGGTCTAGAGGAATGACTGTCCACGACAGAACCCGGCTTACCGGCCGGCTCCGCACCTTTTCAACTTGTCACGGTAGAACCCCGGAGGGCTCCCAGAGCCCTGAAAGCCAGCAAATACAAGGCTTTCCATCCGACACTTCGGCAAATCGAGGTTTCGAGCTGCACAGGTGCTGGTGAGGCACGAGCCGCTGGGCACAGCAACGCCGCACTTCGCAGATCATCCGGGCGAACGGCGCCGTCACGACGATGGACACTGACGGCCTGAGAGTGCGGATGACAAGGCTCGCCGCACCACCGGGATGCTCAACTTAGGAAAGTTCGAGTGTTCTTTCAAGAGGTGTTGCGGTGTCTGGATCGCAGGTCTTTCCGTGCAAGAGGTCGCCGGCTCCTCACCTTCTCCTTCCACCCCTTCCATTTCCGATGGAGACGGGGTATCGCCCGGAAATTGCTGCAAAGCAACATGAATGGGTTGGCGCGTTTTCGGTCCAGTTCGCCCTGACTGGGCCTGACGCCACAGACTGAACAATCTCAAAATTTGAGACGAAACAATCGCTTGTGGATAAATCTTGAACAATTCTCTGAAAGTCACCGCAAGTCATTGACCTGCTTGATGAAATTCCCCAAAAACGATTGTTGACATCCCTGAAATCGACTCCTAAGGTGGGGCTTCGTGGGACCACCGGGAAATTGGTGGTTCTTAGTGGAGTCGATGCGATCCGATATGGGCGCAGTCAGAGGGTAGCGATGTTTCAGGGCGAGACCGCCATCACCGTGGACGACAAGGGCCGGGTAGCCATTCCCGCCGCCCATCGTGACGCTGTGTCGGCCTGCGGCAACCGCCTGGTCATCACCTACAACCCCTTCGAATCCGGCTGCCTTTTCCTCTATCCGCAGGGCGTGTGGGAGAAGGTGCGCGATCAGGTCAACGCCTTGCCGGGAACGCTCAGTGCGCATCGCCGCTTGCAGCGCAACCTGGTGGGTTCGGCGATGCCGGTCGAGCTCGACGCCAACGGCCGCATTTCCATTCCATCCAGCCACCGCAGCGCCGTCGGCATCGAGAAGAAGGCGGTGCTGCTGGGCATGGGCGACAAGTTCGAGTTGTGGAGCGAGCAGGCGCGTCACGCGCAGATCCGTCAGTCGATCAGCGATGACGATCTGAGTGCGCAGATGCTCGAGTTGAAGTTGTGACGGGCGGCGCGGCGGCTGCGTCCGCCTCGCAGTCCCACATTCCCGTTTTGTATTCGCAAGTGATGGAAGCACTGCAGGTGACAGGGGACGGAACCTATTTCGATGGCACGTTCGGTCGTGGTGGCCACGCCCGGGGCGTGCTCGACAGGTTGGGCGCTGGAGGGCGGCTGCTGGTGATGGACAAGGATCCCGAAGCGATCGCGGAGGCCACTCGCCTGGCAGCCGCCGACGCGCGGGTGTCGTTGCGCCAGGGGTCGTTTGCCGATCTGGCGTATTGGGATGCAACCGCCGCCGGCCTGGATGGCGTGCTGCTCGATCTTGGCGTGTCGTCGCCGCAGCTGGATGTCGCCGAGCGCGGTTTCAGCTTCGGCAAGGATGGTCCGCTCGACATGCGCATGGACACCGGCAGCGGCGAGAGCGCCGCGCAGTGGCTGGCGCGCGCCGACGAGCGCGAGATCGCCGATGTGTTGTGGACCTTCGGCGAGGAACGCATGTCGCGCCGGATCGCGCGCGCCATCGTCGAGCGCCGCGCCGTGACCCCGATCACCCGGACCGCTGAACTGGCCGAGCTGGTCGCGCGCGTGGTGCCGCGAGGCAAGGACACCAGTCATCCGGCGACGCGTACCTTCCAGGCGATCCGCATCCACATCAACCGTGAGCTGGCCGATGTCGAAGCCGGGCTCGCTGCTGCCCACGATCGCCTCAAGCCGGGTGGCCGCCTGGCCGTGATCAGCTTCCATTCGCTGGAAGACCGCATCGTCAAGCAGTTCATCGCCCGCCACGCCAAGGCGCCGCCGGCCAATCGCCGCCTGCCGCAGGTCGAGACGTTTACGCCGACCCTGCGTGCGCTGGGGTCCGCCATTCGCGCCGACGCGCAGGAGCTCGCCGCCAATCCACGTTCGCGCAGCGCGGTACTGCGCGTGGCCGAGAAGCTGGAGGTGGCGGCATGAGCGGCTGGGCGGTGTTCGCGCTGCTGCTGGTTGCCAATGTCGTGAGCGGCATTGCCGTTGCCTACGATCGTTTCGAGCATCGCCAGCTGTTCTCCAAGCTCAACAAGCTGGAGCGCGCGCGTGATGAGCTCGACCTGCAGTTCAGCCAGCTGCAACTGGAGCAGGCAACCTGGGCCGAGCCGACGCTGATCGACAAGGCGGCCCGCGAACACCTGCACATGGGCAACCCGCGCCCGGAAGACACCGTGGTGGTGCGCCAATGAACTTGCGCGACGCCATCCGTGGCCTGATTGATCGAGAGCGCAGCACGCGCATCGGGCGTTCGCGCTACGACATCCGCGGCCGCGTGCTGATGGTCTGCGGTGGCCTTGGCCTGTGCAGTGTTGCGCTGATCGCGTTCGCAGTCGATCGCCAGTTGGTGCACACCGACTTCTACCAGAAGCAGGGCAACGTGCGCTTCCAGCGCGATGTCGAGATCCCGACCACGCGCGGCATGATCACCGATCGCAACGGCGAGCCGCTGGCGGTATCGACGCCGGTGATGTCGTTGTGGGCGAATCCGCAGGAACTGGCCGGCGATGAGGAACAGATCGGCAGGCTGGCGCGGGCGCTGGGCATGCCGGTCGACGAGCTGCAACGCGGCCTGTCGCAGAAGGCCGACAAGGAATTCCTGTGGTTGCGCCGGCGGATGAATCCGGCGGTGGTGCAACGCGTGCTCGACCTCAAGATTCCCGGTGTCTATGGCGTGCGCGAGTTCAAGCGCTTCTACCCGCAGGGCGATGCGGTCGCGCACGTTCTCGGGTTCACCAATGTCGACGACCGCGGCCAGGAAGGCATCGAGCTCGCCTTCGATGATTGGTTGCGCGGAAAGCCCGGCGAAAAGCGCATTCTGCGCAACCGCCAGGGTGAAACCGTCGAAAACGTCGACCTGCTCAAGCCGGCGCAGCCGGGCAAGGACCTTGCACTCAGCATCGATCGCCGCATCCAGTACCTCGCGTACCGCGACCTGCAGCAGGCGGTGACGAACGCTGGTGCCAGCAGCGGTTCGGCGGTCGTGATGGACATCCATACCGGCGAAGTGCTGGCGATGGCCAACGTGCCGTCGTACAACCCCAACAACATCAATGGCACCAATCGCGATGCCCATCGCAATCGTGCCGTCACCGATCTGCTCGAACCCGGTTCCACGATGAAGCCGCTGACCGTGGCTGCTGCGCTGGAAGCGCACGTCATCACCCCGAATACGCTGTTCAACACCAATCCGGGCCGCATCCCCAACGGCACTTACTGGACCACCGACACCCACAACCACGGCGTGCTCGATACCACCGGGGTGATCACCAAGAGTTCGAATGTCGGTGCGGCATTGATCGTGCGCCGACTCAGCAACGAGCAGTTCTACGATTTCGTCCGCCGTTTCGGCTACGGCTCCAGTACCCATAGCGGCTTCCCCGGCGAGGCCGCTGGCTTGTTCCCGCCGCCGGCACGCTGGTACGGCACCACCAAGCAGTCGATGTCCTACGGCTACAGCCTGTCGGTGACGCCGCTGCAGATCGCGCATGCGTATTCGACGCTGGCCAATGGCGGCATCGCCACCGTGCCATCGTTCGTGAAGGGTGGCAGTGGCGAGAACAAGCAGGTGATCACGCCGGAGCTCGCGCACACCATCATGAAGATGATGCAGACGGTGACCGAGCCCGGCGGCACCGCGACGCAGGCTGCGATCCTCGGGTACCACGTCGCCGGCAAGACCGGTACGGCGCGCATGGCCAGCAATGGTGGCTACGCCGCGCAAAAATACCTGTCGTTCTTCGCTGGCGTGGTGCCGGTGGACAACCCGCGCTTCGCGATGGTGATCGTGATCAACAACCCCGATACCGCCAAGGGGTATTACGGCGGCGTGGTGTCCGGTCCGGTCTTCCGCAACGTGATGGAGGGTGCGCTGCGCCTGCAGGACGTGCCGCCGGATGACATCAACACCTGGATTGCCGCACAGGCGCCGGGCCACAAGAAGAAGCCTGTCGCGACGGACGATGACGCCGCGACGCCGGACCAGATGCGGGAGTCGCTGCAATGAAGCGCCGCCTCGCCGACCTGTTGCCGGACATCCAGGGCGTTCCCGCCGATCTCGTCGTGACCGGGTTCGCTTCGGACAGTCGCGCCGTGCAGGCGGGCCAGGTATTCATTGCCATCTTGCCGACCAGCAACGATGCCAGCCGCCACGGCCTGCGCTACGTCGATGAAGCGCTGGCACGCGGTGCGGTGGCGGTGCTCTACGATCCGCCGGCACCGAGCGACGTCGTCATTCCTGCGAATGCGATCGCGGTGCCGAAGCTGCGCGCGCGCTTGGGTGATTTCGCCAACGCCATCCACGGTGATGTCACTGCGACGATGGACGTCGTCGGCGTCACCGGGACCAGCGGCAAGACCTCGACGACCCAGTTGATCGCGCAGGCATGGGCCAAGTTGGGCGTGGCCTGCGGCACCATCGGGACGCTCGGTGCGGGCCTGTATGGCAAGGAAGTGGCGACCGGATTCACCACGCCACTGGTGCTGGAAACCCACGAACTGTTCGTCGAACTGCGCGCTGCCGGCGCCACCGCGGTGGTGATGGAGGTCAGCTCGCACGCGCTGGAGCAGGGGCGCGTGGATGGCGTGCGTTTCGACATCGGCGTGTTCACCAACCTCACCCGCGATCACCTCGACTACCACGGTGACATGGCCAGCTACGGCGCGGCCAAGGCGCGGCTGTTCCAGCGTCCCGAGCTCAAGGTCGGCGTGATCAACATCGATGATGCCTTCGGTCGCGAACTGGCGGCCAAGCTGCCGGCGCATGTCTGCACGATCACCACGTCCGCGCATGGGGACGCCGCCGCCAATATTGCTGCCGAAGGCCTGGCGCTTGACGCCCGCGGCATCGCATTCGACTTGCGCATTGGCGATCGTCGCCAGCGCATCCTGTCGCCGCTGCTCGGTCGCTTCAATGCCGACAACCTGCTGGCGGTTGCTGGCGTGCTGCATGCACAGGGTCGCGATTTCGACACCATCGCCACGTTGCTGCCGCAATTGCGTCCGGTCGCCGGTCGCATGAACCGCCTCGGCGGCGATGGTCATTTGCCTCTGGTGGTCGTCGATTATTCGCACAAGCCCGATCCGCTGGAGCAGGCGCTGGATTCGTTGCATGCACACCTCAAGGGCCGCATGGTTTGCGTGTTCGGTTGCGGTGGTGAACGCGATCGCGGCAAGCGTCCGCAGATGGCACGCATTGCCGAGGACAGGGCCGGACTGGTTGTCGTCACCGACGACAATCCGCGCAACGAGGACGGCGACACCATCGTCCACGACATCGTCGTCGGCTTCCGTCATCCGGAGCGGGTGGTGGTTGAACGCGATCGTCGTCGCGCCATCGATTTTGCCATCGGCGAATCCGGTCCCGACGACATCGTGCTGATCGCCGGAAAGGGCCACGAAACCTATCAGGAAGTGAAGGGCATCAAGCATCCCTTCGACGATCTCGCGGTCGCACGCGCGGCGCTGGAGGTCTACGTGCCAGGGGGACATCGGTGAAGGCGCGGACCTTGAACGACATTGCGCGGATGACCGGTGGTCGCGTGGTTGGCGATGGCAGCGTGCGCGCGGACGCTGTCTCCAGCGACAGTCGCGCGCTGCCCGATGCGCAGGGTCGTGCGCTGCTGTTCGTTGCACTGAAAGGGCCGGCTTTCGATGGTCACGATCATGTCGCCAATGCCGCCGCCAAGGGCGCGGTTGCGGCGCTGGTCTCGCACGAAGTGAATGATGCCGCGATCCCGCAGATCGTCGTCGCCGATACCCAGCTGGCGCTGGCGGCGTGGGCGGGCGCGGTACAGCGCACGCGAGCGACCAGGGTCGCCGCGATCACCGGCAGCAACGGCAAGACCAGTGTCAAGGCGCTGCTGACCGCGATCCTGCAAGCACATGGCCCGGCATACTCGACGCCCGGCAACCGCAACAACGAGATCGGCCTGCCGCTGGCAGTGCTCGATGCGCCCGACGACGTGCCGTTCGCGGTCTACGAGATGGGCGCGGGCCAACCCGGCGACATCGAATACCTCACGCGCATCGTCCAGCCCAACACGTCGGTGGTGAACAACATTGCGCCGGCGCACCTCGAGCGCATGGGCAGCCTGCTCGGCGTCGCCGACACCAAGGCTGCGATCTATGACGCGCTGCCTTCGGATGGCGTCGCCGTGATCAATGCCGACGATGCCTTCGCGCCGTATTTCGCCCAGCGTGCGCATGGCCGTCGCCTGCTGCGCTACGGCATCGATGCCAGCGCCGACGTCACCGCGCGCGACATCCGCGCGAATGCGGACGGTTCATGGTTCCGCCTGGTCACGCCACAGGGTGAGGCCGACATCCAGCTCGCAATGCCGGGTCGCCACAATGTTGCCAATGCGTTGGCGTCGTCGTCGCTGGCGATTGGCCTCGGGATTCCGTTCGCCACCATCGTGCGCGGACTGGCGGCAGCGACATCGGTCGATGGCCGCCTTGCCACCCATGCGCTCGCCAACGGCGCGGTGCTGGTCGATGACAGTTACAACGCCAATCCCGGTTCTACCGCCGCGGCGATCCAGACGCTGGCGACATCGTCGGAGCGGGAGCGTTGGCTGGTGCTCGGCGACATGCGCGAGCTTGGCCACGATGCCGCCGCGTTGCATGCCGAAGCGGGCCGCCAGGCCAAGGCTGCCGGCTTGCAACGTCTCTATGCACTCGGCGACCTGAGCGCTGAAGCTGCCAGGACGTTCGGTGATGGCGCACGGGTGTTCGCCAGCCACGATGCATTGATCGCCGCGCTCGCGGGCGACCTGCATGCGGGCGTTCGCGTGGTGGTGAAGGGTTCGCGTGGCAGCGCAATGGATCGAGTGGTGCGGGCCTTGACGACGGGGGAGCGCCATGCTGCTTGAATTGTTCCGCTGGCTTGGGCAGTTCCAGATCCATTTCGGACTGTTCAACTACCTCACCTTCCGCGCCATCCTCGCTGCGCTGACTTCGCTCGGCCTGTCGCTGTGGTGGGGCCCGCGCGTGATCCGCTATCTCGCGTCGCTCAAGAGCGGTGGCCAACCGATCCGCACCGATGGCCCGCAATCGCATTTCTCCAAGGCCGGCACGCCGACCATGGGCGGCTTGCTGATCCTGCTCGTCGTGATCGCGGCGGTGCTGCTGCTGGCCGATCTCCGCAACAAGTACGTGTGGATCGTGCTGTTCTCGATGGTGGCCTACGGCGCCATCGGCTGGTGGGACGACTGGATCAAGATCGTCAAGCGCGATCCCAACGGCATGAAGTCGCGTTGGAAATACCTGCTGCAGTCGATCTTCGGGCTTGGCATCGGCATCTATCTGTGGGCCTTCGCCGACGTGCCGGCCGCGACCACGTTCTACGTGCCGCTGTTCAAGTCGATCGCGCTACCGCTGGCGGGCATCGGATTCATCACGATTGCCTACTTGTGGGTGGTCGGTTTCTCCAACGCGGTGAACCTGACCGACGGCCTCGACGGCCTCGCGATCATGCCGTCGGTGATGGTCGCTTGCGGCCTCGGTGTGTTCGCGTACGCATCGGGCAACGCGGAATTCTCCAAGTACCTGGCGATTCCCGCGGTGCCGGGCGCGGGTGAATTGCTGATCATCTGCTCGGCGATCGCCGGCGCAGGCCTCGGCTTCCTGTGGTTCAACACCTACCCGGCGATGGTTTTCATGGGGGATGTCGGCGCGCTCGCGCTGGGCGCGGTGCTCGGCACGATCGCCGTGATCGTGCGCCAGGAACTGGTGCTGGTGATCATGGGCGGCATCTTCGTCATCGAGACACTGTCGGTGATGATCCAGGTGGCGTCGTTCAAGCTCACCGGCAAGCGCGTGTTCCGGATGGCGCCGATCCACCACCACTTCGAACTGAAGGGCTGGCCGGAACCGCGGGTGATCGTCCGGTTCTGGATCATCACCGTGGTGCTGGTGCTGATCGGCCTCGCAACGTTGAAGGTGCGCTGATGGCGACGATCGCATCTCGCATCCAGCAAGCCACGCGCGCCGATGCCATCGCCGGGCGTTACGACGTGTGGCTGCTGATCGGTGGCCTTGCGATGCTGGCGTTCGGCACCGTGATGGTCGCGTCGGCGTCGTTCCCGGAAGCGGTGAGCAACGGCAAGTCGCCGTTCTATTTCCTCGAACACCACGTCGTGTTCCTGGTTGGTGGCATGGTGCTGGCGTGGGCGCTGATGCGCACCGAGCTCAAGGACATCGAGTCCTGGAGCAAGCTGCTGCCGCTGGTGTGCATCGCGCTGCTGCTGGTGGTGGCGGTGCCCGGGCTCGGTGTCACGGTGAAGGGCGCGCGGCGCTGGATCAACCTCGGCATCACCCGCTTCCAGCCGGTGGAAGTGGTGAAGCTGCTGATGATCGTCTGGCTCGCCAGCTACCTCGTGCGCTTCCGCGACGAAGTGAACGGCACCTGGAAGGCGATGCTCAAGGCGATCCTGGTCGCCTGCGTGATGGGCGCGATCCTGCTGGTGGTGCAGAAGGACTTCGGTTCGACTGCACTGCTGCTGGCGATCACCGCGGTGATGCTGGTGCTCGGCGGCGTGCACATGCCGCGCATGCTGATCCCGGCGATCCTCGCGCTGCCGGCGCTGGCGCTGATGATCCTGATGGAGCCCTATCGCATGAAGCGACTGGTCTCCTACCTCAATCCGTGGGAAGACCCGCTGGGTTCCGGTTACCAGCTCACCAATGCATTGATGGCGATCGGTCGCGGCGAATTCTGGGGCGTCGGCCTCGGCGGTTCGGTGCAGAAGCTGTCCTACCTGCCGGAAGCGCATACCGACTTCATCATGGCGGTGATTTCGGAAGAGCTCGGCTTCGTCGGCGTGTGCGCGGTCATCGCGATGTACATGCTGGTGGTCGGCCGCGCCTTCGTGATCG
>JAFEBY010000065.1 GCA_018242465.1 Pseudomonadota bacterium | reverse complement strand
TGCCGCGGCGCCTGCCGCAAGGGCGATCAAATGCCGTCCTGGATCTTGCCATCGCGCACGAAGGGGAACTTCACGACGCGCACCGGGACTTCCTTGCCGCGGATGTCGACGCGCACGTCACCGGGTTCGCCGGCCGGTACGCGTGCGAACGCGATGGCCTTGCCGATGGTCGGCGAGAAGGTGCCAGAGAGGATCTCGCCGTCGCCGTTGGCGGTGATGACGCGCTGGCCGTGACGGAGCACGCCCTTCTCGTCCATCACCAGGCCGATCATCTGGCGCGGCGCCGATTTCGCCTGCGGCTCGATGACGCTGCGACCGGTGAAGTCGCGGCCTTCGTCAAGCACCACCGTCCAGCCGAGGGCAGCCTCGTATGGCGACACGCTGTCGTCCATGTCCTGGCCGTAGAGGTTCATGCCGGCTTCGAGGCGCAGGGTGTCGCGCGCGCCGAGTCCAGCCGGTGCGACGCCACCGGCATGCAATGCGTTCCAGAATGCGACGGTACGATCTTCCGGCACGATGATCTCGAAACCATCTTCGCCGGTGTATCCGGTGCGGGCGACGAACACATCGATGCCGTCGACGGTCCTGGCCTCGCGGGCGCTGAAGCGGACCAGCTTCGAGACCGGTGCGCGATCTTCCTCACGCAGCAGATCGATCACCTTTGCGCGAGCAGTCGGGCCCTGCACCGCGACCATGCCGAACTCCGGACGTTCCTTGACTTCGACATCGAAGCCGCGCGCCTGCGCGGTGATCCATGCGATGTCCTTGTCGCGGGTGGCGGCATTGACCACCAGGCGGAACCAGTCTTCCGACATGAAATAGATGATGAGATCGTCGATCACCCCGCCCTGCGGGTTGAGCATTGCGGTATAGAGCGCCTTGCCCGGCTTCTGCAGCTTGTCGACCGAATTGGCGACCAGCTGGCGAAGGAACTCGCGGGTACGCGCGCCGCGCAGATCGACCACGGTCATGTGGCTGACGTCGAACATGCCGGCATCGCGACGCACCTGATGGTGCTCCTCGATCTGCGAGCCGTAGTGGATCGGCATGTCCCAGCCGCCGAAATCGACCATCTTCGCGCCCATGGCACGGTGGGTGTCGTTGAGGATGGTCTTCTGGGTCATGGCGCTTACCGAATGGCGGAAAACGCCGATTATCGCATCGGCTATGCCGGTTCAACCGCCAGCACCATGCCATCGGTGGAGATGACGCGTACCCGTGTTCCAGCCGGTGTATCAGGCCCGCGAATGGTCCAGAATGCGTCCGCGATCTGAACGCGGCCCTGACCATCGACGATCGGTTCGACGAGTACCGCGACCTGTCCGACCAGTTGTTCCGCACGACGATTGAGTTTCGGCTGGTCGCTGCTGCGGCCACGCCCGCGGAACCAGCGCCGCCAGACCAGGATGGCGGCCACGCTGAGGATCGCGAATGCGATCACCTGCGTCAGCACGGCCATGCCCGGCGTCAGCAACACGATCACGAACGTGGCGGCGGCGGCGAGTCCCAGCCACAGCATGAAGGCACCCGGCGCCATTGCTTCCGCGGCGAACAACAGCAATGCCAGGCCGGCCCAGACCATGACTTCGATGCGCATGGCGTCAGCTCCGTTGCGACGGCAGCGGCGGACGTGAAGTCGCGCTGGGCTGGCGATCCAGTGCTTCCTTCGCCAGCTCGGCGATACCGGCCAGCGAACCGACGATGCCGGACGCTTCCATCGGCATCATCACGAACTTCTGGTTGGGCGCTTCGGCCAGCGACTTGAACGCCTCGATGTACTTTTGGGCGACAAAGTAGTTGATCGCCTGCACGTTGCCGCCGGAAATCGCATCCGACACCAGCTGCGTCGCCTTGGCCTCGGCCTCGGCTTGGCGCTCGCGGGCCTCTGCTGCACGGAACGCTGCTTCGCGATTGCCTTCGGCCTCGAGGATCACCGACTGCTTTTCGCCTTCGGCCTTGAGGATGGCGGCCTGGCGCAGGCCCTCGGCCTCGAGGATGTTCGCGCGCTTCTCGCGCTCGGCCTTCATCTGCCGCGCCATCGATTCGACCAGGTCGCGCGGTGGCGCGATGTCCTTCAACTCGATGCGGTTGACCTTGATGCCCCAGGGATGCGTTGCCTGGTCGACTGCCACCAGCACCTTGGCATTGATCTCGTCGCGCTTGGACAGCGATTCGTCGAGGTCCATCGAACCGATGGCGGTACGGATGTTGGTCATCACCAAGTTGAGGATGGCGATCTCCAGCGTCGCCACTTCATACGCGGCCTTGGCGGCATCCAGCACCTGGAAGAACACCACGCCGTCGACCTTGACCACCGCGTTGTCCTTGGTGATCACGTCCTGGCTGGGGACTTCCAGCACCTGCTCCATCATGTTCACCTTGCGGCCGACACCCTGGTAGATCGGCATCAGGAAGTGCAGGCCCGGCGACAGCGTGTGCGTGTATTTGCCGAACGCCTCGACCGTCCATTCATAGCCCTGGGGCACCATCCGCACCGCCTTGGCGACCAGCACCACAAGCGCGAACAACACGACCGCAGCAAGAATCCCACCCATCATCCACCCCTCACCTATATGTATGGCGAGTATAGGCAAGGTCGCGTGCGGACAATGTTGCGTTCCGGCTGCGACGCTTTTCCGCTCACGCCGAGGCGGTTGCCGCCTCGACCTTCGCCCACACCACATCGTCCACCTGCAGGTCGAGCGCCGACAGGTTCTGCAGCAGTTGTTCGACGCGACTGGCGCCGAGCATCACCGTGGAGACATGCGGATTGCGCAGGCACCACGCGATCGCCAGTTGCGCCGGCAACAGGCCGGCTTCACGGGCAACGGTGACGAACGCGTTGGAGCGGGCGATGCGGGTGCCCCCATCGCGGTCTTCCATCAGTTCATGGCGCAAGGATTGATGGTCGTTCTGGGCCAAGCGCGAATCGGCAGGCACGCCGTTCGCGTATTTCCCGGTGAGCATGCCTGAGGCCAGCGGCGACCAGATCGTGGCGCCCATGCCGTAATCGGCATACAGCGGTGCAAATTCCTGCTCGACGCGATGGCGATGCAACAGGTTGTACTCCGGCTGCTCCATCGCCGGTGGCGTGTAACCGCCCGACTGCGCGATGCGGTGCGCCTCGACGATCAGTTCCGCCGGCCACTCCGAGGTGCCCCAGTACAACACCTTGCCCTGGCGCACCAGCGTGTCCATCGCCGCGACGGTTTCGGCGATCGGGGTCTCCGGGTCGGGGCGATGGCAGAAGTAGAGATCAAGGTAGTCGACGCGCAGGCGCTTCATCGCGGCATGGCAGGCGTCGAAAACGTGCTTGCGCGAGAGGCCACGTTGCGTCGGCAACGGATGCGGTCGTGCACCGAAGTAGACCTTGCTCGAAACCGCGTAGCCATCGCGGGGCAGGCGCAGGTCGGCGATCACGTCGCCCATCACTTCCTCAGCGCGGCCGTGGGCATAGATCTCGGCGTTGTCGAAGAAATTGATGCCGTGGTCCCACGCCGCGGCGATCAGGTTGCGCGATTCGCTGCGACCGATCTGGTCGCCGAAGGTGATCCACGCACCAAACGACAATGCCGAGAGCTGCAGGCCGGTTGAACCCAGGCGACGGTATTGCATGACGGTTTCCTCGGCGACGAGCCGACAGTCTAGCCGCTACAATATGGACATCCCTTCCTCGGGGAGTCGTCCGCCGCGATCCGTCGCGGGGCGTGCGTCAACATACTTGGTCCGCAGACCATGGCGCACGACATCGCCAGTCCGGCAATGGGACAAGACCGAAGGCAGGCGCGACGTCACCCGGCCGGGCAGCGTCGTGTCCGCTTTCGTCCGTAGTTAGCGCCCGGCCCCGGAGCTTTCATGATCGACCTGCCCTTTTCTTCCCTGCTGGTCTCCGCCGGCACCGTCACCCTGTCCGAAATCGGCGACAAGACGCAATTGCTCGCGCTGCTGCTCGCCGCGCGTTTCCGCAAGCCACTGCCGATCATCGCCGGCATCTTTGTCGCCACGCTGCTCAACCACGCGGTCTCGGCCTGGCTGGGTACGGTCATCGCGCACTGGCTCACTCCCGAAGTGCTGCGCTGGGTCGTCGCGGTCTGCTTCATCGCCATCGCATTGTGGACGCTCAAGCCCGACACGCTTGAAGATGACGCGAAGCTGCCGGCGCATGGCGCCTTCATTGCGACGACGATCGCATTCTTCCTCGCCGAGATCGGCGACAAGACCCAGGTCGCCACGGCTCTCCTTGCCACCAAGTATTCGCCACTGTGGCAGGTGATTTCCGGCACCACGCTGGGCATGCTGGTCGCGGACGTGCCGGTGGTCCTGCTCGGCGCGCGTTTCGCCCACAAGCTGCCGTTGAAGGCGGCGCGCATCACTGCGGCGATCGT
>JAFEBY010000064.1 GCA_018242465.1 Pseudomonadota bacterium | reverse complement strand
TTTTTGACATTTTGATGCCTTATTAGTCTCAAGAATCCTCGCGGGAAATTGATTTATTTCGCCAAAATTAGAATTTTGGCGCACGTCATCAGAGAAATTATTCGACATTTTGGCAAGCAATTTTTCAATTGCGTTCAATTTGAACGCTTGACGAAAAATTTTGCAGCGTCCTACATCGCTTGGCAAAGCCAAATCAAGCGTGGCCAATGATGACGAACGTAGACCTTTTGCTGAGAGTTAGTGGTGGTTCGCCGCTATTGACTCTGCCCCAGCTTGCCAATGTCCTCAATAAGAAGCCGGCACACATTCACTGGGCGCTCTCGACTGATAGCGAACTGGGTAAAAAGCTGCAACCCGCAAAGACGCGTCTTGGTCGCCATATCTATTTCCGAGTGATCGATCTGGCGAAGGTGCTGGACGAGTCAGTTGAGTAAGGACGCGTCGTGACGATTGAAGTCGGCCCACGTCGTTATCCCCACGAAAGCATCCCCGTCCCATTGCTACGGGACAAGCGAATTTCATACCGCGCCCGTGGTATCGCGGCAAGGCTACTTACCAACGCCCCAGGATTTCAGATGACGGCAGAAGCCATCGCTCGCGAGTCACCGTCTGAAGGTCGCACCGCCATTCTTACTGCGATGAAAGAACTTCGCATGTACGGGTATGCAAAGGTTTTTCGCACGCAAGACGAAAAAGGTCACTGGCGCACTGTCACCCAAATATCTGGTTGGTCCGAATGGGAGTCTGAACCGAAGTCAGGCAAACCGACTTCGGTTGAACCGGCGTCCCGTGACCGCCCTCCTAAAAGCAGTAGTAGTAGTACCAAGAAGAATAAAGAAGAAACTACTACTACCAATGAGGGCTTGGACTGGACTTTCCTGTCCCAGTTAACCAAGCACGAGCGAATAGTAGTAGTTGGAAAATTCCATTTTCTAGACCTGCAGCAACAGCAGGACTTGCTAGATGAGCTAGCTGGGGCGTTGCGTGAGAAGGTAATCAAGGGGCAGTGGCCAGCATGGCTGCATGCCTTAATCGACCGAGCCAAGAAGGGAATTTTCCAGCCAAACCACGCGCTGGCCATTAGGGCCGAGCGCGATCGGCGGATCAAAGAAGCGGCGAAGGCCGAACAAAAGAAATCTGAGGCTGCTGAGCGCGCTGCTCGACTGGCTGATCCCAGTGCGCGAGCACGAAGCAAAGAAATCGCTGCGGCCGCCCTTGCGGAGATGAGGCGTTCGTAGCTATCGATTTGGAGGGATGTGCGACTGGAGGCCAACACCATTAACACTGTCAGGAGATAACACCATGAAACTCAAGTTCAAAGCTCTGGCCACGTGCATGTTCGCGTTGGCCTTCTGTAATCCCGCGTTCGCGCAGGTTCCGGTAACGGACGTTGCGCAGATCACGGTCCACCAAACCAACCACATCGAAGATATCGCGAAGTGGGTGGATTCGATCGGCAAGCAAGTCCAGCAGATCGAGCAGTTGAAAGCGCAGTACCAGCAGCTGCAGCAGCAGTACCAGTCGATGACGGGTAGCCGTGGCCTGGGCAACATCCTCAACGATCCGCAGTATGCGCAATATCTGCCACAGGAATGGCGCGATGTGTACGACCGCGTGCGTCAGGGCGGCTACAAGGGCCTGACTGGTACTGCGCAGGCGATCCGCGACGCCAACAAGCTCTATGACAGCTGCGCAGCGAAGCAAGGCGCCGATCAGCAGGTGTGCCAGCGCCAGGCCAACAAGGCGGCGCAGGACAAGGCCTTCGCATCCGACGCTTTCGACAAGGCCAAGGCACGCTGGGAGCAGATCGAGGGCCTAGTGCAGCAGATCAACGGCACCACGGATCCGAAGGCGATCGCCGAGCTGCAAGCCCGTATCCAGGGCGAGCAGGCCGCCCTGCAGAACGAGCACACAAAGCTGCAGATGTTCCAGATGATGGCCCAGGCAGAAGATCGCCTGATCGAACAGCAGCGCCGGGAGGTCAACTCGAAGACCTGGAACTCAAGCGGGCGTGGGGTGAGTGCTCAACCCCTGACGTTCGGCCACTAAGGAGGAACGACATGTCCGCGACTCTCATCCATGCCCCGATCGTTCTGCTGGAATTGTTTACCGTTATCCAGCTCGCACGGTTCTGGAAAACGATCCATCGTCGGGGCTTTTTTGATCCGGCAATTCGTCGTTTCCACACAGCATTCCTGGCGGACTGCATGGTGCTGTTTATCTTTGTCGTGCAGTTGCTCTTGGCCCTGCACGATTGGCTAGGTTTCCCACTGGCCGAACTAGGCATTCACGTCAAGTCGACAGCGGTATTGACGTGGCTTGTCTTCGCCTGGTTCGTGGCGTGGGTGTGGATGCATTGTCGCGGACGCCTCGACTACGACAGCCCACAGCGAGCCATTGCGGCTTTGTCGCTGGTGAGCGGTTCAACTTCGAGGATTCAGCTATGACCACAAAATTCGCGATGCTGGCAGCGTGCTCGATTGCTGCCAGCTTGATGGCCTGCCAACGCCAGGGACCAACCCAGACAGTTGAGTGGTACGTGGCACATCCGCAGGACACGGAGAATGTGTTGGTCGCGTGCCGAAACAACCCGGGCGAGCTCGCCGCAACACCAAATTGCATGAATGCCAATAAGGCCAGGAACAAGACAACGTGGGGTGCTCAAGGGCGCGGCATCGTGCCCGATGGGAATGGCAAGGGAGGTGCGCTATGAACGCGCCAGGCGTAATGCTGTTCGAGTTCGTTGGCGAAACGGTTGAAAACGCTATCGCCGCCTTCGTACAGCCTGCAGCGAGCAACGTCATGTCGGCGGTGAGCGGTACGGTTCTCATTGGAACGACGCTTTACCTGGCCATTATGGGCTATCTCATCATCGCCGGTTACTTGTCGAACCCATTCTGGGATGTCGTGAAGAAGTGCGCCAAGATTGCATTTATTGGTGCGATCGCGCTTTCCGCAGGCCACTATATGGAATGGGTCGTGGGCGGTATCAATGGCCTACAGGAAGGGTTGGCGGCCGCACTCAACACGGGTGGTGCAGATCCTGGTGGTTCGATCTACAAAACGCTGGATACGTCGCTAGACCACGCTTTCGATCTTGTAGGACAGTGCTTCGCAAAAGCCAACGATTCTGGCTGGGATGTGGGTTCGGCGCTGGGCTGGTGGTTTAGTGGCGCTGCAATTGGCTTGGGAGCCGTGCTGTTTACGCTCATCGGTGGAGCGATCGTCATCACTGCCAAATTTGCCTTGGCCGCTCTGTTTGCCGTTGGCCCACTCTTCATCGTGTGCCTGATGTGGCCAGCCACTGCGCGGTTCTTCGATTCGTGGTTCAGCCAAGCCATGAACTACGTGTTCACCATCGTGTTGGTGGCGGTTTTCATGTCGTTCGGCATGGCAGCCTTCGACAGGTTTATCCAAGGCGCCGATGTCTCTGGCGACGGCACAAACTCTCCGGCGTTTGCGGCGCTTCAGATTCTTGGCATCGCCGGAATCTTTTCTTACATGCTGCACCAGGTTGGGTCGTTGGCATCATCCATCGCCGGCGGCGTTTCGATGGCAGCAATGTCGCTTCGACAAATGGCCTTGCCCGTGACAACGACAGCGCGTGCTGCGTCGGGTGGGTTGAGCAGCGCAGGTCGAATTCTCAATCCGACCAGCCAACGCCTGGATCCAATCTCGGGCCTTCAAACGACATCCTCTCGCCTGGAGCACATCGCATTCGGGCGCAGTTATCCCCTGAATTCGACCTACCGACAAGCCTTGAGAGAGCGACGGCGTCAAATGTGGAGTGGCAAAAATTCCGTTCGAAAGTCGGATTGACGGGAGGGTAAGCATGGCCATGTCTCGCCCACTCATCAAAGTCTATCTCTCTCCAAAAGAGTTGGAGAATTGGAAGGCATTTTGTAAAGAGAAAAAGGTTTCCTGTAGCGATATGCTGCGCCAAGCGATTCGAAAACTTTCGGGGAATGCACCACAAAGCCCAGCTCAGTTCTCGGTGGTCGTCGAGCAGCCAGAGAAGGCAAAGCGTCGCATCCATCTTCGCTTGACGGAATCGGAATACGAAAAGGTAGCGGCTTGTGCCGCAGCGGATGGCACCTCGATTGCGAGGTGGTACGTATTCCTGACACGGGCAAGACTGCTTCGTGATCCTCAGCTTGGAATGCCGGAGCTGGCTGCAGTCGGTGAGTCGAACAGGCAGCTTGTGGCAATCGGAACCAATTTGAATCAGGTCACGCGGCGTCTGAACATGATGCATGGTGCGGCCAACGATGACAGTTTGCAGGTGGCTGTTGCGGGGATTGATGACTTCAGGCAGGAAGTGAAAAGCCACCTCGATCTGGTGAATGCCCTTTTGTTGGCCAATCGCGAGAGATGGGGCATCCGATGAGTCTGGTCGATCGTGCCCTCATCGAATGGGATGAGGGCTTCCGCTTCAAGCCAACCAAAGGACGGGTTGGCAAGCGGACGATTGCCGGAGCACGGATTGCTGTCAATACGCCCGCTCCGCTCAAGTCCCAAGGTGCTTCTGCAGCACGCGGTCGGCTAAACCGGGTCGTGCGCAAAGTCCCCGAAGTCATGGTCAAGGTGTCCGGCGGCGGACGCGGGATGAATCGAATCAGGCCTCATCTCGATTACATCTCCCGTAACGGCGCCGTGCCTCTGGAAGACGAAACAGGCCGAGTGATCGCTGGTAGGGAAGCTGTCCGCGATTTGGGGCAGGAATGGAAATACGGCTTGTATGGCATTCCGGAAGAGAGCCGCCGAAAGGAGTCTTTCAACATCGTGCTTTCGATGCCACCTGGCACGGATCGGGCAGCGGTGACAGATGCAGCTCGAGCCTTTGCCAAGGTCGAGTTCAACGAGAATCATCAGTACGTGTTTGCAACACATGATGACGAGCGTCATCCACATGTGCATCTTTGCGTGAAGGCGCTCGGAATCGATGGCACCCGCCTCAACCCACGTAAGGCTGATCTACAGCGCTGGCGGGAACGCTTCGCCGAGACTCTACGGGATCATGGGGTTGAAGCCAATGCGACGCCCAGGCACCTCAGAGGCGCTTTACGCCGCACTGTCCGGCAGGCAGCGCGACATGCCACACCACATCAGGATCATGCACAAGCGCCGCGTACCGCGTCTCCGGCGGTTATCAAGGGATATGCCAAGTTGGCGCTCGCGCTGGCACAGGGAGAGCAGGAGGATCGTTCTCTCGCGATCGGGATCACAAAGGTGGTTACGGATATGAAGACAGTGCCGGCGTCCCAAGATGTCCGGTCTGCTGAGCAACGCACTTCGGGCTATCTGAACAAGGATGAGCAGGACAAAGCACCGCGCCGGTCGCCATCAAAGCCACCGTCTTCCCCCGATCGCTAGGTACTCTGAGCTTCCTTCTCGGCGGCGATCATGTCGCGCAGGGGCTGCAGGACTTCGCGCTCCGTAATTGACAGGTCGCGCTTGTCGCGCTCGGTCTGGACCATTTCCGCCAGAAGCTGCTCGATGCGCTTGACATCCGGGTTCGACTTCGCACGTTCCGCGGCCAATGCCAGCGATTGCTCGGCCTGGCGCTGCGCCATTCGCTTGTGGTGGTAGTCCGGCAAATCACCTTCGATCGCCTTTAGCAGGGCTTCGTTATAGGTCGTCACAGGGGACTCCAGGCTGGCTGGTCTCTGAAAACGATAACAGAGCAGCTGCCGTCGCCGAGCGAAAGCGGGTTTGGCGGGGATGGGGGTTAGCTGTTCAGCGATGAAGGGTGTCCGATTCGCGGTGCGACCGGAGCGTGCCTCGCTGCGGGTGAGGCACGCTCCTTCCAGTCGCTAGTCTCCGTTGGCCTACGGCCAACCTGTCACAGTGCACGGATGCCGAATAGGCGCCATATGAGGTCTCAATTTCTTCCTCATGAGGAAGAAAAAAAGCTGCAATTGAGGCCTCAATCCTTTTGCATGCACAAGGAAATTTGACGCCACTTTGGGCCTCATTTTTTCCTCATGAGGAAAAAAAGAACTTGGATTCCTTTCTCATGAGAAAAAATAGTGGAGGGAGGGAGGGCTATTGCAGGATAGGCCGAAGGCCGCAAAGTGGTACCACTTTGCACGTGACACGTGGAGAGTCGAATGACGTACACCTATGAGCAGGTACTGGCCTACGAAGTGGCCAGCGAACTCGCCAATACCCACATCGCAGATTATTCGGCGGCGATTGGCGAGGAGGAGAAAAAAGCCTGTCCTGACCAGGCTCAAATCGATCAGCTTCGGGAGGCATCCCTAGCTATCGCATTAGAACGCCGTGTCCTTCCCATGACAGACGACGAGGCTGTTGCTCGGTTCACGGCCAAATACGCTCGTACAGCGTTTCGCAGGGAAGCAGAAGTTGAAGTTAGCGTGTTTGGTCCTGGGTGAGCATCGCCGCATCCACGAAGACGAGTAAGCAGTATGCAGGGCACAAAAGAAAAACTAGGCGGGGATGGGGACCGCTTTTGCTAACGCAATATCTGGCCCCGACAAACCGAACAGCGAGCTTACGTGCACCTCAATTTGATCGCGTAGCGTCGTCGCATTGCGCTCATGAAGTGTTTTTTGATGCGGTGTTCGCGCCGCCTGAGCGGCATCATTTGCTCCGATCAACTGACCAACCAGAGCATCTATCTCCGCACGCTGCTGCGGGGTTGCCAACGGAATTGGGAGATGCTCGATGAACTGCTTTCCGTGGGAGTAGTACCCGCCTCGGAATGGGCTTGTATGCGTTCTGATCATCGCTTCGCTCAGCGGATGGTGTAGCACCGCCAGCAGGAAGAAGTTTGTTTCAGGAGCGCCATCTTCGGGGCGAATCAGATAATAGGGGCCATTCCCGCCGCCGGTCATCATGATGTTGTTCTCGTCGTAGGCGTAGCGGGCTTCGAGCGACAAGATGGGCAAGATGATCTTCGGGCTATCAAACTTCGTCAGACTTTGGGATCGACCAAACTGGTAGAACTGCCGATCGGCAGCCGAACCGCCAACGATATTGCGACGTTCCAGCTCAGCCTGCCGGGCCGTAAGGTACTCCAGGCAGACCGGAAAGCGTTGCGCCATCTCTGCTGGCTGAATTAGACGAGCCGCGGTGCGACCGCCATTGACAATCTCATAAGGGAAGATCATCCATGCGTTGGCTTCAGCACGAGTGTACGGATAGAGCCTAGCATCATGCAGACAGGGCCGAACTATGTCGCGTTCGATTGGCCAATCCCGGTCGTTCCATCGGAGCGTTACGGTATTAGTGGTCTCTGCAACCGCACGGAAGATGTAAATCGGATCGGCACTAGTCTGGACACCAACAAAGATCTCCGCCGCGTCTCTCAGTTCGCGATTGCAGGCCGCACGGATACGGGCGAAAAGCGCGCGAGTGTCGGCATTCGCGAACTGCCATGGCTCATCAGTTAACTCGACCGCCGGCAGCACATTACGCGGGCTAGGCGCTCCGTAACGCCAAGGTTCCAGAGCCTCGACACGCTCGACGGCGACTTCGGGTCGCCCTCGCCGATCGAGGATCAACAGGCAGGTGTAATTCGCCGCTTGTCGCCCGAAGACTTGCTGTACACCGAAATGCACGATCTCTTCGAGCACGTGACCAACTGTGACCAGGCGACGGAGGGCCCGCCCGGCCTGAATTGTCATGAACTTGTGCGGGATGATGAAACCAAGGCGGCCATCGGGCCGAACAAGGGATAGGGATCGCTCAATAAAGAGCGCATATTTGTCGAAGTTATCTTGCTGTGCCGTTGTGTAGGGCGAGGCGGCGTTTTGATAGAAGGCCGCTTCCTCAGGGGAATATGCCTGCATGTTCTGGATGCGGATATAGGGCGGGTTGCCCACGATCACGTCGAATCCACCCCGCGCATGTTCGGCCGGAAATTCATTTGGCCAGGCGAACGGATTGACCTTCTCCAGCAGCCTTGCAGGTAACGCCGTGCCTCGTGCGGCCATCCATTCTGCTTGGCTGACCAAGCTATTGCCCGCGCGCAACGTCCCTTCCAGCTCTGGCAGAGCGCGCAAGCCGGTGCGATCAACGTAGTCTTGCAAGCCTGCGGCGCTTTCGTCCTCGATCAGCTTCAAGAGAAGGCTAAAGCGGGCGACTTCGACGGCATTAGCGTCGATATCCACACCCCGGATATGGGTCAACAAAATGCGGCGCTTTTCCTCAAAGGTGAGGCGCCATTGCCCAGCGCTGGCTTCGTAAATCGTGCGGCCAACGTGATTTTCCCGGTCGTTGGCTTGATACCAAGCTAGGTAATGATCCGTAAGGAACTCGAAGACCGATAGAAGAAAAATGCCGGAGCCGCAGCATATGTCAGCGACTGTAAACGTGGCCAGATCAGCTGGGGCCCGTCCAGCAACATGGGGGCCGAGCGTGCGCTGCACGATGGCATCAACGATATAGCGCGGCGTGGGTACCACCCCGCCGCTTTCTCGAACTTCCGGCTTGCTGACAATCTCAACAGCGCGGTGGGCATTGATCGTGATTATCTCGCCCAGGAATTGCTCGTAGATTTCGCCAAGAACTTCGGTTTCGACAACAGCGAAGGTATAGGGACTTTGTGGGTAATACAGTTCGTTGATGATGCCGCTCAACACATCGTCGCTGATACGGACGCCGAGTCGTGCGTCGTCGAGAAGACGGAACAGGCCAGAATCATAGAAGGCATCCGCCCGCCTCAGCTCCTCCAAAAGTGCATTGAAGCTATTGCCGCCGGAAAGGCCGCGCAGATTTTCATACCGCTCGATGTCGCGATCTTCACAGATGCGGAGGAAGACGATCCGTGACAGAAAAAGCTGTACCGCATAGGTCAGCTCTGCCGGCGAAAGGCCGGGAGTGTTCTGGTGGATATCCCGCGCAAGCCGCTCCCGCCATGAGCGCACCTGGCGCAGGAAGAAGTCGTCAAATTGATCTGCCCCGTGGCGCGTGGCATCGACGGAGAAGCGGCGATCGAAGTCGCCTGAATAGACTGCCTCGCGCGAGAGCAGCGGCCACAACTCATCAAAGCGCGCCTCGAACTCATCGTAGCGAACCAGCAAAATGCGGGCGACATGCGCCTCGTCTGCCTCGTCTGGCTTAGGCAGACAGTCATAGATAGCAAGCTGATGGAAATTGGTAAGAACAGCGATCGGCAAGCTGGCTGAATACCCATAGCGCCGCGTCTGAAATGCAGCGTCGCGATTTCGATCAATATGCACGCTCGGCTTTTTGGCCTCGACGAATATCTTGCGTTGCCTAGCCAGGCGCAGCTCGTAGTCTGGCCTCTTAGAGAGGCGCTCTTCGCCCACCTCAACGGTGGCCTCCTCGATGACTTCTCGCAAACCAAGCGATTGCCCAGTCGCATTGTGGACATCCCACCCGAATGCCGCGAGCAGCGGCGTGATGAAGTCTGTGCGTGCTTGCGTCTCGTTGTAGGCGGCTCCGAGATAGTCGGCTTCATTGCGCCTGAAACTTTGGACCAGTTCGCCAACGCGCGCACGTGCGGTGGCTCTCGGGTCCACGATGCTCATGGATTATTGTCCTGCGCTGCTTTTCCAGCACCTCGCCGACGAGAGTGCCGGCGATCCCGCATCATCGTCCAGACGCCCTTCAATAGCGCGCAATCGGTGGCCGACAGCCCCATGTGATCACGCAGGATGACGCGCGCGTTTTCTTCAAGAACGGCCTCCAGTCGGCCGGCGCGAATTAGTTGGTCGACCTCTGTAAGAGGCATCGCTCCGTTGAGACGCGCTGGCATCAGTAGGCGCTCGGCTTCCGTCGGTTCAAGCTCTAGAACACCACCACCATAACTGCGGCCCTCAATCTCGGCTGATGCAGCCGTGAGCCAGGTATAGGTATTTGCGATGATCCGCTCAGGCTTCGCGCCGAGGCTTCTAAGGCGATGGATAGTATCCGTCGAGGTTGCATCCGCGGTGTTCAACACCATGCGAGGGAAGTCATATATCTGCCTGAAGGCAAAGCCATCAGGCACCCACACCGACGGAACGAGATACCAAGGCTTGCGGATCGAACATTTATATCCTTGGTGAAACTGCTTTTGCTCTCCTTCGTCGATGTAGCGTCGCAATTTCGCGCTCAACTTACCTGCGGCTTGCACGCGACTGATATTCAGCAGATGGACACGATCCCCTGCTGCAGCGAGGGACTTCCAATCGGCCTTGCCGAGCCGCCCACCTTTCAAATGCGCCGACCGAGAGACAAGCGGCGTCGTATAGCCTTCGAGACCAAGTGCCAAGACCTGATCGGCCGACAAAACGAAAAATTCGTTCTTCCCTGTTACTACGCCAACATCAATGCTCGCATGGGCGGACAAGGGCGACGCGATATCAGCCTCTCGCAGCGCTCGCATGAAAGTGATCTGCCGATTGTCGAGAAAGTATTTGAGCCACTTCTCGCTATCGTGACGAATCGTCTTAGGCTCTGCGTGCTTCAGCAGATGCGCCGGCTTTTTCTTCGTTATGTCCGAAACGGTTTTAGCCGCAGTCAAAGTTACTCGGCACTCATTTTTTTCAGATGCAGATGCCAGCGCGCCATCCGCGAGCAGCAGGACAACTTCCTGTTCAGCATTTTCAAAGAACAACTCATTGCACGCGATCACGTCAATACGCGCAAAATGATCGGCCAGGAAG
Source organism: Pseudomonadota bacterium (assembly GCA_018242465.1). Taxonomy (GTDB): domain Bacteria; phylum Pseudomonadota; class Gammaproteobacteria; order Xanthomonadales; family Xanthomonadaceae; genus Solilutibacter. Next base: position 54,015 of record JAFEBY010000064.1, on the reverse strand, counting down.
GACCGGAGCTGCGCGGCATAAGTGACCTGCAAGATTTCAGCCGGGAGTACGAGCGCCAGGCGCCCGCCACGTTTCAGGCTCGCGGTCGCGGCAACGACGAACGGTACCCAGATGTTCGTTAGACGATTGGGGGTCAGTCCCTGATCGCCCATGATTGCCATCGCACGGGTGCGGTGCGGTTCCGGGAATGACTGATAACGAATGAAAGGTGGATTCCCGATGATGGCGTCAAATGCTGGCTGATCGGACTCCTGCCACCAGGCAAAGAAATCTGAGTTGTGCACGACCTTTTCAGCCGCTTTTCCAAGCTCGGGTCGCAAGCGGTCAATGGCCGATTGAGCTTCGGCAGGAATGATCTCAACACCTGTAAGAAGACGCGCGATCTTTGTCGGCGTCGCACCAAGCGCGCGGAATCGCCGCGTCGCAGCTTCCAGGAACGCACCATCGCCACAACTCGGTTCCAGCACTACGTCCTCGGTCGACTGGATTGCCCAGTCGCAGAGCCACGCAGCTACCTTCTCCGAGGTGTAATAGCCACCACGCAGCTTGTCATCGTCCAGATTGGCGAAACGACCACGTGGAGAGTGGCTAGAAGACGCGCGCACGGGCGAAGCAGTGCGTGTCTTGTTGCGCGCGATTGTCATTCTTTCCCCGCATGGAGCAGCGGCCATTGATCGGCGACGTATTTCTCTGCCGCATCGCGAATAACCCAGGCAACGGATACCCGTTTCTGCTTCGCTATGTCTTGCAGGGTTTGATAAATGTCGGGGGGAAGGCTTGCCGTCGCGCGCGTTGCACGGGGCTTTCCGGTCGGCTTCCGTCCACGTTTCGCGGGCATGCCCAGACACCTGAATTAGTTGCATCACCTTACATCACTTCGCAGCGAATCGCTAGCAGTTTGCGGAGTGGGTAAGTTGAAGAAGGGCTGGCTCACCGCCTGCGACGCGGGACAATCCCGCAAAAGAAAACGCCCACCGAAGTGGGCGCTCCTCTCCCCTGGACCACAGCCTGGTTCCCCGGTTAGGCGTACTGCTTCAACACCCAGGTGACTGCCTTGCCGTCATAGGGCGGCATGCGGTTGCCCTTCGCGATCGGGGCGGTGGTGGTATAGCCCCTGGGCTGCCAGACGCCGCTTTCGGGACAGCTTTCGCCCGTCTGGGCGGTAGTACCAATCGGCTTACGGGTAGACATTGATGCTTACCTCTGCCAAGCCCAGCCAGCACATTGCCGGCTATAAAAACTTGACGAAATCGACAATACTCCCTACTTGTCGAGTTCGTCAAGTAAGATTTGGCACCACCCGCCAACCGGACGCCGCCATGCCTACCGAATTTCCAGCTCGCCTCAAAGAGGCACGGGAGAAACGCGGCCTTACCCAAGCCGGCCTAAGCAAGGAAGCCGGCCTGCCATCCACCACCATCTCCCATTTTGAAAGCGGATCGCGGAAACCCTCCTTCGACAACCTAAGACGCCTGACTAAAGTGTTGGGTGTGAGTACCGACTACCTCATGGGGCTTGTCGATACACCGGATGCAACTGGGGCAGCCAGTCGAATCGCGCGGCATTTAGGAAATGCAACTGAAAGCGAGATTCAAATGCTCGAAGCAGTTGCCAAGTCTCTGGTGGAGCAAAGGAAGAAATAATGGATGCCTATCGTCGGCAGCAAATCCAGGCAAAAGCCCTGGAAGTTCTTAAGGATGCTGGCGGTTCCTCACTTCCAATCAAACCGATCGAGATTGCCGAATATCTTGAGATCAAGGTTGAAGCTAAACCCGCTTCCATGTCTGGTGCCTCAGGCTGGCTTATTTGCAACGGCGATAAATTCGCGATCGTCTATGCCACGCATATCGACAACCTAGGCTTCCAAAATTTCAGCATCGCACATGAAATCGGCCACTATTGCCTGGATGGACACCCGGAGCACATCTTTAAGAACAGCAATGAACACATGTCGCGGGCGGGATTTGGCTCTTCGGATGTGATCGAGCACGAAGCAGACTATTTCGCGGCCTGCCTGCTCATGCCAAAACCTTTCTGCCTGTCACTCATCAACAAGAATGCAGATGGCATGGCGGCTGTCACATCACTGGCCACTAAGTGCGAAACCTCATTAGTAGCGTCAGCACTGCGCTACGCAGAAATCGGCCATCTTCCTGCTGGCGTGATCCAGTGCCATAACGGGCGCGTTGAGTTCTGCGCTACCCACACTCTTCAAGCGCATGTGGGCTGGGCGCGGCCACTACCCAGAAATACGAAGGTTCCAAGTGATAGCGCGACTCAGAGGCTGTCAGAAGATCGAGAGGCCATTGTCCGCGGCGGTGAAGACAGCGACAGTGCTCCGGCAAGCGATTGGTTCTCTGGCGCAAGCGGAAAGCATGGATTGCTGGAGGAGGTGATCGGCCTTGGAAAATTCGGCAGAACGTTGACTGTACTGACGCTGGAAGATGCCGAAGATGATGAAGAGGAAGAATCGGGTCGCTGGGAAGAGCCGCGGTTCCGCTGAAACCTTCGCCGGCAGGTACATGAGAGGTACATTGCGCAGTCCCGGCAACTCAATTCAAACAAAGCTAAACAACTGATTCTCAACAAATTCGGTCAAATACCAGCAAAGATCCACATTGCATATCAATCAGTAACTTACTGATTTAAAAGGAAACTGTTAATCAGGGGGTCGTTGGTTCGAGTCCAACTTCGGGCGCCATTTATCAAAATGGCATGTTCAGGGACGTCCAAGGATGTCCGGCGCGGACGGGGAAACCCAGAAAAATCAGAATGTTGGGCGAATGAGTCGTCCAAAGACGTTCTCGATTGTCCAGTAGCGTATTTCCCCTCCTGTGTATCAATTTGTGTATCGCCATGACGATACACAAGCTCACGATCAGCCGCCTCAACAGCCTCCAGCCTCGCGAAAAACCGTATCGCGTGCCCGATGGCGCGGGCCTCTGTATCGAGATCACCCCCAGCGGCTCCAAGCTCTGGAAATACCGCTACAGGGTCGCTGGTGCCCCGCGACTAATATCGCTGGGGCGCTTCCCCTATCTGACGCTTGAGGGCGCTCGTAGGGCCCACTTTGAAGCCAGGAGCCTGGTGTTGGCGGGGACCGACCCGGTCGCCACCCAGCGGGCCAAGCGCAGCGCTCTGGAGGTGGCCAAGAGCGGCGACTTCGAGGTCTTCGCTCGTGCTTGGCTCGCCCAAAAGAAGGCCACCGCCGCACCCAAAACCTTCCAGAAGATGACCACGATCGTAGTGGGTGACCTGATTCCCCTTTTGGGCCACACCCGGATCGAGACGCTCAGGACTCCGGATGCGGTGTCCGCCCTGGACGCGATCGCAGCGCGGGCCCCGCACATGGCGCAGAAGGCGCAGTCCTATCTCGCGCAAATGGTGGACCACGCGATCAAGAAGGGGCTCAGGGAGGACGGGAAGCTGCTCTCGCTACGGGGGACGGTTGCGCTGCCCAAGGCCACATCCGTACCTGCGGTCATCACCAAAACCGGCTTGCGTCGCGTGCTGCAGCTGATTGCAGAAGTCGACGACCCTATCCTCGAGGCCGCACTCCAAACGGCAGCGCTGACGTCCCTTCGACCGTCAAATGTCGTCAGCGCACGTTGGTCAATGATGGACCTGGAAACAAACACATGGACGATTCCGGGGAATGAGATGAAGGTCGGTGAAGAGCACACCATTCCGATCACCCGACAACTGTGTGCGATTTTCGAACTCGCCGCGACATGGAGAGTGAAGGACAACGATTACATCTTTCCAGCGATCTCAATGCGAAAGACACCGCACCTACATAGGGACACGCTGAGCAAGGCCCTGCGAAATGCGGGGCTTAAAGGAGAGCAGACGCCACACGGTTTCCGCGCAACCTTCCGATCGATTGCTCGCGAAGAGTTTGACGAGGACATTGACGTACTGGAAGCGCAGCTTGCGCATACGGTCGGCAATCAGACCCAACGCGCATATAACCGCACAAAATTGCTGGCACGTCGCGCAGTCGTCATGCAGCAGTGGGCTGACCTCTTGGATGATTTGTTGAAAGCAGATCAGGCTGCTGAGGTAGAAGAACGCTCCAACGACGCGAAGGCGGCTTGAAGCTTCTTCCGCCAAATGAAGTCGCGCGCGCCGCACACCAAAAGAATCAAAAGAAAAATGATTTTTAGATCGGTGAATTCAGGTTTTTGTTCCGATGGTGCAAGGAGAATTCCAAGCTCAAACGTTGCAATGACCATCAGCACAATCGGCAAGGTGAACTTCCACATTATTGCGATTCGTCGCGACAGGACACCGCAACGCATTATTGATGAGGTAGCAACCCCAATCTGACCGTCGCCACGCTGGCCATTGGCAAATGCTCGGATTCGCTGCGACCAGGCAACCTGTTGCTGCTTTCCGACGGCGTTTGACAGCCATGCCAGGATCATGATGCCGAGGATTGAAGCAGGTTTGCTGGAGCTTGCGATCATGGCCATTGCCATCAAGACGCTTGGGATGGCAGCGATTGAGATCGCGCGTTGATCCTTGATAGGCAACAGACTTCTGCCTGCACCAATTTTATTTTCGGCGTGAGATCGGGTGTTCATCGTCCAATGCTGTAAGAAACACCATTCGCCTATACCACGTTGAGCGCCCGAGCAAAAACCAAGAGGGGTCGACTAGGGAACGCTTAACTTTTGACCGCCAATTCGGGGGCTTCTCGTCAAATGTGACGCGCCTTCGCAACGAAACCCGGGATTCTATGCTGGAAAACGAACAGAATCGGGGGTTTCAGTACTTTTTCGGGGATCAGAATTGATGGCACCCCACATGGAGTAATCGAAGTGAAGAAAAGGAAAAATATGCTGCCAACAAAACTGAAGCCAGATGCCGTTGAGTTGATTCAGAAAACTGTTGAGGCTGAAGTCAAACTCACGGAGTCAATTCAGATGGTGCGGCAGATCAAAAGGACGATCTCGGGCAAAGTGTTTGAAGATCTCACAGACGGACATGAATTCGGTTTGGCAGAGATGTATTCGCCGCAGGAGGCCTCAAATAGCGACGACGCGAATCCGGTGTTGGCTCCAAATCTGAAGCCTACCGGCGTAGCATTGAATCATCTGTACAACGCCAACTTTGAAGTCATGATGGCATTGGGTCACCTTTATCTGAATTTGAAGTCCAGTAAGCAACGTAAAAAGACTAACTAACGGGGATGCTGTCGCCATCGAGCAATGGGCCCAAATCTTTGGGCCCATTTCTTCATTTCTACAAATAAGTTGGCCGACCGATAACCTACTGCAGTCATTCTTTAGCTCAAGCCCTTTGGATCATGGGATCACCCCACAAGTCAGCAAGGCGTTGCGCCGCAGCGTGTTCGCGTTTCAGCAAACGACCGAGCTCCAGACCCCCTTTTTGAACAGCCCTGAGCCTGCGCGCTTGGATTTCGTGAGCATCGATCAGATCGATTTCATCTGGATGAGCACCAGCACGAATCGTCCCCAAGTTGTAGGTCAGCCCGACATTGCTGATTCGATGAGGAAACTTGCTGCGTTTCCCCCGGTAATACTTGAATTTCCCCCAACCGAGACTCGGATACCCCTTGGTGTTGTGGTAAATAACGACGAACTTGCTCTTCGCACACTTTTTCCCATATCTCTCGCAAATTTCGAGATATCTCTGCTTACGCTCTCTTTTGCACCGCTCGTAGAACTCAAGCATTTCAGTCTCAATAGCCATGAGGTAGCGCTTGTGCTCATCTAGGAGCGCGTTTATGACCCAAAGTGGTCTTGAGAACGGCTCTCCCACCAGGTGTCGGTCATTCATCCCTTTCCCCCGACTTGGGCCCTTGACCCTCGATCCTTGATCGCACGAACGCCTCGATGTCGCTCTCCTGCCAGCCGACTACACGCTTATGCAAAGGGATTGCGGGTGGGAAGTCCGCCGTAACGCGAAGTTGATAAAACGTCGACCGGGACACTCCCAGCAGCTGGCATACGTCCTTGATCCTCAAAATTCTGATGCTCATTGCTAACCCTCACGACTTGGTGATGTCCATCGTGAAGACCTTCCGCTTACCCAAATCCTCGATTCTGTGCGTTTTGGCGAGGGGAATCGGCTGTTTGGGTTCAATTTCAGGCGAGATGTCCAATATCCAGGCTTGGGGCGTAGGCCCCCACATCAAATTAACCCTCCACCTCGCCCTTTTCCTTGGCGGGACCTAGAATCTGAGGGTGTGGTGCAAAGTCCGGGGGGATTCTGGTTTTCCTGAATTTCGGTCCGTCGCGTTGTGCCCTGAACGTACCTAATTTGACTTGCAGCAGGGTTGGGCTCCATGACTCCACTTTCCAAACTCCTCGAAACCTATCGAACCGCAGCCGTAACCGAGCGCGAAAAAGGTACGTACTTCGAAGAGTTGATCCTCGCGTACCTGCGAAACGAAGCCACATACAAGGATCTCTACAGCAAGGTCTGGACGTGGGCCGAATGGGCTCCGAACAACGGCTTCACTGCCAAGGACGACGGCATCGACTTGGTCGCTGAGGTGGCAGGAACCGGAGAAATCCATGCTATCCAGTGCAAGTTCTACGCCACCGACTACAAATTGCAGAAGAAGGATATCGACAGCTTCTTCACTGCGTCTGGTCGCAAGCCGTTTGCTCACCGGATTATCGTTAGCAGCACTGACCATTGGTCGGAACATGCTGAGAACGCGCTTGTCGACCAACAGCCGCCGGTCAGCAAGATCACCTTGCACGACCTAGAGGAAAGCCAGGTCGATTGGGCGAAGTATCAGTCGAAGGCAAAGGTCAGCCTCAAGCCAAAGAAAACCCTACTGCCGCATCAGCAATCAGCACTGAAGGCGGTGACTGTCGGCTTGCAGGGTGCCGATCGCGGCAAGCTGATCATGGCCTGCGGTACAGGCAAGACCTTCACCAGCCTCAAGATCGCTGAGGCCATGGCCGGCAAGGGCAAGCGCGTCCTATTTCTGGTGCCCAGCTTGTCGTTACTTTCCCAGACCCTGACCGAGTGGACACAGGAAAGCAGCATCCCACTACATAGTTTTGCAGTCTGTTCCGATAGCGATGTCGGCAAAAAGGGAGGGCGCAAAGAGGACGATGCCGTCCAGACCTTCACTCACGAACTACGGTATCCGGCCACCACCGATGCCAAAGCGTTGGCGAAAACCGTTGCAGCTCGCCAAGACGACGAACACATGACCGTCGTCTTCAGTACTTACCACTCTATTGAGGTCATTCACGACGCCCAGCATAACCACGGACTGGCGGATTTCGACCTGATCGTCTGCGATGAAGCCCATCGCACAACTGGAGCCACCTTCGAAGGTGACGACGAGAGCGCATTCGTGCGAGTCCACGATGCCGACTACATCCGCGCTGCAAAGCGCATGTATATGACGGCGACTCCAAGGATTTATGCAGATACCGCCAAGGCCGTGGCCGAGCGCGACAACGTGGCGCTGTACTCCATGGACAATGAGGCCTGGTACGGCAAGCAGTTGTTCCTCATCAGCTTCTCCGAGGCGGTGAAGCGTGGTCTGCTGGTGGACTACAAGGTGATCGTGCTGGCTGTAGAAGAGAGCCATATCAACCGCCGCCTGCAAAACCTGTTGAAGGACGAGAGCAACACCCTGCGCGTGGATGATGCGGCCAAGATCGTCGGGTGCTGGAAGGCGCTAGCAAAACTGGGCATTCACGAGGACGGTAACGAAAGTCCCGAGCCTATGAAGCGCGCCGTTGCATTCTGTCAGGTCATCGAACCGGGCAAAGGCGGCAAGACGCATAAGGTCAGCTCCAAGGAAATCGCCGGCATGTTCCAGGCCGTGGTCGAGGCCTATCAGGATGCGGATGACATCGAGGACGCCGCCCGCCTGACTTGCCAGGCAGAGCATGTGGATGGCGGGATGAATGCCGGAGAGAAGGAAGCCAAACTGGATTGGTTGAAGGCTCCTACGCCACCCGACACCTGCCGGGTGCTGAGCAACGTGCGTTGCCTATCCGAAGGCGTGGACGTGCCCGCGCTCGATGCCGTGCTTTTCCTCACTCCGCGTAATTCGCAGGTAGACGTGGTTCAGTCTGTCGGTCGCGTCATGCGCAACTCTCCGGGAAAGAAGCGCGGTTACGTGGTGTTGCCAGTCGTTATTCCCGCTGGTGTTGAGCCGCACGATGCGCTGAACGACAACCAGACCTACAAGGTGGTCTGGCAAGTGCTGCAGGCGTTGCGTTCGCATGACGATCGCTTCGATGCCATGGTTAATAAGCTCGACTTGGTCGGCCCGGATCGTACGCGGATGGAAGTCGTCGCCATTGCGGACACGGTGCAACGCAAAGCCGCACGGCTCACTGATAGCAGCGCCAAGGCCGGCAAGGCTAAGGGCAAGTACGCCATAGGAGAGAAAGCTGAAGTGTACGGGCCTGCCCCCGACCAGGCGCAGCTGGAATTCGAGGTTGGGGAAATCGAGCGTGCGCTGTACGCGAAAGTGGTCGAGAAGTGCGGCAATCGACACCACTGGGAGGACTGGGCCAATGACATCGCGAAGATCGCTCAGACGCATATCGATCGCATCAAAGCCGTGCTTGAGGATGAAAGCCAACCGAAAGCGCGCAAGGCCTTCAATGCGTTTGCCGAGGAACTGCGCGACGACCTCAATGACAAGGTCAGCGATGCCGAAATCATCGAGATGTTGGCCCAACATCTGATCACCAAACCGGTGTTCGACGCTTTATTCGCTGACTACAGCTTTGCCAGCCACAACCCGATGTCTCAGGCAATGCAGGCGGTTTTGGATGTTCTGGATGAGCAGCGGTTGGAGAAGGAAGCCTCAACGCTGCAGGCGTTCTACGAAAGCGTGAAGCTGCGTGCTGAGGGCATCGACAACGCGGCTGGCAAACAGAAGATCGTGGTCGAGCTGTACGACAAGTTCTTCCGCAATGCCTTCCCGAAGATGACCGAGCGCTTGGGGATCGTCTATACCCCGGTCGAGGTGGTGGATTTCATTCTGCATAGTGTCGATCACTTGCTACGGCAAGAGTTCGGGCAGACCTTGGGCAGCAAAGGTGTGCATATTCTCGATCCGTTCACTGGCACGGGTACGTTCATCACCCGGTTACTGCAATCAGGTCTAGTCAAGCCGGAAGAGCTGGCATACAAGTACAAAAACGAGATTCACGCCAATGAGATCGTGTTGTTGGCTTACTACATTGCGGCGATCAACATCGAGGCGACGTACCACAGCATCGTCGGCGGGCACTACGTGCCTTTCGAAGGTATCTGCCTAACCGATACCTTCCAGATGTACGAGAAGGACGATCTGGTGGATGCGTTGCTGGTCGACAACAGCAAGCGGCGCAAGCGGCAGAAGCAGTTGGATATCCGGGTGATTGTGGGTAATCCACCGTATTCGATCGGACAGAAGAGCGAGAATGACAACAACGACAATGTGGAATACTTGGCGTTGGATGCCCGCATCCGCGATACCTATGCTGCTCGATCCGAAGCGGTTCTTTCAAAGGGGTTGTACGACAGCTACATCCGCGCCATACGTTGGGCCAGCGACCGCATCGGCGATGCCGGCATCATCGGCTTTGTCACCAACGCCGGCTTTCTTGAGGCCAATACGACGGATGGTCTGCGCAACTGTTTGGCAGAGGAATTCTCCAGCCTGTATGTTTTCCATTTGCGCGGCAACCAGCGTACTAGTGGCGAAACCTCGCGCAAGGAAGGCGGCAAGATTTTTGGCAGCGGCAGCCGCGCGCCGATTGCCATCTCGCTGCTGGTAAAGAATCCGAGCGCAAGCGAACAAGGTCAAATCCATCTTCACGATATCGGCGACTACCTTAGCCGCGAGGAAAAGCTGGAAAAGATTGCGGGCTATGCCAGCGTGGCCGGCATCCCCGTCGATGCATGGCAGGCCATCACTCCGGATGAGCATGGAGACTGGCTCAGACAGCGTGACGATAGTTTTGGACGCTTCGTGGCACTAGGGGACAAGAAAGGCGATGAACTGAAGTTGTTCGACAACTTCTCACTTGGGGTAGTCACGAATCGCGATGCTTGGGCGTACAACCAGAGCATGACCAAGCTGATGAGAAACATGAGCAGCATGATCGCGTTTTATAACACGGAGGTGGCGCGATTCTACGATGCCCATGCCAGGCTGGATACCAAGGCGCGACAGGAAAAGGTGGACGCTTTTATTGACGCGGATCCAACGCGAATCAGTTGGACACGGGCATTGAAGCAAGACTTGGGGAAGGATCGCAGATACGCATTCGATTCTGAATGCATCACCCCTAGCCTGTATCGTCCGTTTACCAAGCAGTGGTTGTACTTCAACCGCCGGTTTAACGAAATGGTCTACCAGATGCCGCGTATCTTCCCGGATGCACAGGCTGATAATCTCGTGATCCAACTGTCTGGCTCAGGTTCTCGAAGTTTCTCTGTACTGATCTCCAGCGCATTGCCCTGCCTCGACAATATCGAAAAGGGTCAATGCTTCCCTCTCTACCTCTACGATGAAGCCGCCCAGCAATTGGATGACAGCCTGTTCGCCGACAAGCCGAGTAATGGACCACGCCGTCGCGACGCCATCACCGACAGCGGGTTCGCTCATATCCAGTCTGCCTACCCTGATGAATCAATCAGCAAGGAAGACCTGTTCTATTACATCTACGGCATCCTTCATTCACCTGACTATCGCGAACGCTACGCCGACAACCTCAATAAGGAACTGCCGCGTATCCCGCGCGTGCGTAAGGCGGAGGATTTCTGGCATTTCAGCAAGGCAGGTCGCGATTTGGCCGAGCTTCATTTGAACTACGAAACCATCGATAAGTACCCACTGATCATCGAGGCCAAGGGTAAGCTCACCGACGCCGACTATCGCGTAGAGAAGATGAAATTCGGCAAGAAGAAAGATCCGGAAACCGGCAAGAGCGTCAATGACCGTAGTACCGTCATCTACAACAACAAGATCACCATGGCTGGTATCCCTGATGCCGCTTGGGATTACGTTGTCAACGGCAAGGCCGCACTAGACTGGGTGATGGAACGGCAGGCCGTGCGTGAAGACAAGGCTAGCGGTATTGTCAACGACGCTAACGACTGGGCCATCGAGACCATGGGTAATCCGCAGTACCCACTTGAGCTGTTCCAGCGTGTGGTGACCGTTAGCCTTGAAACGCAGAAGATCGTGCGTGGGTTACCTACCCTCGACATTCGTGAGGACGGTTAAAAATGAAGGTCGCTTTCGATGCTGCCACCCTGAAACTAGCTTCGAAGCGGCTGCAGCCAGCTCGCCGTTATAAGTCAATGCGAGAATCGCTAGTCACAGTCATGGTGGCCGGAACATCATTAGGCATCACGGGCACTCCGGATAGCAGAGTATTGGTAGAAGCAGAGGTTCACCAATCGGGAAGCGCCGAGATTCCACTTGGGAGCGCGATCAAATTGTTGGGGACCTATTAATAGGGGGAGTCGCGTTCTGGTGTATTCAGAACCAGGGCACGTGTTATTTAACAAATTCAGGTTCACGATCTGAGGAGGTTCAAATGCGTGGCTATGGGGAACGCGACTTTGTAAGAGCGCTCGTCCCGCTGTTGATCAGCAAACTGCCCAATCCCCTCTCCCCATCCGAAGAGGACATGGGAAGGGTTGCCGATGCTACTGAAAGATGGGTAGAACTGCTTGTCGACCTGCGCACCAATCCGAAGTGGGAAGAGTTTCTTCTGGATTGGAACAATCAGATTTCCTGGAAAGAGGCTGATTACGACTTGGAGCCCGACGAGCCGGCTCAGGAATCTTAGCTGCTGTGCAACAGAGAACTGAAGCTTGGTATCGAGAACGGGCGGGAAGAATCACAGGCTCACGCTTTGCACGCGCCATGGCGACCAGGAATTCTGATGCGTATTGCGGACTGATTGCCGAACTGATTGAAGAACGCAAAGTAGGAACCAGCAGGGACCGCGGGTATGTAAGCGCGGCGATGCAGTGGGGCATCGATCATGAGGCCATGGCTCGCAAGTGGTACGTGCGAGAACATGGACATCGGGTCAGCGAAATCGGCTTCGTGGTGCACCCCGTGCACAGTTTTGTCGGTGTTTCACCGGATGGCTTGGTTGGCGATGATGGGTTGATTGAAATCAAGTGCCCGCAGGTCAAAGGCTTCAGGCAAGTGATGAGTACCCGGGAGCTTCCTTCCCGCTATCGTTGGCAGGTGCAGGGGCAAATGTGGGTCTGCCAGCGCGGTTGGCTCGATTTTGTCTGCTTTTATCCCCCAGGACAGGGCGTTGTGATTCGAGTCGAGGGCGATGAGAGAGATTTTGACCAACTCGAGACGCGTTGCATTGAGGTGAATCGCGAAGTGGAGCGCCGCGTCGGAATTGGCGCCAGGGTGCAAGCAGCAACGGCGCCACGTCCGACCCCACAGAAAACCCCACCACAATTGCGGCCACAGCGGTTCGAGCCGCAGCTTCAGTCAACGAAGCCCGCAAAGTCGATCGGTATTCCCGGGTGGGTCTGGGTGGCAGTGGCGATCGGCGTAATCCTTTGGCTGCGGCACTGAACAGCAACTCAGGCATCATCGACAGCCATGGATATCTGGGAAACCGTAGCGAAGCTGGCCAAGGGCATTCTTGGTGACGGAGCGCCTGCGACAAAGCCACGTGACCTCTCCCGCATCGAGTCCGAGATCGTCCCGGAGCGCGGAAGGCTACAGCAGAAGAAATACACATCGCAGCCCGATCAATTGGCAGGCGTGGAGGTTTTACCCGAGTACCAATTCATACTTGAGGCGATTCGAGCAGGTTGCCCCGCAATCTTCGTGACGGGAAAGGCAGGGACAGGCAAATCCACACTGATCCACTGGCTTCGGAGCCAACTCGAGTCATGCGCCGTTGTCGCGCCGACGGCAGTTGCTGCGGCGAATATCCAAGGCGACACAATTCATTCGTTTTTCGGTCTGCCTCCGCGTCTGATCGATCCAGCCGAGAATCATCCCACGAGCACCAAGGTGAGGCTGGTTCTCGAGAATGTGAAGTGCCTGATTGTGGACGAGGTCTCGATGGTGCTTCCGAACATCGTGGACACGATGAGCAACATCCTGCGTAGCGCCCGGGGGAATAGCCAGCCATTCGGCGGTGTGCCAGTTATCTTCGTGGGGGATTTGCTCCAACTCCCGCCGGTGGTGGGTTCCCCTGAGGAGAGCGTGTACTTCTCCCACCGCTACCCGACTCGGTACTTTTTTTCGGCGGATATCTTCAAGGAGCAGCCGATCATCCCTGTTGTGCTGACCAAAGTGCGTCGGCAAGCAGATGAAGAGTTTATCGGCGCACTCAACAGGATTCGCATAAATGATGACTGCCGCGATGCGGTAGCGCTGTTCAATCGCCGTTGCTTTCGTGACAAGCCGAGAGATGCGCCCGTTGGGACATATCTGGTTCCGACAAACCAGGCCGCCAGAACCATCAATATGCGGGAGTTGGCCGCGCTCCAGGGTTCTGTTTGGCTTTACGAGGCTAACATCGGCGGCAATGTTGACGCCAATAAATGGAAGCTCCCTGTCCCCGATCGGCTTGAGTTGAAAGTCGGTGCCAAGGTTCTCTTCGTCAAGAATCGGAAGCCGGAGTGGATTAACGGCGACCTTGGCACGATAGTTGGCATGGACGACGATCACATTCGAGTTCAGAAGGATGTGACTGATAATGTCGTCGTGGTGGGGCGAGAGACCTGGAACAAGTACAAGTACACGTACGACTACCAGACACGACGGGTCGAAGCTGAAATCGTTGGGACCTTTGAGCAGTTCCCGCTAACCTTGGGCTGGGCAATCACGATCCATAAGTCCCAGGGTCTAACACTGGGTACCCTGACACTGAACCTGGAGGGTGGCGCATTTGCCGAGGGGCAAACGTACGTTGCCCTGTCGCGTGCTCGCACAATTGAAGGAATTGCGTTGGCGCGACCTATCTCCATGGGCGACGTCCGCACTGACCCTGTGGTTCTCGACTTCTACAGGAAGCTCGGGGCTGACAAGTAGTCGACGTCTGAGCTAGACGCGCAGAGATTCGGTTCAGATCGGGATGCAGGTGCTGATCGAGCACATTCTGCGCAAGGACGGTTAGAAAATAAAACTCATGTGTATTTTGTCTATAGTCTTATCTGATATGGAATCTTCAAAATTCCATATATGTGGAATCTTCATGCGTGTCGGCATATGCACATGGCGGCCCCATGAAAATTCAAGTCATCGCAGCTAAATGAGACGAACCCTCGCAAGGGTTGTGATGGCCTATTTCAGGACAATGGCCAGAAGAAATTTCCGACTTGATTTGCGCAGGGATTTTCTTGTGCCATCAAAAACTCGCAAACTACAACATTTCAAATCACAACAAATACGTTGAGAATCATTAGGTTATTCGCGGTTTTCAGCTTTTGAGCCATCGAATGTTGTAGTTTTTAGGTACCCAGGATTCGTCAAGTGAATTTTCTGCGCCAGAACTAGGCATTTATGCTTGATCGAGTCCAAATGTTGTAGTTTTTTTCTTGTCTAAGCGCTTGGCTCAAAAGGAATTCTAGAAAAATTAGGCAGAAAAGTTGTAGTTCCATTTCTGGAAAGTTTCCGCCAACTATAAAGATTCAGACTACGACTCGATTGATCTGACGAGCTCGATACGCACAACTAATTCTTGGGCCGACGGATCGCGAGGTCTTCGGAATGCCATGCTCATGTGTGAACTGGCTGGCATGACTCATCACCAAGAGGCTGCTGGGTTCGAGGGTGATGCGGACTGCCCGCGCACCTTTATCCTGACGACGGATCAACATGTCGCGCGGCGCGCCTAGCGACAGGATGGCAATGGGTGCACCTATGACAAGGTCATGGGTCCGATCGTGATGCATGGCCACGCTGTCATGGCCGTCGCGATAGAAGTTCAGGCCAACATGGGAATAGCCGCCCAGCGCTGCCGTTTCGATTCGGCTAGCAATTTGGCGCAGCCCATCGTCTGGATCTGCGGTGGCCAATGCGACGGTGGCCTGCAGCCGCGGCACGTCAACGATCCGGTCGTACATCGGACGTTGCTCACTGAGCCAGCTGACCCCATCGCGCAGCCGCGCGAACAGGTCGTCCGCCTCAGCAGAATCGATCCACTGCGGCCAATAGCGGATACCACCTTCGCGATCGTCAACGAGTGTGAGTGGCCCTTCGTCGAACAAGAGCGCCGCGGTGTTCATATCGCGATTCCCAAGGCGGCAAGGATGTCGGTGGGCAAGCGGGCCGGAACCTCCGGATCCATGCAGCGGTGGGCATCGATCAGATCCTGCAAAGCTCGTTGTTGGGCTGGAGCGAGCCAGCCGGCCATGTGGTCGGCATAGGCTTGTCGCAGCAACCCTTCAAGGCGCTCCTGCTGCTGGTGCATCGCCGCCTTCAGCCATGGCATGGCACTCGCGTGTACGACAAAGCCCAGTGCCGCCTGTTCGCTCACGAAGCGGCGCACGGCCGCATACGCACCGCGATACCACTCGGTGGCGCCACCGGCCTGACCTCGCATGGTGATCGGCATCGGGCAGCTGTAGGCCTCGAGCATCCGGTGTAGCCGCGTTTCCAGTTCTTGGGCATCGCTGCGGGTTTCGGTTTCCACGAGCAGGCTGTGGTCGAGATCGAATACCTCGAACCAGCGCGGGTGGAAGGCCGACCACCGCGCGAGTGGATCGTGGGTCATGCCGACCTTGAGCAGGTCTTCCGGTCCGGATGCCAGCAGGGCGTAAAGGAAGGCGCGCCCGCGATAGTCGTTTTGCGCAGTCGAGCCCTCGGGGGCGTCCGGGAGGGGTTCATGTGTCAGGGAAGGAGGCATGTCCAAGTCTTTAATCCGCTTCGTCTCACCCGGTGCGATCCGGATCGGCAACCTAGTGCGGGTTGCACTACGTCCCGGAAGGTATAAATATTTATACCATGAACGAACTGACCGACCGCCAGGCCCAAATCCTCTCGTTCCTCGAGCGTTTCGCGGAGCGTGAGGGCATGCCGCCGAGCATTCCCGAGATCCAGGACGCCTTTGAACTGGCCAGCCCACGCGGCGTTGTGAAGCACCTCGAGGCCTTGGCCGCCAAGGGCCATCTGGAGCTCATCCCCAACCGCGCCCGCGGCATCCGCCTGCGCTCGTCACGCCGGGCGCGGTCTGCACGTGATCAGCTCGACCTGCCCATCCTCGGTCGAGTCGCGGCCGGTGCCCCGATTGGAGCCGCGAACACCTTCGACGAATCGCTTCTGGTCGATATTGGACTCTTCCGCCAGCGCCCCGATTACCTGCTGCGGGTGCAAGGTGATTCGATGCGCGACGATGGCATCTTCGATGGCGACCTGGTCGCCATCCGTCAGGCAAGTTCGGCCGAGAACGGCCAGACGGTGGTCGCACGCATCGATGGCGAGATCACGATCAAGCGCCTGAAGATCGGTGCACGTGGGATCCGCCTTCTGCCGCGCAATCCCGACTACGCGCCGATCGATGTGCCGAAGGACGCCGACTTCGCGATCGAAGGGCTGTACTGCGGTCTGGTCAGGCGCGACTGATGGGCGCAGTCGTCGCCCTTGCCGACTTGCTGGATGCACGTACCGTCTGGCGCGGCCAACCTGTGGAGGCGCCTGCTTCGCCGGCACAACCCACGGGGCATCCCTCGCTGGATGCGGCGCTGCCGACAGGCGGCTGGCCCGACCAGGCATTGAGCGAAATCCTCCTGCGCGCCGACGGCGTAGGCGAACTGTCACTGGTGTTCCCTGCGTTGGCCCGACTGACCCAAGCAGGCGGTCGAGCGATCCTGATCGCACCGCCGTATATCCCGCACGCGCCGGCATGGGCGCGAGCTGGAATCGACCTGAAGCAATTGCAGGTGGTGCAGGCGCAGTCTCGCGATGCGTTGTGGGCCACGGAGCAATGTCTGCGCTCTGCTGCATGTGCCGCCGTGCTGTGCTGGCCGAACAAGGCCGACGATCGCGCACTGCGCCGTTTGCAGGTTGCCGCAGAGACCGGCCAATGTCTTGGATTCGCATTCCGCGATGCCAAGCACGCGCGCAATCCTTCGCCGGCTGCCTTGCGTCTGCAGATCGATGCGCGTGATCAGATCCGCGTGCTGAAGTGCCGCGGCGGATTGGCGCCACCACACCCCATCCGACTCGCGTCGTGAACTGCCATGCGCTGGGCCTGTGTCCTGTTGCCGCACTTGGCAATCGATGCCGTCCTCCGACACCAGTCGGATCCTGACGCTGCCCATGTGCTGGTGACAGGACCGGTGCAACGCCGCATCCTGCACGCCGTCAATCCTGCCGCACGCAATGCTGGCCTGCAGCCGGGCATGCTGCTCAGCGCCGCGCAATTGCTGACGCACGACTTCCACACCCATGTCTACAATCCGGAGCAGGAAGCGACCGCGCGCACGATGCTGGCGATGTGGGCCTATGGCTTCAGTTCGCAGGTGAGCTTGGCGTTGCCGCATGCGATCGTCCTGGAGATTGCGGGCAGTCGTGCCTTGTTCGGAGAATGGCCCGATATCAGCCGACGCCTGTCGTCAGAACTCGATGCGATGGGATTTCGGCATCGCCTGGTCGCGGCACCCAATCCTCATGCCGCCTGGGTGCTGGCACGCGTGCATCGCGAACTCGGTGTCGATGATGGGTTGCTGTTGCAGGCACTGGGCCATGTGCCGATTGAGCAAAGCGGCTTGCCGGCGGACACCGTCACGACGCTGAGTCGTTCCGGCCTGCGCAAGTTGCGTCAAGTATTTGTCCTGCCACGCGAGAGCATGGCGCGGCGCTTTCCACCGACTGCGCTCGCGCATCTGGACGCTTTGCGGTCGAGTGATGCCATATCACTGCCGCTGTTCGTACCTCCGGATAGGTTCGAATCTCGGATTGAATTCGAATACGAGGTCGAATCCAGCCAGGCACTCCTGTTCCCGCTGCGTCGATTGACCGCGGATCTCGCCACTTTCCTGGCTTGCCGGGATGGTGGCGTTCAGCGCTACACGCTGGTGTTCGAACACGAAAAGCATCCATCGAGCACGCTGCAAATCGGACTTCTGTCGCCCGAACGTGAGGCGAACGTCCTATTCGATCTGGCCCGTAGTCGCCTCGATCATCTGGCGTTGCCCGCTGGGGTTCGCGGGATGCAATTGCGAGCTGACGAATTGCCACCGTTCGTCCCTGCCTCCCGGGACCTCTTCGATACTCGTCCGCAACAAGCTGTGCCATGGAACCAATTGCGTGAGCGCCTGCGGGCTCGATTGGGGGACGCGTCTGTACAGAACGTAGTGCTGCATCCGGACCATCGCCCCGAACGGGCGACGCGCTCAACCGGGATGCAACCCAAGCGCGCGCCGGTATTGCCGCAGCGTCCCGCTTGGCTATTGCCCCGGCCGATTCCGCTACATGGGTCTGTCGAGGTGCTCGATGTCCCGGAACGCATCGAGTCAGGTTGGTGGGATGGCAATGACGTCTTGCGTGACTACCAACGGGTGCGCACGCGTGATGGCCAGATTGCCTGGGCATTCCGTTCGCCGAAAATGCCCGGGCAGTGGTGGCTGCAGGGCTGGTTCGCATGATCACGCCTGCCTACGCCGAACTGCATTGTCTGTCGGCTTTCAGTTTCCAGCGTGGAGCATCAACCGCCGATGAGCTGTTCGCGCGAGCAGCCGAACTCGGCTATACCGCATTGGCCATCACCGACGAATGCTCGCTCGCTGGCATCGTCCGCGCCCATGAAGCGGCCAAGAAACATGGCATCCCACTGATCGTCGGTGGGGAATTTCAGATTGATGGTGGGCCGAAGGTTGTCCTGCTCTGCAGTGACCAGCCCGCCTACGAAGCACTGTGCCTGCTGATCACCGTCAGTCGACGCCGGGCCAAGAAAGGCAACTATCTGACCCTCACCTCGGATCTTTCCGAGGTACCACCAGGACTTCTCTGCCTATGGCCTGCGCGATCGCCTGATGACGAACGGCATGTTCCCTGGTTGCAGGAGACATTCGGAAATCGCTTGTGGATCGCGATCGAACGTCACCGTGAGGCTGGAGAAGATAGTCGTCTGGCCTGGATCGAGCAGCTGGCCGAACGGCACGGGCTACCGATCGTCGCCACGGGCGATGTCCACATGCACATCCGTGCGCGACGCCCCCTACAGGATGTCCTGGCGGCGACGCGTCATCACTGCACCGTGGCAGAAGCCGGCTGGCGGCTCTTCCAGAATGCCGAACGCCATCTGCGCTCGCGGGTCGCGCTGACCAAGCTCTATCGACCGGAATGGATGGCTGAGTCGGTGCGGATTGCCCAGCGCTGCACCTTCAATCTGGAGCAGCTGCGCTACACCTATCCACACGAACTGGTGCCGGAAGGCCATACGCCAACATCATGGCTGCGGCAGCTTACCGAGAAAGGCGTGCCCTGGCGTTGGCCAAACGGCATCCCGCAAAAGGCCCGGGACCAGATTGAACACGAGCTCGCCTTGATTGCTGATCTCAAGTTCGAGTCCTACTTCCTGACGGTCCACGACATCGTGCGCTTTGCCAGGAGCCGCGGAATCCTCTGCCAAGGCCGTGGCTCGGCGGCCAACTCGGCAGTGTGCTTTGCACTCGGCGTGACCGAGGTAGATCCCGGACGAATGAACCTGCTGTTCGAACGCTTCCTGTCGCGCGAGCGCAATGAACCACCGGACATTGACATCGACTTCGAGCACGAACGGCGCGAAGAAGTCATCCAGTACGTATTCGAGCGCTATGGTCGCGAACGTGCGGCGCTGACTGCGGTTGCGATCCAATATCGGGGTCGCAGTGCAATCCGCGATGTGGCCCGGGCGCTCGACCTACCGCCCGATCAAATCAGTGCACTTTCCGGCACCATGAATCAATGGGAAGGCGTACCGGATCCCACACACCTGGCAGAGGCCGGCTTCGATCCGGATCAGCCGCTTCTCCGTCGCGTCATGACGCTTACCTGCGAGTTGATGCAGTTGCCCCGGCATTTGTCGCAACACCCCGGCGGCTTCGTCATCTCGGAACACCCGCTTCACACGTTGGTACCCGTCGAGAACGCGGCGATGGATGACCGAACTGTCATCCAGTGGGACAAGGACGACCTCGACAGCCTGGGGCTCATGAAGGTCGATGTGCTGGCGCTGGGGATGCTCACTGCAGTACGCAAAACGCTCGATCTTCTACGCAAGACCGGGCGCCGTGACCTCTCGCTGGCCACAATCCCGGCAGAGGACCCACCAACCTACGCCATGATCAGCCGCGCCGATACGCTCGGGGTCTTCCAGATTGAGTCTCGGGCGCAGATGTCGATGCTGCCCCGCACGCAGCCCAAGAACTTCTACGAACTGGTGATCGAGGTCGCCATCGTCCGACCTGGTCCGATCCAGGGCGACATGGTGCATCCGTACCTCCGGCGCAAGCGTGGCGAGGAACCGGTCGACTATCCACCGCAGCTCAAGCACATCTTCGAACGCACGCTCGGAGTACCACTCTTCCAGGAGCAGGTGATGCAACTCGCCATCGACGCTGCAGGATTCGCAGCGGGCGAAGCGGATGAGTTGAGACGATCAATAGCAGCTTGGAAGCGCCGAGGCGGATTGGAGCCGCATCGAGATCGGCTCAGGGCCGGTATGATGGCGCGGGGCTATACCGCCGAATACGCCGAACACCTGTTCGAGCAGATTAAGGGCTTTGGGCACTACGGCTTTCCGGAAAGCCATGCCGCGAGCTTTGCCCTCATCACCTATGCCAGTTGCTGGCTCAAGTGCCATGAGCCGGCCGCCTACGCGGTCTCGCTGATCAACAGCCAGCCCATGGGGTTCTACACGCCTGACCAGATCCTGCAGGACGCCCGACGCCATGGCATCCGTGTGCTGTCGGTGGACGTGCGCTATAGCGACTGGGATTGCACATTGGAATTCCCCCGCGACGACACTTCAGGGAAACCTGAGATCCGCATGGGAATGCGGATGATCAACGGTTTTACCGAAGAGGTTGCTGGCGACATTGTGGGAGCTCGGCGACGCCGCTCATTCTTCGATGCGAGCGACCTCACACGACGGGCTGGACTGGATCGCAAGCACCAAGGGCTGCTCGCTGATGCCGGCGCCCTCAAGGGACTGGCGGGCCATCGCCACCGCGCCCGCTGGGAACTCTCGGGTGTAGAACATTCCCTACCCCTGTTTGACGGAATTCCTGAGACGCCAGAGGATCGGCAACCGATTCCGATGCCATCTACTGGCGAAGACATGCTCGCCGACTATGCGCTGGTTGGCACTACACTAGGCCGTCATCCGTTGAGCCTGATACGTTCGCAACTGAGAGCTCGTCGTTGTCGACGGTCATCAGAGCTGGCGAATTTTCCGCACGGGCGCAATGTGCGCTTCGCTGGGCTCGTCACCATGCGTCAACGCCCGGAGACCGCCAAGGGTGTCACCTTTATCACGCTGGAGGATGAGGATGGGATGGTCAATGCACTCGCTTGGCACGCAATCGCCGAGCGGCAGCGACAGGTGCTTCTGGGCTCCCAGCTTCTTGCGATTGATGCCCGATTGGAACGTGTTGATGGTGTCCAGCACCTGATAATCAATCGGATGGAGGATTACACACCGATGCTGGCTGGGCTGCAGCATAAAAGCCGGGACTTTCACTGAATGGCGATCACACCAGGAAACAAGTCTATTCTTCGTTCGGACACCCAATGTCGATCCGAGGTCTCAGACAAATTCCGACGTGTGGAAACGAGCTAACAAGCCATTAGCATGCACATTTGGAGCAAGGACGATGTGGGCATATTTTGACGAATCCGGAAATACCGGAACCAACGTATTTGATGAAGAGCAGCCGTTCTTTATCATAGGATGGATGGCAGCAAGGACGAATTTTGATGTTCGTGCAGCTAGGGATATGAGTGCTCTAGCCAGGAAAATTGGAGTCTCACATCTGCATGCGAACCAGATACCTCCTGACAAGCGAAGGACCTATTACCTCGATCTTGCCTCTATTGCACGCTTCTATGACGTTAGATTTGGGTTTTCCAGGATCGAAAAAACCTACTTAGTAGCCTGCAAATTAGTAGACGTGTTATTTGATTCGGTTGAGAATTTTGGTGTGCCGCTTCATTGGTACTTTTCTCGTCCTCTTAGGATGGGACTGGTGTTTTCCCTAGCTCGAGTAACACCCGAAGAACTGTATCGCGAGTTTTGGAACTGCCTCTTCGAGCGAAATAGCACCCGAAGAATTGCGCTATTTGAAGAGGTGATCCAAAAATTAGTCCCTTACTCCCAACTAATAGAGGACCTGCGTGTCCGTGAGGTTGTTGCAAGTGCGCTAGATTGGGCAACACGTCATCCAGAGACTATCTCGCTGCATTTGACTCGGCGTCACAGCTATGGGCATTCACCCAATATCGCAGCATTCACGCCTGCGATCATGATGTTGGACAACCTTGCCAGGCGGTGGGAAAGTTCATCTGTAAATTTGCTTCATGACCGAACCTCCCAATTCGGAACACTGCTGCAGGAAGCACATGGGAGATTTGAGTCTGGGACGCTGGGAACCGGTAGAGAGTTGATGCTTCCGTTCGAAGGCTCACTTCAATTCCTACAAGGAAGCCAGTTCAACGTCGGCGAATCGGAGACGAGCCCGGGAATCCAAATGGTCGATGCAGCACTTTGGATGCTGACTCGGACAGATCGCGACGGCGCGATCCCTGACGAAGCACTACCTCTACATCGCTATATGCTGAGACGCACCTATTTTGACGACATGTCCTTCAACACGTGCTACAAATCAACGGCCATCGCACATCAAAAGATCATGGCTCAACCGCTAACAGCGGACGACGAAACACGGGCGAGAATCCAGCTCAATGAAATTGAACGCCAGCGCCTAGAGGCTATAGTGAAATATGAGTCAACGCGCTAACGCTTAGAGCGATATGCTGGGGAAATAAATCAGTACAACGCGCATTCGTTGCATTGCGAAACCGATATGGCTCAGTAACCGCCACGGCATCCCCCCTGACAAAATGGGGAAGATTGACCGGTGCGAGTTAGGCTCCATAATTCTCGATAATCAGTTGCACTTAGCCATCTCGCGCTGCCTCAGCGACCGGGTAATGCAGTATTCGGGACAGGCCCGCACCTGCCTCAGAATTGCATTAATAGCCACCTCTTACCCGGGATAAAGTCTTGATAGCGCCCTGATGAGCACTCAAAAAAACACGGCCCGAAGGACTGATGTATCTTAGAAAAGCACTGGGGAGTGCGTCGTGGATCTGGGCCGGGGGAACTCATGCCTACAAAACCAAAAAAAGAAAGATACGAGATCGATCCTGACGACGGATTGCCAAGGGAGTTGGTTGGAGAGTGGGTGGCTGAAAAACATCTTCGCCTTCAGCACTATATCGATATCAGCCGTGCCGCTAGAAGAAAATTTAACGGCAATTCCACATTTATCGATCTCTACTGCGGAACTGGTCGAGCGCGCATTCCTGATTCCAATCAAGTTCACGACGGTAGTGCATTGGTTGCAGGTCTGGAGGCAGCCAAGCATGATCCTTTTGGGAAAATGTACATTGCTGATCTTGATGAGCTAAATGTTTCAGCTTGCGCCACTCGCTTGGAGAGGAGTGGGCTAGGTAACTTTGAAAACTTCATCGGGCCTGCAGAGGAAACGGTTTCGATAATCACATCAAAGCTCAATAAAAGCGGGTTGCACTTTGCCTTTCTGGACCCGTACAACCTCATGACACTACCCTTCAGTGTTATTCGCACGCTAGCAAATTTCCCGCGCATGGATCTACTAATTCATTTCAGCATGATGGATTTGCAGCGAAATGTCAGCTTCTTTATGAGATCGGGTCGCTTAGACCATTTCGCGCCGGGATGGCGCAATCACGTAGATCAGAATGCGCGCAATAACGTGAAGGTCCAAGCTGTTTTCCAGTATTGGTGCAACCTAATAAGTGAACTTGGATACAAAGACCCAACGTACCAGGCGGAACTAGTTAAGGGGACGCGAAATCAACCCCTCTACCGCCTAGTTCTCGCCTCCAAATCCGATATAGGAAAGCGCTTCTGGGGCGAAGTCAGCAACGTCACAGCGCAGACACGGTTGCCTTTCTAACTCTAGCGGTTTATGACGCTGCTTCGTTGGATAATTTTTGTACTCTTATGCTATTTTCTTGCAAATATCCATAGTGATGGACTTCGCAGCGAAGGGGCAGGTCATGACTACGACATCGCGAATCGAGTGGACCGAACAAACGTGGAACCCAATTGTGGGCTGCACGAAAATCTCAGCAGGCTGCAAGCACTGCTATGCCGAGCTCATGGCACGCAGACTTCAGGCCATGGGGACTCCAGGCTATGAAAACGGATTCGCGCTTCGCCTTATCCAGGAGCGATTAAACGATCCAATTAAGCGAAAGAAGCCGACGATTTATTTTGTCAATTCGATGTCCGACCTATTTCATGAAAAGGTTCCTACGAACTACATCGACCAGGTAATGAAGGTCATTGCGGATACGCCGCAACACAGTTACCAAATTTTAACGAAGCGTGCCGCACGTATGGCTAGATACTTCAACGATCGGCCTGTGCCAAAAAATGTGTGGTTGGGCGTTTCCGTCGAAAATCGTAAGCATGGGGTCCCGCGTATCGATTATCTGAGAGACATTGAGGCTGAAATTCGCTTCCTATCCGTTGAGCCCTTGCTCGAAGATGTTGGGAAACTCAATTTGAAAAACATTCATTGGGTGATCGTAGGCGGAGAGTCAGGCCCGAAGGCTCGGCCTATGAAGCCAGAATGGGCAGACGCGGTACGAATTCAGTGCGAGAAACAAAGGGTTGCTTTCTTCTTCAAACAATGGGGGGGCTGGGGAGCCGATGGGAAGCGCCGAGCAAAAGCTAAGAACGGTCGCCTCCTCAATGGACGCACTTGGGATCAAATGCCGGCACAAGCCACAATGATGGCGTGAGCGTAAATGCCACGATCACAATACAAGGGTTGGGCAGAAGGTAAGCCCTCGATTATTAAGCAACATAGCATTGCGAAACACGAAGTATTGCACGCTTATCTAGTTGCTTACATGCAAACACTGGTTCGACCGGGGCAAGATACTGTAAATCTATGCCTAGTTGACGGCTTTGCAGGCGGCGGACGATATATCCATGAAGACAGCGGCAAGCCAACCCTTGGTTCTCCATTTGTATTTTTGAAAGCTGTTAGTGAAGCCCAGGCATTACTTTCGATTGGGAGAAAGAAAGATTTAGCATGGAATCTTGACTATTTTTTCGTTGAAAAAGAGCGTTCAGCTCTACAGTTTCTCAGACAAGCGTTATCCGACGAAGGGTATAGAGATCGAATTGAAAAAGATGTCCATTTACTAAGTGGGACTTTCGATAGCCATGCAGATGATTTAATCAAAGAAGTAAAGAAAAAGTCACCTAGGACTGGGCGCTCCATTTTCTTGTTAGATCAGTACGGTTACAAGGATGTACCAGCCTCTTTGATAAAGAGGATTTTATCCGAACTTCCCAGGGCAGAAATCATTCTTACATTCGCGGTTGATTCATTCATCAATTACGCCAGTGATGCGCCAAAGACCAAGAAGATTCTAGAGGGGATTGATATCCCAGATCTTCTGCAGGGACGGACGTTCGAAGACATTAAGCGAAACGAAAGAGACTTTCGCTGTTGGCGCGCATCCAGAACTGACCCACTTTTGGCGGTAGTGCGCGAGTAAAACTGACCCACCTGAAGCCCACATCCTGAGCATCTTTGCTCGGGGGATTTCAGGAGTGATCACCATGGTCATGTTGGCCAAGATCCGGCGCATGCATCTGCGCGATGGCCTGCCGCTGCGCGAGATCGCCAAGCGCACCGGTCTTTCCCGCAACACCATCCGGCGCTGGCTGCGCAGCGGCCAGTCCGAGCCGGTCTATCCAAGACGTTCGTCACCCTCCCGGCTCGATCCCTATCGGTCGCAGTTGGAGACCTGGCTGCGTGCCGACAGCCAACGCCCTCGTCGCGATCAGCGCACCGCCAAGGTGCTGTTCTCGCAGTTGCAGGCGATCGGCTATCCCGGCACCTACACCCGCGTCACCGCCTTCATCCGCCAGTGGAAGGCGGCCGGCGGCGCCAGCCGCCGGCCTGCCTTCGTGCCGTTGCACTTCCCGCCGGGCGAGGCCTTCCAGTTCGACTGGAGCCGCGAGTACGCCTTCGTCGGCAGCCACGCGAAGATGTCGCTGGAGGTGGCCCACGTGAAGTTGGCCTGCAGCCGCGCCTTCTGGCTGGTGGCCTATCCCACCCAGAGCCACGAGATGCTGTTCGATGCCCACACCCGGGCCTTCACCGCCTTCGGGGGCGTGCCGCGCCGCGGCATCTACGACAACATGAAGACGGCGGTCGACGGGATCGGCCAGCATCGGGAACGACGCGTCAACGCCCGCTTCCACGCCATGACCAGCCACTACCTGTTCGCCGCCGAGTTCTGCAACCGCGCGGCCGGCTGGGAGAAGGGGCGCGTGGAGAAGAACGTGCAGGATCGGCGTCGGCAGATCTGGATCGAGGCCGGCGCCCGTCACTGGCCGGACCTGGACACCCTCAACGCCTGGCTCGCCAGCGAGTGCCGCGCCGCGTGGCCGATGCAGCCACACCCCGATGCCTCCGACATCACCGTGGCCGAGGCGCTGGAGGACGAACAGCCCCACCTGATGCCGATGCCCGCACCCTTCGACGGCTACATCGAACGGCCGGTGCGGATCAGCTCGACTTCGCTGGTCAGCTTCCAGCGCAACCGCTACAGCGTGCCGTGCGAACACGCCCATGCCGTCGCCAGCCTGCGCGTGTATCCCTTCGAACTGGCCGTGGTGGTCGGCGATGCCGAAGTCGCTCGTCACCGGCGCAGCTTCGAACGCGACCAGGTCCACTACGACTGGCAGCACTACATCGCCCTCATCCAGCGCAAGCCCGGGGCGCTGCGCGATGGCGCGCCGTTCCTGTCCATGCCTGATCCGTTGCGTAAGCTGCAGCAACGCCTGCTCCGCCTGCCCCACGGTGATCGTGCCATGGCCCAGGTGCTGGCCGCCGTGCCCGTCCACGGGCTCGAAGCCGTGCTGGTCGCGGTCGAACTGACGCTCGAGTCCGGTCTGGTCCGTGCCGAACACGTGCTCAACGTGCTGGGTCGGTTGCAGCATCCTGATCGCGTGATCGAGACGGTCGCCTCCCGCGTGACACTACGTCATCCACCCGCGGCGGATCCGGCTCGCTACGACGCCCTGCGGGAGGCCGATCATGTCGACGCCTGACCTGCCACTGCGCATGCAGCAGCTCAAGCTGTACGGCATGGCCAGCCAGTGGCCCGAACTGCTGGCCAAGATGCGCCTGCACGCCATGGACCCCGAACACTGGATGGCCGAACTGCTGCAGGCCGAGTCCGCCGAACGCCAGGTCCGTGCCCAGGCCAACCAGATGAAGGCCGCGCGCTTCCCCGTCCACCGCGATCTGCTCGGGTTTGACTTCGCCGCCAGTCCGGTGGATCGATCGCTCGTCGAGCGCCTGCACCAGGGCGACTTCATCCACACCGCCGAGAACCTCGTCCTTGTCGGCGGGCCCGGCACCGGCAAGACCCACCTGGCCACCGCCATCGGCATCCAGGCCGTGCGCCAGCATCGCCTGCGCGTGCGCTTCTTCTCCACCATCGAACTGGTCAACGCCCTGGAGAAGGAGCAGGCACAGGGCAAGGCCGGGCAGATCGCACTGCGCCTGACCTACGCCGACCTGGTCATCCTCGACGAACTGGGCTACCTGCCGTTCACCCCATCAGGTGGCGCGCTGCTGTTCCACCTGATCAGCAAGCTCTACGAGCGCACCAGCCTCGTCATCACCACCAACCTGGCCTTCTCCGAATGGGCGCAGGTGTTCGGCGACGCCAAGATGACCACCGCGCTGCTCGATCGCATCACCCACCACTGCCACATCCTCGAGACCGGCAACGACTCATGGCGCCTGCGCAACAGCACCGCCGCGAGCAAAGCCAAAGCCAGAACCAGGGCAAAGGAGGCCACGCCCCAGACCACCAACTGATACCCTCAACCCCGTCTACTGGGTGGGTCAAAGTTCAACGCGCAGCCTGGGTCAGTTTTAAGTGCGCGCCAACATTAAAGCCTGCTGCTCAAAAATTCTTTATCTTCTAGAAAGAGCTCTGACGTACCCCCCAAAATTGAATGCGGTCAGAGCGCTAATATTTTGGCCCGAATTAGAACAAAGACCGAAATCGGCCAGGAGCGAACGCTTCGACTACCTGAATTGAGGCGCGGAAAGCTGTTTCATACGTTGAGTTTATCCACGATCAATTTGGCAACGGAAACCGGATCGTCGGACTGGAAGATGAGATCACTAAGGAGGACCGTGCACGCGACAGTGCCACGTAGAACAGTTTGGCCCGCACTCCCTGATCTCTTTCCTGATCAAAGTGGACTGCATCTGGAATAGATACGCGGTCAAACTCCAATCCCTTGAGCAACAGCGGAGTCGATACCGTGCGCCTTGGTAGATACCGACCCATGTGGCTCACGCGCTGCCTAATCACGAAAGCACTGTGCGCCAACGTGGCATGCTTTCCCTCAGCCAACGCCGCAAGCGCCTTTGTCGTGTCTCGAATCAGCTCCGCACGAAATGTCCTAACCCTGCTGTGTAGGCGAAGGCCTGACAACACATTGACTGCTTCTTGGGGGTCGCCGGTCACACCCAACACTCGATAGGATGCGACAACCCTTTCCCAGGCTTCCAGATCCTGGACCGTATCCTTCTCCCCGTCCTTCAATCTCTTAGATGTGACTGCCGCTTTCACTAACTGTCGAAGCAAGCCTTCGCGGTCGCTCGCTGATGCTTGGTCCCAAGCAACGGCGAACTCCTGTAGTGTCTTGCAGGCAATATCTTCGATTGCCTGGTAAGCGGCTTTGCTCAGCTTGGCCAGCTGATCACATGTCCCCCGCCTGCAATGAAGCGCTGCGACGCTTCCGCTTGCCTCGTCCAGTTCGTAAAAAAGGGGCGACAGGTCGTATACGTCCTCGCATGGCAAGTAGGTTGCAGGGCCGCCGGTCAAATCCACGGACTCGCACCGTTCTAGCTGGCGCCTGACGTGTGCTATCCATTCGCCGAGATGGGGATTGGTCTTCATCCATCGCATCGGCTCTTCGAGGGTGCCCACCAGCGGGAAAACAGGAAATACGTCGTTTTCCCATGACACACTTGGGTTTCCACGAAAGCCAAAGATCCCCTGCATGGGATCGCCAAAGACGATGGTCGGCAATTGCTCCGCCAGCGCTGTCACCAAATGGTGCTGAGCTAAGTCGCAGTCCTGATACTCATCCACTAGCACTCGATCATAGGAGGCAGCAATGACGTCCCGAACCGGTGAGACAGAAAGCACGTCCAGCCCACCAGTGTAGAGCTGCCCCCACTCGTTACCTACAGGCATTCTTCCCAACGGCTTTCCCAGCGTTGGGAAGGCCGCCGTGTAGCGCGAGGCCCAACTTGCAATGGTATCGACTGCAGCCGCACGAGGATCAATTCCGAGCCGACTCATACGTGCGCGCAGTGCATGCACACCGGCATGCGTGTGCGTTAAGACCAAGGTTCTTTCCGCTAAGCCTGCAAGCTTGGCTATCAATTCGGTCTTCCCGTAGCCTGCAGGCGCCACCACACTGCCACTCCGCACCCCCAAGAGGCTCCTTGGGCTAAGCATAGAGCCACGCCTCGATTTCTCTGAGGGCTAGGGCAAATTCAGATGTCGGTGATTGGGCTATCGCCTGATCGACAACCGGAGCCAATCCACGGGCGATGTACTGATTCTTGAACCATGCGTACTGTTTGGCCAGGTAACCAAGCCTTTTCATGATCTCCCCCCGCTCCAGCCCGAGGGTGGAGTCCATGCCCACAAAGGATGCGTTCCCAATGCCGCTGGTATCCGCTTCAGGGAAAGCCTTGTTGAGCTGATCGATCACCGTCGCCTCTCCCTTGTATCGTTCGGCCTCCATCAAAAGCTCATCCACAAGCTCGTCGTCGGCGACGCCCGCAAACAATGCCTCCTCGATAGCCATGTCCGTTGGGTAGGTGATGGTATGGACCCCCGCCTTATCCAGCTTCTCCTGTTGCTTGGTGGGAACGGGAATGTCGGAGTCACGATAGAGCGCCGTCGTGTACCCCAATGCGGCCAGCGCTGCGGCCATCTGGGGGGCATTGGTCCCCTCACCATCCACGACAGCCGCTCCGCGTTGTTCGATGGATGCACCACCGTGCCGCGAGGGGAAGAGCTCCCGAAGCCCGAGTATCAACCCCAACTCCGTGTCGCCCTCGCAGACCAAAAGTCGCCGCGCGAACAACGCCCTTGGCATATGCTTGAGCACCCGCCGCAGGGCGTCTTGATCGGTCGGGTGGAGAATCCTCAGGATGTTCCCTGAGGCACGGCGGCAGACGTAGAGGCCCTCCGGGGGAATCTCACTTAGAGCCGTATCGGAATGAGTGGTCATGACGATCTGACCGGTGGGCTTAGACACCGCCGCGGTCGCCGCCTGCGATTGCCGTAGGTGCACGATGGCCCCCAAGATGCGATGTGGCTCGAGGCCTTGCTCGATCTCATCTACCAGGATGATCGCTCCCTCCTCAATCGCAGCACGCTGAATGGCCAAGGTGGCCAATCGCCGGGTGCCAGTGCCGGCCAACCGTAGGGGCACAGCGCCGTCGTGAAGGGCAATCGAACCCGAAGAAAAACCTCCCTTCAACAACTCGAGCCCCGGAATGTACTCATCCTCCACAATTGCACCGACCTCAACTGCACGCTCTTGGGCTTCTCTGGCCACCTTCGCCAAGCTCTCAATCTCATGCAGTTGAGTGCTGGCCTTGGCCGCCCTATACGCCTCTGCCAGCTGCTGAGCTGCTTCGTCCCCAGACTCAGTGAGCTTGGAAAGGATGGATCCCTGACCCCAAGTCAGGTGCCGGGCATCGTCGCCGGTCAGGCGAACCACGCGGAACAGGGCACGGTCCCGGTTGGACATCGTCCGCGGATACGGGGTTCGATCGTTTACCACCTCCCACAAGGGCTCCATCGTGGCATCCACAGACAAACGCACCGTCAGGACCGGCTCATCTCCGTCCTCGGGCTCGTCCCTAACGGTACCGTCCGGCGCCAGTCCGCGTATGTAGAGGCCAAACTTCTCGTCTGAAAGCAGCGGCTTTGAAAGCTCGGCGATTGTCACTTCGATCTTGATTGAGCGGGAGGTGTCGCACCCCCTAAAGTCGGCCTCGCCAAAGGTGTACCAGCGGGAAGAAAGCACCGCTTCGATGGCGTCCAGAACCGTCGACTTACCCGAATCGCCAGGGCCGATCAAGCAACAAAGCGGGTGCCACTCCAGTGTCCACTCCAGCTCACTGATGCTTCGAAAGTTCTGAACCGACAACTTGACTATTCTCACGAGTCCCCTCAAACCGTCGAATGCCCTAAGTCGGGCTTGGCACGCGATGGCGGCTCGCTGCAGCCGAGCTGCATGGCATCACCTGCAAGAAGCGTACGTCGCGTCGAACAACCGAATGTAATATCCACAACGTAAGGTCTTGATAAAGAAGATACATACGGACTCTGTGATGTCCGCCATGGGTCGCTACCGGCCAAAAGCAGCGTCCCACCGGAAGCAGCCACACGACTGCTTCAAATCGGAACACTACAAGAGCGCCTTAACGTTACGGAAGTTGCACTAGCGAGGTAACTATCCTCCTTCCCTCATAGGCGGAGCTATAGTCTTGCTCCCATCGTGGGGCGTCGACTTGAGCCTCAGTCTTGTAATAGATCACAAAAAGCAGGATTCGGACATTTTGGTTCTTCGAGTAGAAATGCTGCAATCCCTTGAGGTCCTTGAGCACTTCTCTCTTTGAGTTCGGGTCGTCGATGTACTTCATTTCAACTATTAGTTGGTTCTCGAAAGCGTTGAAGTCCGAAATCTTCTTCTGCTCGTCGTAAGTGATCTCAACCTCTTCGCGGCCGATTGACCTCAGCCAAGGCTTGACAGTAATGAAGAACAAGTTTTGGCAGTCATACTCACTCTTTAGATTGACCGTCCAGCCTGATTTGGCAGCACCTCTCTGGCCCAAGTCGCTTGGTTTCATGACAAGGTTTCGCGCAACATCCTTCAAAAACATTGCCGCGGCTTCAACGTTGTCACCAAGGAACGGCTGGGTTGGTAGTCCTTGATGCTCTGCTCTGGCCAGCGTCATTCGCAACGTGTTTTCTGTTATCACCGCGTTTGGCAAAGCCGTCGGAATGAATACGATGTGGCCGTGTACGGAAAAAGCCCAAGGATCTTGTTCTTTGTAAAACGGACCTGCTGGCGAGAAACCGGCCTCCCTCGACCAAATAGTCTTTGAATCGACTCGTTGCTTGAGCTCTTCGGAGCTGTTCGCATATATAAAACTCTGGTTTGCGCAGCTGGTAGCTTGGCCATGATGCAGAAGGAAAAAATCAAAAGCGCTGCACTCGCGATCACTGAATCGCAGCAGGTCGCCAGCCTTAGGCGCTGCGTCAGGCTCATATTCGACCAGCAGGTCGCAGTCTGAGCGGAGACTTCCGGTTTGATAAACGCGCGACCCGAATAACGATATCTCTGTAATCCCTGGAAACTCAGCCACCAGCTTGCTGAGAGAATTCTTCACGTCGTAGGTAACAATCTCGTCTCTCATACTGCCCCCGAAAAGTGCATTCGAAATAAATTTTGCAGCGTTCAATTCCGTTGGCCCGAAACATGGCCGCGCCAAGAGGCATTTTAGCCGCCGGCTCCAAGATGTCGGCTTGCTATAGAACGCGACGGGCTCGTCTCCTCATCGTCATGCCTTAAGTCGACCTAGGGTCGAAAGCAGTCAGGCTGCCTCCAGGGATCTTCTGGAGCCTGAAACTGCATGTTCGAGTTTTTCAACAAAATTCGATTCCCCATGATAGGTAATGACAAGTTCATTCAACGCGCGAGTCATTCCGACGTACAGCAACCTCGCCTCATCTTCCGGCGCTTCATTCTTCGTCGGCATGCTCCCAATTTCCGGAATGATCACCAAACCAAACTCCAGCCCTTTACTCGAATGCAAGGTGATTAGTTTGATGGAGGCCTCTCCATCAAAGAGCCCAGCTTTACCTTTCCCTTGAGCCCAAATAAAAGGCAGGTCCTCCCGCTGAAGCCGCCCCGCGA
Source organism: Pseudomonadota bacterium (assembly GCA_018242465.1). Lineage (GTDB taxonomy): Bacteria > Pseudomonadota > Gammaproteobacteria > Xanthomonadales > Xanthomonadaceae > Solilutibacter. The sequence continues at coordinate 20,758 of JAFEBY010000064.1, read as the reverse complement.
TTGCTTGGGCTGACGACCAGTTCCGATAGAGAATGGCGATGTCATTTGGATTCCGACCCTGAGCGATGGCGTCCCGAATCTTGCTCACAACAACATCCAGTTCACGGCTGAATGTTTCGCAGTGAATCAACTGCGGCATCGGCCCGCGCCGACCCGCGCTTTGAGGAGCCAGTAGCGGTATACCGTCTTCCTCCGAGGCGTGCTCAGCTAGCAGCTCCTGTGCAAACGTGCGGGCAACGGTCAGCACCTCAAGGGTATTTCGGTAATTGAGCTTGAGGATCGTTGTTCGTCCTCGCGCTTCGATGCCCACGCTTGAAAAACTGAATGCCTTTCGCTTTCCCGCATAGATGGACTGCGCATCGTCATAGAGCACCAACAGGGAATTGGTGTACGGATCCACCATCTGGACGATGAGCTTGAACCATTCCGGTTCAAAATCATGCCCTTCGTCGATCATCACAGCACCGTACTGTGCCCGTGGGATGGCCTTGGATTCCACCCCCGCGATTACGGCTTCGACAAGTGCCGCAAAGAACTCTTCTCCAGTTCCCTGTGGTTTCGGCAGGCTGTAGGCGCGCAACATCTCATAGCACCAGGCATGGAAGTTCTGTACGACGACTTTCTCGCCTAGCCCCTTTTCGACGATCAAGCCGTTAAGCCTTGCCGCAAGTGTCTTGTTGTAGCAGAGGACCAGAATAGGCTTCGCAAGCGCCTTGGCTAGATGCATGCACCGGTAGCCGAGAATCATTGTTTTCCCTGATCCAGCAACACCGTGGATTACCCGATGTCCATCCCCCAGTGATCTGGCGAGCAGTTCCTGCTGCAGATCCATGACGCGGATCAGATCTGGAATATCAACCTCTTTGGAGCAATCTGAAGCCTCCGAGAACAGCGCGCCCTGGCTCGCTTGCGCCGAGATCCGCACTTCCGGGAACACGTGGTGCCGAAACCGGTCGATCTGGGGCAGTGACAGGTGACAAGGGAAAGCGGCATCGAACATTGCCCACAGACGTTCTTGAAACTCCTCGGAATCCGTGCCCTCTGTCATCTCGTCGCGACAGATGACCTTATGGGGCGGGATCACGTTGCCAATCTCGTTGGCGTCGAATTGGGCGCGCGTTATGTTGGTCAGCACGACTCCGATGCCATACGGCATCAGGAGTTTCCCTGCATGCAGATGCCCGTCTGGACATCGCAAAGCGGGATCCTTTTGCAGAACACCGACAAGCTCATGCGCATATGAACGCGCTTGAGAGAGCGGATTTACCTCATGGACCTGTCCACGGTCGGTCAACAGGGTCACACTGATCCGATCCCATTCAACAACCGTCTCCAGCTTCCAGTCTTTTACCTCCAAAACGAGAAAGCCTCGGTTGGGGTGAAGAATCAGGAAGTCGGGGTGTCGCTGCTTCAATCCAACAGGAACGTCATACCAAACCAGGTAATCGTCCTCGAGCAGCTCCTCCAGGCGCTGAGCAAGACGACGCTCGCCATTCGTCATCCGTGGCAGACAGCTGGCTCTGTTTGGTATCAGGATCGCCATCGCTCCCCGGTCGCGGCGGTACTTACCGGACCGAGAATAGCGCCAAATCCACGGACTTGGCCAAAAACGCACATATGCGGCCCAAAGCGTGACGTGCATCAGATGCATGCTGTCTGCGCTCCGCCCCAGAGGACCCGGTTTCGTCGTTACCGTGGGAAGGGCTTCACGCTGGACCATTTGAGTGTGTCTGACTCAGGAGTTTCGGACAAAAGCGCAGGAGCGACGTTTACCTGCTGATTTAGCTCCTGCGGCTCCCGTGACATCTACGGAATGCCACCTCGCGTGGCCCTCCCTCGATCTCCGGAGCCACAGATGTCCAATTCCATTGATAGGCCCTTTGTAGAACGTCTCTATCTCGCGTCGGTCTGGCAGAAATCGACCGGATGGTCCCAGCGGAAGGCCGACATGCGTGCAGCAGCTGCGACGCACTTGAAGTTCGAACGCAGGGGGTTTCGTGGCATGGCATTGGTGGATCGGGTCCGCGATGAACTGATGCAGTCTCTGCGTGGTCCCCAAGTCGACAAGCGCGTCACGCTGTGCATTCTGACCGTGATGTTGTACGAGGCGCTCTAGGCTCGTCGACGCGGGCGGGCGCGATTGGACGGCAGCTTCAGCTTTCGGCGTTTGCGCTCTCCGCGCATTGCTCGGACGGACGCTTCGAACTCTTCCAGAAACGGCACGAATTCGATCCCCAACGCATCGCATAGATCGATCAGTTCAACCACATCGATCCGGCGATTTCCGCGCTCAAGGTTACTCACAAAGGTTTGGCTCTGACCGATGGACTCCGAGAGGTCGATCTGGGTGATACCCAGCTCCTCCCGTATCTCCCGCAGACGCTGGCTCAGGAGCCTGGTTTCAGTTCGGTACTGGGTGTTGGGCATCAGGCCGATCCGGGTCGATGGCCTGAACGCTAAATTCACAAATCGAATATGCGATATTTATGGATAGTGGACAGCCTACTCGAACGAGGTAGCCGGGTCCGTCCGCTGTTTCCGGTGCAATGCGGTGCTTGGCGGCGGGCCGCCTTGGGCGAAAAAGAGAGATCACAATTCAAGGAGAACAAAACCATGAAACTGAAACATGCTGCTTGGCTGATAGCGTCCGTTCTTCTTACGCCTGACCTCACAAGAGCTGCGGACAAAGGGCTCGGAGGTCCCGTGGCTCCAGGTTCATCTGCGAATTGGGAGCTCAAGGGCATCGCGCTCGGCACCACCCAGGAGGACTTCAAGGCGAAATTCCCAGAGGCACAGTGTTACTCGGATGACGATCGCCGAAGCGAGTGCGTCGACCTCAATGTGACCGTACTAGACCGCAAAGCCGCACTGCGTGCGCACTATCTGGACGGCAAGGCCGTTTATGTCGGTTTCGAGCGTCTCCGTCAGGATCAGATGGTCCTGGCCGGACGCGCCCTAAAGACAAAGTTCGGCCAGGCGAGCCATGAATACTTCGTCGATGCGACGGTGCATCGTGGAGCTGAAGGCGTGCAGCGCATCCGTATCGAATATCTCGCGTGGCTGGATGGCGACGTGCTGATGGATACGAATGCAGAAAACTGGCTCGACAAGAAGGTGGATTACACCTGCGGCCAGGTCAAGATCATCAATGTCCCGAAAGTGCGCGAATGGGACACCTTGTCTGAGAAGAAGTCGAACCCGGCGGTCCGGGACATCTGAGAATCATCAGAAGGCGGTCTGTCCGTCTCGACACTGGTTGGCTGACTTCACTGCGGAACTTTCCTCGCCGGAGACCTGTCAGATGGGCATCTTCTCGTTCCTGTTTGAACAATTTGATCAATGGGCGGATAACACGGAGGTTGCGCGTGGACTGATTGACGATTCAATTTTTGACCATGGGACTGAACACTCTTCGACCGGTTCCCTAGTTAACCCAGCGACGGGACTGCCAATGATCGATGACTCGTACGGTGGCGTCGATGTTGGTGGCAGTCCATTTGGAATGGATATCCATGAATCAACACTCAGCCTTTCGGAATCAACCTTTGGCCTTATGGATGACCACATGGCTTCGGGTCACGATTCTTGGGCGAGCCCGGGCTCAGGGGGATTTGACACGGACTGGTGAGTCCTGATGGCTGAGAGCAGTGCGTCGCGCGGGGGAGCGATAGTCGCGGGCACGATTGCCGTCCTGCTAAACATGGCCCTGCTGCTATTGATACCTCATCAGCCAGCTGCGCTGTCCGCCATTCCGATGAGGCTGGTTTTCGTGACGCCTCTCAACAAACCAATCTCTCGGCCCCTTGATAGTGCGAGCCGCAACGCAACGAAGCGACACCCCAAGCCGTCAACGATGCGAAGCACCGGCAATCGCGAAAGCGAGAAGCAGTTGCGGAAGCCGGCTCAGGCAAGCGTGTCGGTCAAAGGGCACGAAACTACGGCACCTGTGATGGCTTCGACTCCAGGGCAGGCCTCTATGAGTGCAAACACAGGTTCGACACCAGCCGGCAGCGCGAGGATTGGCAGCGTCTTTCAAGACACGGACCCACTACAACTCAAGCGAAAACGCCCGATAGCTGCTGCACGCGAAACCGTGCATCTAAGATTGCGCCCGGAACTGTCGCTCTCGCTGCTAGGGCAACGAAAGTACTGTGCTTACCTCCGCGGACTCCTTCTTGGCACCGAACAGGCTCGCGAGCAAGCATTTACCGGCCCTACCACGAAAGAAGGGGTGTTCACAGCGATGCAAAATTCAGGCTGCATCAAGGACTGATCTCGGACTGCGACGAATAACCAGCTGTCCTCGTCACGGCACTTTTTTTGTACTTCTACGAGGTCTGTCCTGGCGCCATGGCCGGTTGGATCAGCGAGGTCCAGATCTAATTCGCAGAAAACTCAACCTCCCACTTGCCATCATGTAGGCCGAGGATGCTTGCGCCTGTTGTGATGCAGATCGGAGCCGTATCCGCGGAATAGCGCATGGGGCGGCAACTGAAGGGGGCTTCGCCTGTCTTGTCCCAATCGTTCTTTGATTGCACAAAGCTGTAGGTTTCCCATGTGCCACTGAAGGCTCCCATGTTCATGCGACTTGCCCACCCGCGGTCCGGTGCATTCATCTGGACATCGATAATCACGTACGAGGGGCGGCCGATCTGATTCCAGTGATCGCCCCCATCCATTGAAAGGAAGACTTTGGAAAACGCTCCTTGCGACCAAAAAGCCGATAGCGTTCCGGTTTTCGGATCGACGTAGTGGGTGCTGACGCGATCCCCTGGCGTGATTAGGGTCCAAGTCCCGCTAGTAATGTCGAGGCGTTCTAGCGCATTTCCGGCGTTGACGTAGTACTTGCCATTGAACAGTTGCCCGCGAGCGCCCATCCAGCCGATCTGGTCTTTCGGTGTGAGCGTGAATTCCTTCGACAGTGCCAAGTCCGACAAATCGTCACGCTTGCCGGAATACATGCGCATGTGAACCGATTGTGTGCCGGGCATCGCGGCCACCAGGCCGCCGCCTCGTGGTGCATTGGGATCGCTGAACTTCTCTGTTGTCACGACGATCCATGTCCCGTCGCCGTGATCAATATCGATGACCGATTCGAGCGGCGCCAAAGTCTTTAGCTCTGACCAGTGCGCGCCGTTGTCGGAACTCAGACGGATATGGCCGTCGTCGCTTCCGGCCAGCAAGCGCCCCTGGTCGTATTCCACTGCCAGAATCTGTCGCAAGGTATCGATGTTGACCGAGTCCCAGTGACCGTCCGGCGTCCGCCTGCGCAGCGTGCCCAGATCAGCGGGAAACCAAGCAGTTCCGTCGGGCGCCAGGGCTGGCTCGTCCTGGAGCGGAGGCATCACCGTTCGGGCGATTTGCAGGAACGCCTTCGGATCCTTCTCGTCCTTCAGGTGCTGGATGGTCGATGGCTTGTTGACCTTGTGGTCGTAAGCGAGCAGCAGATCGGCAATGAGACCGAGTCCGGAGGCACGCTGTCCCGTTGTGGCTGGGGCCGGAACCGAGCTCGCATTCCAGCGGATTGGTTCAGGATTCTTGAGCAGTGCCTTAATTGGTGCGATCGCCGTTTCGAGATCGTTCTCGTTCTCCGGATGGCGCACAGGCAACAGGACGACTTCATATCCACCAAGGTTCACCGGCACCATGGAGCCCAAGTCCGTCACGCGGCCAGCTTCCACTTCGAACTCGGGTCCGTCCGCTTGGGGATGATTTGGCCAGCCTGTGACCTTGTAGCGCCCAGGGAGCAACCAGTAGCCGAATTGTTCTGCCGCTGGCTTAGTTGGAGCCCCAACGGGTGTGGAGATAATCGCACCGTCACCTGACGCCAATGACTTGACGTAGAGAGCACCCAAGCCGCCCTTGGGAGCTTCGACAAAAACAAAGCCGTGCGTCCCGGCGAGATCCGCCGCCACTTGCGGCTTTTCTTTGGCTGCAGCGGAACCCATGCAGGCCAAGCCCGCAGCCAGAATCCATCCACGCATCTGACACCCCAATTTCTCCCCAGAGTCAGAATGGTAACCGCGCGCGTAGCCGATCAAAACTGGTTACGATCACACAATCGCAACAAGCCAGATCGCTGAAAACCGCCTCGTTTCGGTGTGTAACGATTTGTGTAAAAGTGCTTTTCGCGAACCACGGAAATTCGCGCAAATTCAATAGGTTAGAAAATGAGTCGAGTCCAACTTCGGGCGCCATATAATTCAAGTACTTGGATGATCTCCGGGTGCCGAAATAAAAACAAAACCCCGCCATTGGCGGGGTTTTGTTTTTGACTTCCGGGCCGATCAGAAACACGCCGATGGCGTCGCCGAATTGCTGCCACTGACCGATTTGGTTCCCTTCTGGTCCATACTCAGGTTAAGGCATTTGCTATCAGCCGCCTGTGCCCCCTTCGCAATTGCAGTCAGGGTGTAAGACGTATTGCTGGGACCCGCAGAAAATCCATAACTGTAATAACTCTGCATCTGCGCCTTGCAGTCTGTTCCGGGCAATGCGGCCCCCAAATAGCTCATGTTGGTGGTGTAGTAGCGCTCCATGAACTGTGCCTGCTCCAGCAAACATGCAGCGCCGGCAGCACGCCGCGTCTTTTTCATGTGCTCGATGTAGCTGGGATACGCAATTCCGGCCAGAATCGCGATGACCGCCACGACGATCATGAGTTCGATCAAAGTGAAGCCGAATTGCGTTGTCTTTGGATTCTTCAAGGCCATCACCTTATCAATTCACGATTTCACGCCAGTTGACGCGGCTGGGAATGTTGTCGCCTCCGTTCAGGTTACTACTGACAGTCGGGTTCTTGTCTTTCACGCCGCTGCCCGTACCACTGGTCACCAGCCCCTGAGTGACATTGGCTTCGGTCGGCATGCCTCCCGTACTGCCAATAGCTCCAACCATTCCGGCATTGCCATTCGAGTCCTTCACGACTCCACCCGCATCCCCGAAGTAGGGCTTGGACATTGGGCTGGTCCCGGTATACAGATCGATGGCATTCACGAACCCGCTACCCGTCGCGCCTGCGCAATCGGTGCCCGTGGCGGGTATGACCGAGGTCACGACCATGGCCGATCCATAGATCGTCGGCGACGAAATGACGCGCTCTGGTGGAGTCAAATCGATATACCAACCCTGCTTGCCTGCCGGCAAGTCCGAATAGGTTTCGAATCCACGCAATGCCTGCCCGGTTGCGCTCGTCCCGGTGAAGGGGATCGTGCGTGACTGCAATGCCGAGCGACCGGCGACGGTGGCGCCCTTGTCGATGATTCCATAGAGGCTCTGCGTCTGGCTGGTATAGCCCAGCCCGCCCGGGATATCGCTGTTCGAGATGAATCGTCCAGTACCGAATCCGACGAAGATATTGCCCGATGAATCGCGCCCCAAGCCCAAGCCGCCGGTGATCGGCTGTGGCGTGCCAGAAGAATCCGTCGCCGTGAATAGTTTCACCGCTGACGATGGCACGCTCGTTCCGCTGAAATCCCAGCGCCAGACATTGCCCTTCAAATCGCCGCCATAGACGGTATCCACCGTTCCATCGCCATTGAGGTCGGCCAGGCCCAAGGACATCAGGCCATTGCCGCCAGAGGCGTCCGCAACCAATTTTGTGGTCGCGGAAATGGCGCCATTGGCATCCAGCTGATAGACGTACAACGTCGCCGAACCATTCAGGCTATCGGTTCCATTGGGGACAAACGCATAGGTCTTGCCGCCATTTCCCTTGCGGATGCGTATCGAGCCGAGAACATAGCCCATGTCCTTGTCAACCGTCGGGTCCTGCGTGGTGTTGTCCCACAGCACGCTGCTTGGCGTCATGCCGGTGGGATTGGTCACGTTCAGTGCGAACACGCCGCGCCCGCCACGCCCCAGGGACGAAATCAGGATGTCCTTGCCATTGCCTTGGTTGGCCTTGTTCATGACATCGATCTGGCCATCCACGAAATAGCGGTGGTCGTACGAAGTTGAACTCAAGCTGGCCATGGCGCTGAAGTCCAGGCCTTTCGGAACATAGGAGAACAACACCTTCCCGGTCGTCGAATCGATGCCGTGCAACATGCCATCGTTGGCCCCTACGTAGACCGTTCCGGTGTCTACCGAATACGCGGGCGAAGAATCGACGATGTCGCCCATCGGGTAGGCGCGCTTGCGCAACGTTCCACCCACGTTCCCCGTTTCCTTGCTCTGGTCGCCCTTCAGGTAGGCGATGTTGTCGACTGCCGTCACTTGGTCGGCCATGCCGGTTCGCGCCGCGAAATCACTCGAGCCCGATACCGCGCTGTTGAAAGCTGCCGCGACCCCACCCTTGCTGGTCAACACGGTGCGATTGGTGAACGCCGAGGATTGATTCACGCCACCAGCCGCAAAAGTGTCGGAAAGATACCAAAGCGGAGTCGTTGAAAGACCGGTCAATCCCCCGTTGAAGGGGCTTGCGCTCATGTCGCCAATCCAGCTTCCGGAGGTGAACCCGGCCACGAAGGTCAGGGTCGCCGAGTCGGTCTTGGTCGAGCTCGACGCAACGTTGGAGCCGGATGCGCTGCGTGAATCGATGGATGCCAGGGCACTGCTGAGTGCCGAAGCGAACTTGTCGGTATCAGTGGCGACCACGAAGCTGCCATGCCCGTTGATGGCGGCATGCCAGAGATCGTCGATGCGCTGCTTGCCATCGCTGTTGGACCAGGACGAGTTCGTATAGCTGTCCTTGAGCCACACATCCGGGAACGGATTGGGTGGATTTCCCGTTGGATCGTAGTTGCCCTGCTGGCCGATCGACACGCCGAACGTGACCATATGCTGCCATGTGGCGGGGTCACCCGATCCACTCCGCACATTGTTGGTCATCAGTGGCCGCAAATCATTCATCCAGTAGTAGTAAGCGACATCCGCGAGCGTGTAAGCAATATTGTCCTGGTACGGGTATCCGGCCCCGCTGTCCACGTTGCCCTTGCCATCGCCGGCGACGACCAGCTTGCCGTCACTATTGGTGTACTTGGCCAGGGCGGAGCCATTAAAGCCGTCCTTCTGATTCCAGTAACCGTCCGTGGTCAGGATTGCGTAATTCTGGCGGCAGGTCAGCATGTTGCCGCTGGAGTCCTTCCACGGATCATCGGTCGCGAAGTAACGCCCCGCACGCTGCAGGGCTCCATGGAGGGGCGTGCCATTGCTGGCCGTAGCCCCCTGAAGCCTGGAATAGAACGCCGTTCGATTGGTCGTCGATCCCGAGTCTTCAAACAAGCCATCATCAACGCCAACCGGGATCGGGTATGCAGGCGAGGACCCCGAAACATTGATCGTGTTGCCCGCGGCATTGCGATTCCAGATCGTGTCGAAGCCGATGCGGTAATTCCTGCCGAGCCGCCCGAAGGCCTCGGATGCACCGGCCTTCGCCATCTTGTTGCGCGTGCGGTGGTATTGGTACCAGTTGGCGAAATTCTGCAGCTCGTCCTGCTGGCTGCGCCCCGTGGGGGTCGCGTCCTGCCAGCTGGTGGTTGCCGTAACCGTGTAATTGATATTCTTGACCGCAGCATACGCAAGAATGTTGAAGCTGATCGTTGCCGGAGGCGTGGTGTAAGTCACACTCTCGGAATTGGTATTGCCTTGGCTGACGCCATACGTTGATCCGGAACAATTGTTGCTTGAATAGACATTTAAATCACCATCCCCCGTTCCACCGGAAGTCGAGATGGTGACGCTGTCAGCCGAATTGGTGGTGACCACAATGCAGCTCGAATAGTTGCTCTTGGAAATGGACGCAATTGAGTTGCTCATCAGTGTTTTGGTGGAAGATGCCTGCATCTGCACCACGCCGCCGTTGTAGCTGTTGACGGAATTGGACGTCGCGATCCGGTACTTGTTGTAATTACTGGAATTCGTACCGGGATTGGAGACTCCGGATTTCGGCACGTAAAAAAACGATTCCGCGGTATCCCGCAAATCCCGGTAACTGCCGAACCCGGTGGGATTGCCGGCGGCATTGGTGAAATCCGCATTCGCCAATCGGACATTCAGATTGGTGCTCGCCGTTCGCCACGGCAGATAGGTCCGGTTCGGATTGTAGTAGACCGTGTTGTTGATGTAGGAGCGACCCGAGACGTCATCGTTCAGGCTGCTTTGATCCACCGGCATCGACGGATACGCCATCGACCCCGAGTCGTCGAGAATCAGCAGGATGTTGGGTGGAATGGAGGATCCACCCGTCAACAACGGGTATTGCGGAAACGATGTCGTCGCCGCATTCGCCGGCAACCCGGCGAGAGTGACCAATGCCGCCCCGGCGATGACACGGGCGCGCTCCATCATTGTCGGCTTGTGCGTGATTTTCATGATGCGCTCCATCAGCGCCGGTACTGCGATTGCAGGATGACTTCGACGCCACTGGGGGTCGAAGCGTAGGAGGTGATGCGAAATACGTTCTGGATCAACGAAGGCGGTGAAGCCTTCAACTGGTCAACCGGTTGGCTATTCGATCCGTTGGCCTGCCCGAAATCCTCGATGATGTACTTCGGCGTGATGCTGCCGAAACTGGTTTGCACCGGGGTTCCCGTACGGTATCCGTTGCTTCCGGTAAAAAACACGGATGCCTTGCCATTGTCGACTGGGGACGTCGCGCCATATGGCATGCTGCACAGGCCATTGCTGCATCCATCCGCGAAAGGAGTGGTGTAATTGCTGTCGTGCACGGCGCGCTCCGCCTGGCGCAGTCCTGCTTCGGCTGCCTGGAATGCTGCGCTGCGCCCGGTGGTATTCGCCGCCATCCGCTCCTGCATGATCGCTCCGCGCATCGCGGCCAGCCCGAGCAGCGTGATGATGATGAGCAACAGCAGGACAACGATCAGGGCGGCACCCGACTGGTTCGCTCGTAACGGAAGATGGATCGAGGACTTGGTCTTCATTGGATGGTCTGATGGTTCCTGAGCGCGATGTAGTCATCCAGCGTGCGCGTCAATACAGCGTTGCTGGTCCCCGTGGTGTCACTCTGCGTCAAGGCGCCCTGGACCGCCTGGAAGGTGACCGAGACATGCACTGCCAGCACTTGAGGCCAAGCATTGGCGGCAGTAACAGCGGCGGCATTGACGTAGCCGCCGGTCGGGTCGATCTTGTACCCGATGTTCATGCTGGTCACGCCTTCCGCGATCTCGCTGCGGTTGCCCATCGATGTTCGGTACAGGGAGTTTCCATTCCGGCCGTTGGCTCCCACCGTCCACTGCGCGTCAGCAGGCACGACCACATACGAAGGTCCAATTGAAATCCCGGCGGGACAGTTTGAGATGTCCGTTGCGGTTGGCGGGGTTCCCGGTTTCACTCCGAGGGAGAAGCAATACGACACTCCACCGCATGGCGGATATGGCTTGCCATCCGGAAACACCTGCAGGTTGCCATCGCAATTTCCGGTGGTGTCATGCGCAATCGCGATCGTGGATCCACTGGGGGTAATGCTCGTGGCCGTGAAGGCAGTCGCATGGTCTGCGTCACAAATCAGCAGCGGCTGCCCAGGAGCCAAACCCGCCGTCCCCGTTCCCGCGGGATTGACGACCGTGATGGGATCAATTGGTCTCTTTTGTAGCGAAACATTGAAAACCCTGCTGCTTCCCGAATACAGCGTGACGGCATCCGACCCGTTTGCACCGGTTCCATCCGCCCCGAACACGCCTGCCGGGAAACGCGTCCAGAAGGTGGCATCGGGCGCCTTGATCAGCATGTTGATCGGCATGCTGGAAAATTTTACGCACGGATTGCCTGCGACTTCACGGACATCCCGCGTCAACAATTCGAATGCGCTGCGCTGGTTTTCCTGGATGCGGTTGATCGCTTCAGTCGAGCCGTAGACGCGGCGATTCTGCAGGAAAATCCCGCCTGCGGCCCCGATCACCAACAGGCCAAGCACCAGCGCGACCATCAGCTCGATCAGCGTGAAGCCGCGTTGCGCGTGAATATTCTGGCGTTGCGTATGCGTCATAGCTGGCTCGTGATGTTGATTTCGACCGGAGCACTGTTGCCGCCGGTGGCGCGCGAGTCATCCCACTGCACGCCAACGCTGCAAATAAAGGTATTGCCGTCGCAGGTCACCTTGCCCTTGGCATCCGGGGCTACTGAAGTCTGCAACCCGTCCAGCCAACCCTGCATGGTTCCCGGCGTGCCCGTACCAGTGCCGGCGGTATAGATATTGGTGTTGTACGTGGCGATATTGCTGCGATCGGCGCGAATGATGTCCATCATCGAATAGATCTGGATCGCCGCCTGCGTGCGCGCCGCCGAACTACCGGTGTTTTTCAATGTGATCGACTGGAGCGCCGCGATGCCGAGGATTCCGATCGCAAGCACGAGCACCGCGATCATCACTTCAAGCATGCCGACGCCTTGCTGGGTGTCGCGACCATGGAATTGAATAATCTGTTTCATCATCGTCTCAATTGTCGGCAGGCGCGCCGCACCCCGAGGTGGCGGCACGCCGAGCCGTGCTGATACGCCCGACGCTGGCGCTCACGTCGATGTCGTTCTGGCCTGAAAGCGCGCCAACGCATATCCCGACGGTACCGCTGACGTTGGTACCGACTGCAGAAAATCCATTGGGGCTGAATGTGAATACATTGTTGGCAACGGACAGGTTGGTGCTGGGCGTCACCGTCACCCCACTGGACAAGGTGGAATCGCGCAAGACGGTCGGCGCTCCATTCTTGGTCACGATGGCAATCCAGCGATTTCCGGCTGCAGCAGCACAGGTGTTGCCATCAGCGCTCGGGCAGACTGTGGCAGTCGCTCGATTGCTGATGGCTTCCGATCGTGCGATTTGCAGCAACGCCACCAGTTCGTTCCCTGCGGACGTCACCCGGTTGCTGCGAATGAGATTGGTGAAACTCGGCGCCGCGATCGCCGCAATGATCGCGATGATCGCCACCGTCACCATCAACTCGATGACAGTGAAGCCCCGTTCGCCCGACTTGGTCATTCCTCGCCCCATTCCGACACCAGCCCCTTTTCTACCGGGGACACAGTAATCCCTCCGGCAACCGGATCCACCACTGACCGACAAGCGGCGGCGGCAAGTCCCCGAACGGCGGCCCCGGCGTCGTAGCATGGGGCATGGATCACACATCCCACCCCCGTGAACACCCGATCGACATCCTCTGGCAGCCGGCCACCCTGCTGTCGGTCTTTGCCGCCGGCGAATTGCTGGCGATCATCCTCGCCCTCGGATCGCCGCTTGCCAGCGGTTCGGTGCTGGTGAAGTTCGGGCTGGCATCGTTCGCGGTGCAATGGATCGTGCTGTTCACTCTGGGCGGTCTCTATCTGTTGCGCCGACAGCTGACCGGGTTCGGCGCACGTGGCGTGATCGCCTTGTCCATGGCCCTGATGCTCGTCGTGACTCTGCTGTCGGGTGCGTGGGCCAGCGCATTGTTTGGTGATCTTCTGGCTGACCCGGGCGCGCCATGGTTCGTCGGCACATTACGCTTCTATGTCTGCCTGCTGGCGATGTCGACCTTCGGCCTGCTGGCGCTGCGCAGCCACTGGAGCGCACAACGCGCGGCATGGCAGGTACAGCAAGCCGAACTCCAGGCATTACAAGCCCGCGTCGATCCCCACTTCCTGTTCAACACGCTCAATACCGGCATCGCGTTGCTTCATGCCCGCCCCGATGCTGCCGAACAATTGCTGCTCGATCTCTCCGATCTGTTCCGCGCGGCACTCTCCGGTCCGCGCACGATCACGTTGGCGGATGAACTCGATCTCGCCCGGCGCTATCTCGATATCGAGCAGCTGCGTTTCGGCCCACGCCTGCAAGTCGAATGGCATCAACCCGATGCGCTGCCACACCTGCCGCTTCCGGCACTCTCGATCCAGCCACTGGTGGAAAACGCGATCCACCATGGCATCGAACCGCGGGTGGAAGGCGGGCAGGTGACCGTCCGCATCGCCCGGGACAATCACGACATCGTGGTCGAGGTCGGCAATCCCCTGCCCGACCTGCCATCGCAACGCGCAGATCGCGGCCATCGCGTCGGACAGGCGGCGGTCGCTGCACGCCTGCGCGAGGCAGGCGGCAGTTTCGATGCAGGCGTCGAAGGCGACCGCTATGTTGCCCGCGTGCGGATTTCGCTTCCCGCGTCGCCGCTCAGCGGATGACCTTGTAGCACGGGTTGTATTCACCCGAGATCTTCATGCGTCGCTGGTCGACGAAGCTGCGCAACATGTCATCGAGCGCAGCCATGATGTCGGGATCCCCGTGGATTTCGAACGGTCCGTGCTCCTGGATGCGATGCACGCCGGCTTCCTTGACGTTGCCAGCCACAATCCCCGAGAACGCACGACGCAGGTCTGCCGCGAGATCCTGCGGACGCCGGCCATGGTGCAAATCGAGCGCGGCCATCGCCTCGTGCGTCGGGTCGAACGGGCGTTGCAGGTCGAGCGGGATGTCGAGGGCCCAGTTGAAGTAGAACGAGTCGCGATGCTCGATGCGGTATTCGCGCACCTTGCGGATGCCGGCGATCATCGTCCGCGCGACTTCCACCGGATCATCGACGATGATCTGGTAATGCTTGGTTGCCTCTTCGCCCAGCGTGAGACGAATGAAGCGATCGATCTCCTCGAAATACGCGGAGGAATCCTTCGGGCCGGTCAGGATCATCGGGAACGGCAGCTTCGCGTTTTCCTCGCGCAACAGTACGCCCAGCAAATAGAGGATTTCCTCAGCGGTGCCGGCACCGCCCGGGAACACGATGATGCCGTGGGCAACGCGGACGAAGGCTTCGAGGCGCTTCTCGATATCCGGCATGATCATCAGGTTGTTGACGATCGGGTTCGGCGATTCCGCGGCGATGATGCCGGGCTCGGTGATGCCGATGTAACGCGGATTGGTCCTGCGCTGCTTGGCGTGGGCGATGGTCGCGCCCTTCATCGGTCCCTTCATCGCGCCGGGACCGCAGCCAGTACAGATGTCGAGTCCGCGCAGGCCCAGTTCGTAGCCGACTTCCTTGGTGTAGAGATATTCCTCGCGACTGATCGAGTGGCCGCCCCAGCACACCACCAGGTTGGGATCGCCGTGGCGGAGCATGCGCGCATGGCGCAGCAGGCGGAACACCGCATCGGTGATGTCTGCGGAGGTCTCCAACGCCTTCGCGTCTTCCGGCCCCATTTCCATCGCCATCCATGCGATGTCGCGCACCACCGAGAACAACAGGTCGGCGACGCCGCGGATGATCTGGCCATCGACGAAGGCCATCGCCGGCGCATTTTTCAGTTCGATGCGGACACCGCGGTCCTGCTGCTGGACCTGGATGTCGAAATCCGCGTATTTGCGGCTGGCCAGGTGCGGATCGTCGGAGGCGCTGCCGCTGGTCAGCACCGCCAATGCGCATTTGCGCAAGAGGTCGTGCATGCCGCCGGCGGAGGCATCGCGCAGGCGCGCGACTTCCTCGCGGGAAAGGATGTCGAGGCTGCCCTTGGGGTACAGGCTGGCATCGACGGTGGCGTTGGATTGGCCCTCTAGGGGTTCGGGATCGGTCGGCGATCCAGCCGGGGAACAAGTCGTCTGATTCATCCATCCGATTCTAGCGCCCTTCCGCACGCCCACGCTCACGCCCGGCCGGAAAAAAAACGAAGGCCGGGTCGCCCCGGCCTTCGTGGTGTTGCAGGTGCTGCGATGGATCAGAACTGGTACTTGAGCGTCGCCAGCACCGACCAGCGCGAGACAACGCGCGACGGGTTCTTGTAACTGTCGTAGATGCCCATGCTCTGCCAATTCGGCTGGCCGGTCCTCGCATCGTAGATGCTGTAAACATACTGGCCGTTGGCGACATCGGCGACGCTGGCCAGACGGCGAGTGCCGAACCAACCGATCGTGTTCTGTTCACCCCACTTCTTGTTGAGCATGTTCAAGAAGTTGTAGATATCGAGACGCACGACCGACTTGTGGCCCTTGAAGAAGCCCGGGAACTCCTGCTGGATGCCGAGGTCGAGCTGGTTGATCCACGGCTGCCTGCTGGCATTGCGTCCGGCGATCTTGCCGCGGTTGTTGGCCAGGTACGGGTTCTGGTCGATGAAATTCTGGAACGCATCGATCTGTGCCTGCGTCGTGCCCGGGGCATAGGTCACCTTCGGGTCGTTGCGCAGCGGAATGTAGGCCAGGTCCACGTTGGCGATGTTGTCGCCGTTGACGTCGTTGCCGAAGGTCCAGCTGTACGGCTGGCCGCTGCGGCCGTTATAGAACGCCGAGATCGTGGTCTTGTAGTTGCCGAAGAAGGCATGATCCCAGTTCAGGCCGAGCTTGAACGAGCGACGGACCTGCAACCTGGCATCCGCGACATCAGTCTGGTTGGGGTTGGCGTAGGCCACGTAATTGAAGTTCGACCATGCCTGGGCGCTGGTGCCCGGGTTGACTTCAGTCGCATGGGTGAAGGTGGCGCTGAAGTTGGCGCTCAGGCCATAGGCCATCGTCTTGCTCAACGCCACCGTGATCGCGTCCGACTTGCCCTTGTTGGTATTGGTCAGCAAGGTCGAGCGGTAATAGATCTCCGGGAACGAACCGTTGTTCTGGCCACTGCCGATCTGGGTCGGACTGGCGTTCGGATAGCTCTTCCAGTACGAGAGGCGACCGTCCGGCAAGGTGCCATTCGCCACGCCGAGGTTGGGCGCGATGTAGGCGATCGCATTTTTGTTCTGAAGGTGCTGGACTTCAACCGATGCCACGATGTCGAAGATCGGCAGCACGGTGTCGAACGCCAGCGTCGCCTTCCACACGGTCGGCATCTTGAAGTTCGGATCGAGCACGTCGATCTGGCAGTTCGCGTTGGCCGCGCAGGTACCGGCCACCGCGGTGTTCGGGCCCGGCTGATGGTTCGGATCGGGGTTGAAGGGATCGGCGACCGGGTTGGTTCCGCTGTAGCCCTTCGATCCCACCACCCCGTTGTTCACATAGGGATTGGTCAACCACACGTAGGGCGGAGTGGACTGGAACAGGCCGATGCCGCCGCGCAACTGCGTCGGGCGCTTGGTATCGAGCTGGTAATTGAAGGCGAAGCGCGGCTCGACCACCTTGTTCTTGCTACCCAGTGTGGTGGTGCTCGGATATCCGAAGCGGCTTGCCCACACGGGCGCACCTGCAGTGGTGCCCGGAGGCGTATTCGTCGAACTTTCAACCGCGGCCGGCGGCGCATGATTGGCCTTCGGCAGGTCGACGCGCAGACCGAAAGTCAGCGACAGGCGATCGGTGGCCTGCCAGGTGTCCTGGATGAAGGGACTGATCTGGGTGTATTTCCAGCTACCCGCCATCTGGTCCTGGGTAACGCCCGTCGGCAGGTAATTCTTGACGAAGGTGGCGTAGTTCTTGGCAAGGATTTCGTCGACGACGGAGCCGTTGCCATTCTTGTCGTAGAACCCGTACGAACCGTTCAGCAACGAGCCAAACAGATCGGCGACTTCATTGCTCAGGTAATCGACACCGCCCTTGATGACGTGGTTGCTGGCATGGTACGTGCCGGAGAACGTGGCATTGATGCGCTTGCTGGTGATCCAGTTGGCGTGGCGATAGCGATCTTCGCCTGCGATGACCCAGTTGGCGGACGAGTTCGGCGCATAGTTGGCGCACTGGCTGGCGACCGCGGTGAAGCAGGCGAACACTTCCGGCTGGTTGACGGCCGCGCCTGCCTCGCTGTGGAACTTCTGGTAGCCGATCTTGGCTTCAGTGCTGAAGTTGTCGCTCCAGTCACTGAACAGCTGCAACGAATAGTTGTCGGTCTTGCTGACAGAGGTGTACCAGTTGCTCGGCAGGATGACGGAGGTGTCCTTGACGTACGAGCTGTACGGCGACGGCAGGCTTTCCTGGGTCCGCTGGAAGGTCAGTGCTGCACGATGCTTGTCGTTGATGTTCCAGTCCAGCTTGGCCAGGTAGCGCTTGTCCTGCAGAATTGCGGCTGCATTGCCATAGGTGCCGGCCTGGATGCCGATCTGCTGGAAGGCATTGGCGACGTCGTTCACCTGCTGGGTGGTGAGCTTGCCGGTGGTGATGGCATCGCTGCCGACGCCGGAAATACCGGTGACCTTCTGGTTTTCGTACGACGCGAAGAAGAACAGGCGATCCTTGATGATCGGGCCGCCGAAGGTCACGCCAAAGGTCTTGTCCTTGTCGAAGCCGGTGTAAGCGGGGCCGCCCAGGCGACCGACCATGCTGTTGGCGTTCTTGAATGCGTAATACACCGAACCGTGGAACTTGTTGGTGCCCGACTTGGTGACCGCATTGATGTTGGCGCCGACGGTATCCGAACCGGCGTCGAAGTCGGTGGTCGAGATGTTGTAGGCCGCGATGGTGTCCGGCGAAATCGGCGAGCTGGTGTACGGCAGGCCATTGGCGTTCAGGCCGAACGGATCATTCTGCGACAGGCCGTCGACGGTGATGTTGTTGTAACGATTGTTCTGGCCGGCGACGGAAATCGAGCCGTCATTCTGGTCGGTGACCGTGATGCGCGGATCGAGGCGCGCGATATCGTCGATCGAACGGTTGCCGGACGGAGTGGTCTCCAGCTTGCGGCCAGCGATATTGGTGCCCAAGCCCTTCTTGTCCGAATTGAACAGATCGGCATTGGCGCGACCGGTCACGGTCACCATGCCGAGGTCGCTGGCAGTTGCCCCAACCGTCTCGTCCACCTGGGACACGTTGTTCAGGACCAGGAATACGCCGCTCTGCGACTTGTCGCCTGCCGAGGAATGCACCTTCACGGTGTACGGACCACCCGGACGCAGGCCGGTGGCGTTGTAACGGCCATTGGCATCGGTGACGGTACGGCTGTTCGTACCCGATTCGACGTGGGTGATGGTCACTTCAGCACCAGCAACCGGCTGGCCATTGCCCGTGGTGATGCGGCCGGCGATGCCGGCACCGGTGCTCTGCGCAAACACTGGCGCAACCGCCAGCGCGGCGAACAGACCGAGGCTCAGTTTCGACAGTCGGAGATTGGAAGACGACATGCAGTTCCCCCTTGGGAATCGATTCATGAATTGAGTAGACGCGCCACATCCCGCAGGCATGCAGGGGGCTCTCCCCAGGCAGGCAGCAGGGTTAACGACATGTTAAACCTTAGGTGACCGGCATGACAGTGCCGTGTCAACGACTTGCCGGATATCCGACGGCTCGCACAGGATCAGCCCCCGGTGGCCGCACCCAGGTATTGACGGATGCCGTCCAGACACATCTGCACGGAAATAGCCACCAGCAGCATGCCCATCAGGCGCTCGACAGCGGTCAGCACGCGCATGCCCAACAGGCGATAAAGAAGGGTAGATGACAGCAGGATGACCGCTGTTCCGCCCCAGGCCAGCAGCAGGGCCAAGCTCCACTGCAGCTGATGGGCGGGATCCTCGGTGCCCAGCAGCATGACTGCCGCCATCCCCGAGGGGCCCGCCACCATCGGCACGGCGATCGGGACAATGAATGGCTCACCGTCTGGCAGTTCGCCCATGATTCCTTCGGGAACCGGGAAGATCATGCGGATGCCGATCAGGAACAGGATGATGCCGCCGGCGATCGAGACCGCTTGCTGGTCGAGGTGCATCAATCGCAGCACCGAGGGGCCGATCCACAGGAAGACCATCAGCACACCGAGTGCGATCAGCATTTCCCGGACCAGAACGGTCCGTCGGCGCTCCCGAGGCAGGGGCCGCAGCAGTCCCAGCACCACGGGGACATTGCCCAGCGGGTCGAGGATCAGGAACAGCATCAATGCTGCGGAAGCGAGCGTCATGCCTGCACGACCCGGATCTGGCCGGTGAACGGGCGCCCCGCGGACGACAGCAGCTCGACGCAGGCCAGCGCATACGCCGCTGGCAGGCGGACGGACGGATCGAAATCCTCCATCCAGGCGCGCCCGCGCAATTCGGTCTTCATCGGCCCGGGTTGCAGGCCATGGATGCGAATCGGCGATTCCGGCACGAACTCGCCGGCCAGCATCGGCACCAGCGCGCGACGCGCCGGGTTCGCCATGCCGTAGCCGCCCCAGAATGGGCGTTCGCAACGTTCTGGCGCATCAACCACGAACACCGCGGCCGCATCCTGAGATTTCTGCATCACCGGCAGGCAGGCCATGGTCAGCCATGCCGGCGCCGTCGCGTTGACGTGCAGCGCGCGGGCGATGTCGGCGGGATCGCTGTGCGGGAACGGCGTCAATGCGCTGAAGTGCGCGGCGCAATGCAGCAGGCCGTCGAGGCGACCGAATTCGCTGTCTATTTTTTCCGCGAGCTCGAGATGATCGTCGGGACTGGCGCCTTCGAGATCCATCGGATAGATGGCGACGTCACCGCCTTCCGCGGCGATCGCATCATGGACGCGATGCAGCTTGGCCAGCTTGCGACCGAGGATCACCACCGTCGCGCCTTCGCGCGCGCAGGCCAGTGCCGCCTCGCGGCCGAGCCCGCCGGTGGCGCCCGTCACCAGAACGACGCGCCCGTCGAGGCGACGTGCGTCGCTCACGCCTTGCCGGCTTCGCTGACGATCCGGGCCAGTTCGCCAGACTCGTACAGTTCGCTGACGATGTCGCAACCGCCGATCAGCTCGCCATTGATGAAGAGCTGCGGGAACGTGGGCCAATTGGAATAGCGCGGCAGGTTGGCGCGCACTTCGGGATCTTCCAGCACGTTGACGGTGAACAGCTCGCCGGCGCCGGCACCCTTGAGTGCCTGCACCGCGCGACTGGAAAAGCCGCACATCGGGAACTGCGGCGTTCCCTTCATGAAGAGGACGATGGGGTGGCCTTCGACATCGGCCTTGATGCGGTCCATGACG
>JAFEBY010000063.1 GCA_018242465.1 Pseudomonadota bacterium | reverse complement strand
TCCGACTGGAAGAACAGCATCTGCGCCACGCCTTCGTTGGCGTAGATGCGCGCCGGCAGCGGCGTGGTATTGCTGAATTCCAGCGTCACGTGGCCTTCCCACTCCGGTTCCAGCGGAGTGACATTCACGATGATGCCGCAGCGCGCGTAGGTGCTCTTGCCGAGGCAGACCACCAGCACGTCGCGCGGGATGCGGAAATACTCGACGGTACGCGCCAGCGCGAAGGAGTTCGGCGGGATGATGCATTCGTCGGCGGTGATGTCGACGAAGCTGCCGTTGTCGAAATGCTTGGGATCGACGATGGTCGAATTGATGTTGGTGAACACCTTGAACTCGCGGGCGCAGCGCACGTCGTAGCCATAGCTCGAAGTGCCGTAGCTGACGATACGATTGCCGTTGACCTGCTTCACCTGCCCGGCTTCGAACGGCTCGATCATGCCGTGCTGATCGGCCATGCGGCGGATCCAGTGGTCGCTCTTGATGCTCATCGGGGTGTCCGGCGGGTAAAGACGGGGATTGTATCGGTGCAGGCGCCGGCGCGGCTCACAACAACGTGGCCGAGATCGATGCCGTGGCCCGCGGGCGCTGGTCCAGCGCTTCCAGCAGGCGCTCGGCGACCTGGCGATAGGCCTGCCCGACCGCGGATTCCGGAGTCGCGGCGGCGATCGGGGTGCCGGCATCACCGTGCTCGCGGATATGGATGTCCAACGGCAGCGATCCCAGCAGCGGCACGCCGTAGCGTTCCGCCATCTTCTCGCCACCGCCTTCGCCGAAGATGTGTTCGGCATGTCCGCAGTTGCTGCAGACATGCACCGCCATGTTCTCGACGATGCCGAGCACCGGGACGTTGACCTTCTCGAACATCTTCACCGCCTTGCGGGCGTCGAGCGTGGCGATGTCCTGCGGCGTGGTGACGACCACCGCGCCCGCCACCGGGATCTTCTGGGCCAGGGTGAGCTGGATGTCGCCGGTGCCCGGCGGCAGGTCGATCACGAGGACGTCGAGATCTTCCCAGCGGGTGTCGTTGAACAGCTGCGTCAGCGCCGAAGTCGCCATCGGTCCGCGCCAGATCATCGCGGTGTCTTCCTGGTCGACCAATGCGCCGATCGACATCAATTGCAGGCCATGCGCGCGCAGCGGCTCGATCGACTTGTTGTCGGGGCTTTCCGGACGGTCGTGGGTCCCCAGCATCATCGGAATGCTCGGGCCGTAGACGTCGGCATCCAGTACTCCGACGCGCAAGCCCGACTGGGCCAGGGCCACTGCCAGGTTCACCGCCGTGGTCGACTTGCCGACCCCGCCCTTGCCGGAGCCGACCGCGATGATGTTGCGGATGCGGGGGTCGGGGGAAAGGTTGGGCTGGACGGCGTGGGAATTGAGTCCGGACATCTGGCTGAATACTCGGGAGGAATAGGGCCGTGACCAATGGCACATACGGGCCGCAGTCGACGACTGTGTATATTTTGCGGCATGGGGAGATTGAAGTGGCGGCCGTGGACATCCATGCAACCGCTCCTGCCGCTCCATTCCGTCTTACACGAACCGAGGGGAAATGATCCATGTCGAAATTGCGCCTTGCCCTGCTCGCCGCGATGGCAGCCACGACCGCCGCCAACGCCCGCGAGGCAATTCCCGCCGATGCATTCGCACGCATCCAGCAGATCCAGTCGGTCTCGATGAGTTCCGACGGCAAGACGCTGGTCGCGCTGGTCGATGCACCCAATTCCAACCATACCGAAACCGCACTTGCGACCTGGAACCTGGACAACCTCGCGGCGGGCTCGGTCATCACCCCCTCCGGTGAACGCATGAAATTCATCCAGGCCGCGGCGCTGAAGGCAGGACGCGTCCTGGTGGTCGGCCAGCAGGACTGGACCGGGCAGCTCGGCGGCTGCGGCGAAGGCAACGTGAGCGGTGCGACCAAGACCGTTGTCTTCAAGTCGTACATGACCGATGCATCGCAGAAGAGCTTCTCCGAAGCGTTCAGCGACAAATCCCGCGCCCTCGGCGTGAGCGACGATACCCGCAAGTGCCTGGAGCTGAACTCGACCGCCAGCATGGTCAATTCACTGCCATTGGACCCGGATAGCGTGGTGATCCAGCGCTACAGCACCAGCAAGGGCCAGGCCGACTACTACCGTTACAACATGAAAACCAACGAAGCCAAGTTGTTGTTCACCGACAGCGACAAGTGGTCCCCGGCGCTACTCAACCCGCGCAATGGCGAAGTGCTGGTGCGCAGCGAACTCGAACCGGACGGCGGCGACTTCACCCAGAGCTATTCGATCCTCAATCCCAAGACCGGCCAATTCGAAGCCCAGCCGGCGCTGACGCGCAAGGTCAGCGAGCGCTACAAGTTCAGTTTCGCGGGATATGACGAAAGCACCGGCAAGTACTACGTCCTGACGGATTTGTTCTCCGATCTCGTCCAGGCACGGCTCTACGATCCCGCCACCAAGAAGTTCGACGACGAGCCGCTGGTCGCCCATCCGAAATATTCGATCGGCGGCCTCGTGATCGGCAAGCAGCCAAGCAACTTCGGCAAGATCCTCGGCTTCGTCGTCGATGGCCTCGAAGAGGAAGTGGTCTATACCGACGAGACGATGGCGGGCCTGCAGGCAGGCCTCAAGAAGGCATTCCCGGGCCAGAGCGTTTCGATTCGCAGTTACAACAACGACCTCTCGCGCATCCTGTTCGTCACCGAAAGCGGCCAGCATTCCCCGGCTTTCCACCTGCTGATGGATCGCAAGAATGTCGTCGACCTCGGCAGCGAACGCCCATGGATCAAGCCGACGCAACTCGGCGACCAACGCCTGGTCACGTATACGGCACGCGATGGAATGGAAATCCCGGCCATCGTCGACCTTCCGGCCGGCTGGAAACAGGGCGATGCCCCGGTTCCGGCGGTCGTCCAGCCCCATGGCGGCCCCTGGGCCCGTGATGCCGCCGGTTGGGATGGATCCGGCTGGGTGCCCTTCATGACCTCGCGCGGTTACGCAGTGATCCGCCCGCAATATCGTGGTTCCGACGGGTTCGGCCGCAAGTTGTGGATGGCCGGCGATGCCGAATGGGGCCAGAAAATGCAGGACGACAACGACGATGCGGCCAACTGGCTGGTCAAGCAGGGCATCGCCATCCCCGGCAAGATCGCCATCTTCGGTTATTCGTACGGCGGATTTGCCGCGGCGGCCGCGGTCGTGCGCCCGGGCGGGCCATTCCGCTGCGCCATTGCCGGCGCCCCGGTCACCGATCTGGCCAGGATCGGTCGCTCGTGGAGCGACAACCGCCTCCAGCGCATCCTCCAGGGCAAGACGGTCAAGGGCATGGATCCGATGCGCAACACCGAGAAGGCGAGCATCCCGGTTCTTCTATTCGTGGGCGATCGCGACGTCCGCAC
>JAFEBY010000062.1 GCA_018242465.1 Pseudomonadota bacterium | reverse complement strand
GATGCCGGCAATCTGCCGGTATCCATCGGGGAAGGTTGCAGAAGATGATCATCAAGCGCATTGATCCCGTTTCGGCCGGCAAGATCTCCGGCATCATCGGCGTCGCGATCGGCCTGATCGCAGGCGTGTTCTTTTTCCTGTTCAGCAGCATGTTTGCCGGGGCGATGGCACACCAGGGCAGCGGCTTCGCTGGTGCCATGTTCGGCGGTGTCGCCGGCATCGTCGTCCTGCCGCTTTTCTATGGCGTTTTCGGTTTCATCGGCGGTCTGGTCCAGGCGTTCATCTACAACCTGGCCGCCGGTTGGGTTGGCGGCATCCGCGTCGAGGCCGAATGAGTGCAACGCTGCCGCTGACAGCGCCGGAGGCCCCCATCGATACCGCATCGGTGGTGGTCGCTCTCAGCGGCGGCGTCGATTCGGTGACGCTCCTGCATCGACTGAAAGATGAAACATCGCGGTTGCGGGCCATCCACGTCCACCACGGCCTGCATCCCGACGCGGATGCGTGGACGGAATATTGCGCCACTCGATGCGCTGCACTCGACGTGCCCCTGAAAATCATCCGCGTCGAAGTCGATCGCCATTCCGGACTCGGACTGGAAGGCGCTGCACGCCACGCGCGACACGCCGCGTTAGCCGCGGAACTGCAGGATGGAGAGGTGCTCGCGCTCGCCCACCATCGCGACGATCAGGCGGAAACCTTCCTGTTGCGGGCATTGCGCGCCTCCGGCGTCGATGGTCTGTCGGCAATGCGGCCATGGCGGCAATACGAAAATGGCTGGCTGTGGCGGCCGCTGCTGGAGACATCCCGGACGGAGATTCTCGAATACGCCCAGACGCATGGATTGGCCTGGATCGAGGATCCTTCCAACGCCGACACTCGGCACGATCGCAACTTCCTGCGCAATGCAGTCTTGCCGCTACTGCGCCAACGCTGGCCGCAGGCATCGACATCCATCGCACGCTGCGCCGCACTGGCCGCTGAAACTGTTGGGCGCGATGCCGATGGACTGCGCATCGCGCTGCTCGCCTGTCGTCGCGACGACGGTGATCTCGACACCACGACGTTGCATCGATTGCCTGCATCATTGCGCGCCGATGTCTTGCGCGCTTGGGTGAGCGAAGCCGGGCTGCCGCCATTGCCCGCCAGTGGCATCGACGCAATCGAACGGCAACTGCTGCCCGCACGCAGCGATGCCGAAGCTGAATATCGCTGGCAGCAGGCGCGCATCCTGCGTTGGCGCGATCGCCTGCACGCCGAAATGCTGCGCCTCGCATTGCCCATCGACTTCCATGTCGGGTGGGATGGTCGCAAGCTGTTGTCGTTGCCCGATGGCGCGCGACTGGAATTGATCGGCGCGGCGGCTTTCGACCAGCCCCTGCAAGTGCGTCCCCGCCTGGGCGGCGAGCGTATCCGTCTGCCCGGCCGCAGCCATTCGCATGCGCTCAAGCACGCCCTGCAACAGGCCGATGTCCCGCCGTGGCGGCGCGAGCGCCTGCCTCTCCTGGTCGATGGCGATGAAGTCCTCGCCGCGGGCGAACTGCTCTCCGCGCGCCTGCACGACTGGCTGAAGGACCACGACGCCCGCCTGATCTGGCATCTCGGCTAAACTCGACCCATGGCCCGCAAATCCTCCGCACCCGATCCGCAGGACACTTCCCCGGTCACCACCTTCGAGACCTCGCTCGATGCGCTTGAAGCGTTGGTCGAACGCATGGAACAGGGCAATCTCGGCCTCGAGGAATCGCTGTCCGCCTACGAGCACGGCATCGGCCTCTACCGCGAATGCCAGACGGCGCTGGAGCAGGCCGAATTGCGCGTGCGATTGCTGAGCGACCTCGATGCACCGGAGTCCGCCCGCCCCTTCCCGGATGCCTCGGCGGGTCGCGACGGTGATGCCTGATCCCACCGCGCTGCTCGCCGGGTGGCGGGAGCGCATTGAGTCCGATCTCGACCACGTCCTTTCGGACACGTTCGCCAGCGCGCGCCTGGCTGATGCCATGCGCCATGCGGTGAAAGCTGGCGGCAAGCGCATCCGGCCATTGCTGGTGCATGCAACCGTGCATGCATTGGGCGGAGATGGCGAACATGCGCGTTCGGCCGCCGCCGCGATCGAACTGCTCCACACCTATTCACTGGTCCACGACGATCTTCCGGCGATGGACGACGATGCGCTGCGTCGTGGCCAGCCCACCGTGCACGTTGCCTTCGACGAAGCCACCGCGATCCTTGCCGGCGACGCCCTGCAATCGCTGGCATTCGCCATCCTGGCGCATGGCACCGTGCCTGCGGATGTCTGCGTCAAACAGCTGCGTGAACTGGCGCACGCCTCCGGCATCGATGGCATGTGCGGCGGCCAGATGTTCGATCTCGAAGCCACCGGCGCTGCCGGGACACTGTCGATCGCCGACCTGGAACGCCTGCATGCGCTCAAGACCGGCGCACTATTGCGCGCGGCGGTACGCATGGGCGCATTTGCCGGCGGTGCGAACGATGCGCAACACGAGGCGCTCGACCGTTACGCCGATGCGCTCGGCCTTGCCTTCCAGGTTCGCGACGATCTGCTCGACATCGAAGGCGACAGCGCCACCCTCGGCAAGACCGCGGGGAAGGACGTGGAACAGGCGAAATCAACCTTCCCCGCGCTACTCGGCATCGATGCCTCGCGGCAACGCCTGCGCGAACTCGCGACTGCAATGAACGACGCGCTGGCCGGTTTTGACCAACGCGCCGATGCGTTGCGGGCGATTGCGCACCAGGTGATCGCGCGCGATCGCTGAAGCGCCGTTACTTCACCAGTCGCAGCGAGAACGGATAGCGATACGGCTTGCCTTCCCAGGCGGCAATCGCAGCGAGGATCGAACACACCAGCCACATCAGTGCACCTGCCCCGAGCACGGCAAGCAACAGGAGTCCAGCCGGGATGGTGACCAGTGCACCAATGCCCAGCGTGACCACGGTGGCGCCCACCAGCACGATGCCGATCAGGATCGCGGCACAAGCGCCGAGGAACATGGTGATGTTGAAGTTCAACGCTTCCTTCGCATGCTCGGCTGCGAACGGATGGCGATCGCGCACCAACGCCCACACGCCCAGCGCCACCAGTGCACCGGCCACGCCGGCGAACCAATGGGTGAAGAACGCAGCCAGCAACGCACCCACGTGCACGCCCGCCGCCCATTGGCGATCGGCGGCATCTTGCACGGTGACTTGTTCGATCGTGTCCATCTCCACCACTCCAATCCAACAGGATGACACCATCAATATGGTGATCGCCCGGCTTGGCAACAAGTGACGGAGGTGGGGATGACTTTCGGCGCATTCAGGCAGCTTTGATCAGCTTGCCCGGATCAATCCTCGCATCGACGCGACATCGGTGCTGGCGGGGAAGACGCGGGCGTCGCTGGCCGCCGCCGCCACGCCCAGGTGTGTTTCCAGCACGCCCTTGAACAGCCCGCGCATGTCACTGGTGGCCAGCAGGTCGCGTTGCTGGTTGAGCTGCGAATTGGCCAGCCCCGGCCATGTCCCGCCGATGCGCCCGCCGTTCACCGCGCCACCCGCGAGAAATGCCATGCCACCCGTGCCATGGTCGGTGCCGTTGGTGCCGTTGACCGCGGCGGTGCGCCCGAATTCCGTGACGACCACGATCGCCGTGCGCGGCCAGATCGCATCGCCATTGGTCTTGAACGCCTGCAATCCCGAATCCAGCTCGAACAGCTTGCGCTGCAGGATGCCGGCCTCGTTGCCGTGCGTGTCCCAACCGGTGTCCTCGACGAAGGCAATGCGCGGGCCATCCGCCGCCGACATGAAATGTGCGGCAGCGCCCAGTGCATCGGCGAGATGGCCGCGTTTGTCGCCACCCTTTTCGGTGGTGTCGTTCTCGTCGGTTCCGGCGCGCGCGAATGCCGGCCCCAGCATCGGGTCGCGCGCATACAGCACTTGCAGGCGTTGCATCAGGATCGGATCGATCGCATGCGCCAGCGGTGGTGACCACGTCGTCGCGGCGTTGGTGCCGCGCATGATCAACGGCATCACCGCGGTGATCGCCAAGCCGCCCGACCCGCCGAGCTCGTGCACGCAACGATTCATCCAGCCGCTGCGACCCCCAGGTCCCTGGGTGCCATTCTCGACGCAATCCTGCGCCTCGAAATGCGAGCGTTCACGATATGGCGGCGCGACCGCGACGATCGGCAGGAATTCCTTCGCTGCGTAAAGTTGCGATGCGAACGTCAGCGACGGATGCAGCGCGAACCCGCCATCAATCGCGTGCGCGCCCTTGATTGCCGCTTCGCCGAGCGCGCCACGCAGGCGCAGGTAGTCGGAATCATTCGGGCGCGGCAAGGCGTGCAAGCCATCGAGGCCACCACGCAGCAGCACCACGACCATGCGGGTGTCTGCGGGCGATGTCGCGGCCAGCGCGAACTTCGGCAGCGAGCCCACCAGCGATGCGGCGGCTCCTGCCATCAGGAATTGGCGTCGGCTCAACGTCATTTCACACTCTCCACTGGAAGGACGGACTGGCCAGCAACAGAGCGATGCCCTGGCGCGGCGATTCGGCGCGGCGCACGGCAAGCAGTGTTTCCGCATCCATGCCGTCGCCAAGGGAACGGGTTGCCAATTGCACCGGATCATCGCTCGCCTGCGGCGCGGCATCGGCCAGTGTCTGCGCGGCTTGCACACGTTTGTACAACGCGTCAGGCCCCGACCAGTCGGCGGCGGTATCGGCGAATCCCGCTGGCGAACGTGGCTGAAACACTGGATGGCCCATGCGCGCCTGCAGGTCCAGGGTACGTGCGGCATCCTTCTGTGTATCGAGCGTCAATGCCCGCATCGACGACACCAGGAAATCCTGCGGTGTCTTGAACTTGCGCGCACTCGGCGCCCACGCCAGTGGGTGCTTCACCATCGTCACGTACAGCGCGGTCAAATCGCCATTCGATGCGAGATACGCATTGGCCATCGCGGTCACCAGTTGCGGTGGCGGTTGGTCGGCGACGAAGTGTCGTGCCAGCTTGAGCGACAGGTGTTGTGCGGTGGCCGGATGTAATGCGAGGTCGGCCAAAATGGCACGTCCCTGTGCCTCGCCCTCTTCCCGATAGCGTTTGCCGAGCACGCGGCGATCGCCGGGCTCGTGCGAATTGACATTGAAGCGGAACGGCGACCCGGTGCTCGACGTGTCCTGGGCGCGCTGCAGCCCCCAGCCGGTGATCGCCTTCGCCAGCTCGATCACGTCGCCTTGCGTGTAACCGCCGCTGACACCCAGCGTGTGCAGCTCAAGGATTTCGCGCGCCAGATTCTCGTTGAGGCCGCGCCGCGCCGCCTTCGGATTCGGCACCCTGCGTGCGCGCATGCCGGCCTTGGAATCGACGCCGATCGATTGCGTGTTGTCGAGATACAGCAGCATCCCGGGATGCGTTTCGATGGCTGTCAGAAGATCGGCGAATTTGCCGAACGCGTGCGGGCGGATCGCCTCACGCTCCATCGGTGCCGCGAACGATGCCGCGATTTTCTTGTCAGTGGAAATCGCGAAATGGTTCGACCAGAAACGGACGATGCGTTCCGGGAAGCTGCGCGGGGTGACCACCGCGACTTGCTGGCGCAAGGCGATCTCTTGGCGAATACGCTGGCGCAGTTCTTTTTCGGCGTCCTTGGCCGCCTGCTGCGCCGTCATGTCGCCATTCGACTCCTTGGCCGTCTTGCGCAAGTCGCGCACGGTGCCTTCTTGGCGCAAATAGTCCAGGCTGTTCGGCAAGGCATCGGGAAGGACTTCGGCACCCGCGGACAGTTGCGACAGCAACCACGCGCGCGGATCGCCTGCGGCGTCGCCAAGTTCACCCGGGCGGGCGCCCAGTCCAAAGCGGTTGACGGCAGTGAGTGCGGCGGTGGGTGCCATGGCAGGGCTCATGTTGGACCTGCCACGGGGAACGCGCGCCAACCACAACGGGTTGACGCGCCCCGACAACCTTACGGATTTGTCACTTGATCAGGCGCAAGGTGAATGGGTAGCGATACGCCACGCCTTCATTGGCCTTGATGGCAGCGATGATGATGAATACCAATGCCGCGATGCCGACGATCCCCATCAGCGGTGCAGTCAGGATGAAGCCGATGCCAAGCGTTCCGATACCGAGCAGGAACAACACAAACAGCACGATCCCGACGGAGATGTTGAAATTCAGCGCTTCCTTGGCCTGATCGGCGACGAAGGGCATGGTGTCCTTCTTCACTGCCCAGATGATCAGCGGCCCGAGGACGCAACCGATGCCGCCGAAGTGTCCGGTGAGCAACCCGCCGACGATCGCCGACAAGTGCGCGAACATCGCCCATTGACGCTGATCGGCACTGATCGTGGTCGTCACGGAGGATGTGTCCTGGGTTTCTTGTTCGTCCATCGTTGCCCCTCCTGGTATTGGATTTTTCCCGATAGTACGCCAGCCGGATGACCGGGCCAACCGCCGGGCTCAACCGCCGGCGACGGTCATCTTCCCGACCAGCAGCGCGCCCATGCGGGTGGACGAACGTGGATCGATGTCGCGGCCGATCGCCTCGATCGCCATGAACATGTCGCGCAGGTTGCCGGCGATGGTCACGCCATCAACCGGATGCACGCGCTTGCCGTTCTCGATCAGGTAGCCGGCCGCGCCGCGCGAATAATCGCCGGTCACGGTATTCACGCCCTGCCCCATCAGTTCGGTCACCAGCAACGCGCGCGGCAAATTGGCCAGAATGGCTTCGAGGTCGTCGACATTGCCAGCGACATCGAGGTTGTAGATCCCGCCGGCATTCGCCGTGCTCTGCAGGCCGAGCTTGCGCGCCGAATAGCTGCCGAGCACGTAACGCTCCAGTACGCCGTTGGCGACCAGCGGCGAGGTCTGCGTGGCGGTGCCTTCGGCATCGAAGGAGGTCGAGCGGAATCCTCCCATCAGGTGCGGTTGTTCGATCATCGACACCCAATCCGGGAACACCTGCTTGCCAGCGTGATCGACCAGGAAGCTGGCGTGGCGGTACAGGGCGCCGCC
Organism: Pseudomonadota bacterium; assembly: GCA_018242465.1. Classification (GTDB taxonomy): domain Bacteria; phylum Pseudomonadota; class Gammaproteobacteria; order Xanthomonadales; family Xanthomonadaceae; genus Solilutibacter. The sequence goes on along the minus strand of JAFEBY010000062.1, from coordinate 4,763 downwards.
CGAGACCGCGCCGATGAAATGACCGACCAACGAGCGCGCCACTTCCGGCGCGAACACGATCGGCAGGGATCCCGTCGGCAAGCCGCGCGGATCCAGGCGAGCGACCGTGAGCTCCGCCGCACGGCGACCGACCGCCTGCGCCGACTCCAGCGCATCGGAACGCAGGGCCGCCGTGTACCAACCGTCGCGCTGCATGCCATCGCCCTCGCCTGCGATCAGCGCGCACGACAGGCCGTACTGCGTTTCACGCTCATGACCCAGGAAGCCGTGCGAATTGGCATAGACGCTGATGCTTTCGCTGGCGGAATTCGAACAGCCATCGGAATTGCGGATGCGTGCATCAGCATCACGACCGGCCTGCTCGCAAGCGAGCGCCTGCGCAATCATCGCGTCGGCGTCGAACTGTTGCGGATGCCACTGGTCGAACTCGCGCAGATCGCGCGCCATCCGCTCGGGATCGGCGAGTCCCGCTGCCGGATCGGTTTCGGTGTACCGGGCGATGGTGCAGGCGTGCTCGACCGTCGCCGCAAGGCTGGCCTCGGAGAAATCGCCAGTGCTGGCCGAACCCTTGCGCTGGCCGAAATAGACGGTCAACGAAACGCCGCGATCGCGGGTCGATTCCACCGTCTCCACCGAGCCCATTCGCACCGAGGTACTGAGTCCGCGCGATTCCGAGCAATCGACCTCGGCCTGGGTCGCGCCGCTGGCCTTGCACAGATCCAGCACCTGCTGCGCCAGCGCCGACAGGGCTTCGATCTTTTTCGGGCTATCGTCGCCGGGATGGGCAATGGACAGGTCGGTCGTGTTCAATGGCGTATCCTTGATGCTTCAAACTGGAGATGAGTGGTGCGCGGTCGCGATTCCGAAACCGGTGAATTCCTTGGCGCCAGCCGCAGCCAGCAACGGCGCGAGGCACTGGACGTGCTTGAACTGGCGGAAACCCTGACCGGCCTCGCCAGCGGCCAGCTGGCGGCGCTGCCGATTCCGGAAGAACTGCTGCCGCACCTCGCCGATGCCCGCCGCTTCACCTCGCACATCGCCAAGAAGCGCCAGATCGCGTTTCTGGCCAAGCAAATGCGCCGCCAGGACGACGAAGCCCTGGACGCGATCCGCGACGCGCTGGACGCGCACAGCGAGGGATCGAAACGCCAGGTCGCCGACATGCACCGCGCCGAGGAATGGCGCCTGCGCCTGATCGAAGGTGGTGACGACGCGATGTCGGCCTTCGTCGATACGCATCCGGCCGCTGATCGCCAGCGCCTGCGCCAGCTGGTGCGCAATGCGAAAGATGAAGCCGCGCGCAACAAGCCGCCGCGCGCCTTCCGCGAACTGTTCCGCGAAATCCGCAACGCATTCGAAGCCGACAGTGGCATGCCGCATGATTTCGATGCCGACGTCGCCGACGACGATTCCAGCGACGCCTGAGCGCTTGTCGCTCACGCCTGGGTTCCGCCCACCGTCATTTCGCTGATCAACAACGACGGCTGGCCGACGCCGACCGGTACCGACTGCCCATCCTTGCCGCAGACGCCGACGCCATCGTCGAGCGCGAGATCGTGGCCGACCATCGTCACCCGCTGCATCGTTTCCGGGCCGTTGCCGATCAGCGTTGCGCCTTTTACCGGCGCGGTCACCTTGCCGTCCTCGATCAGGTAGGCCTCGGTCGCCGAGAACACGTACTTGCCGCTGGTGATGTCGACCTGGCCACCGCCGAAGTTCACCGCATACAACCCACGCTTCACGCTGCGGATCATGTCTTCCGGGGAGTGCGTGCCGGCGAGCATGTAGGTATTGGTCATGCGCGGCATCACCGTATGTGCATACGACTCGCGACGACCATTGCCGGTCGACTGCGCGCCCATCAACCGCGCGTTGAGCGTGTCCTGCATGTAACCGGTGAGCACGCCGTCCTCGATCAGCGTCGTGCAGTGGGTCGGCGTGCCTTCGTCGTCCATGTTGAGCGAACCGCGACGTCCGGCGAGCGTGCCGTCATCAACGATCGTCACCCCCGGTGATGCCACACGCTGGCCCATGCGTCCGGCGTAGGTCGAGGTGCCCTTGCGATTGAAATCACCTTCCAGGCCGTGGCCGACGGCTTCGTGCAGCAGCACGCCGGTCCAGCCGTTGCCGAGCACCACCGGCATCACGCCCGCCGGTGCATCGACCGCCTCGAGGTTCAGCAGCGCCGCGCGCAAGGCCTCGCGCGCGAATTTTTCCGGCTTGCCATCGCCCAGCAGTTCCTCGTAGGAATAGCGTCCGCCGAATCCCGCATACCCGGATTCGCGACGACCGTTCTGTTCGACGATTACCTGCACGTTCATGCGCACCAGCGGACGCACGTCGGCGGCGAGCACGCCTGCGCTGTTGGCGACGAGCACGGTGTCGACGCCACCGGAAATTCCCACCATCACCTGCTTCACGCGCGGATCGAGGCTGCGCACGAGGGCATCAACCTTGCGCAGGGCATCGACCTTGGCGTCGTTTGCCATTGCATCGATCGGATCGAGCGCCGGATACAACACGCCCTGCCCGCGCGACACCAGCGCCTGCGGTGCATGGAGTCCGCCATCGCGCGCGATCGCGCGTGCGGCGCCCGCGGCTTCCAGCAAGGCTTGCGCACTGATGTCGCCGGAATAGGCGAAACCGGTCTTCTCACCGCTGATCGCACGCACGCCGACACCCTGGTCGATGGAATGGGCGCCGTCTTTGACGATGCCGTCCTCGATGCTCCAACTCTCGCGACGCGCGTGCTGGAAATACAAGTCGCCGAAATCAATGCCGTTGCCCATCAGTGCGGCGAAGGCGGGGTCGAGGCGTTGCAGGTCGAGCCCGGACGGAACCAGCAAGGTGGAACTGGCGATCTGGAGCGGGTTTTGCATGGATTTCCCGGGATAAAACGAGGGGGAGATCATCTCATGTCGGGATGAAAGCGCGAAAAATCAAGCGTGATGCCACAACAATCGCCCGGGACAGGCTTCCTGCGACCGCAAGGGTGATTGCGATTCAATGCGGCTGATTTGCCGCCGCTCTCCCGGTTTCCTGCACCTTGGGATCGCTCCACGGCCCGGTCACGCGATAGGTTTTCTCGGCCATCTGGCTGAAGGGTTTGCGCAGCACCGCGCCCGCGACCGCACCGATCGCCGCACCCACCGGTCCGCCAGTCAGTGCACCCACGGCAGTCAGCACGTTGCCGGTCTTGGGATAGACGTGGATGGTCTGATCAAACTGCTGCGCGACCATGTCGGCGGCGCCTTCGATGCGGATGTCGGCCGCCGATCCCTTGATCGCAAGGTTGTTGCTGTGCGCGTTGCCGGCGTCGAAGCGGATGTCGCCGGTGACGCTATTGAAGCGGAACCCGCTGTCGAAGAAATCATGGAAGTCGAGCGTGAGCCGGCGCGGCAACTGGGCGAGGCTGAGCAGGCCGAGCACGCGACCGACGCCGGGCTGCACTTTCACCAATTGCCCGTCGCGCATGTCGATGTTCATCGACCCCGCCAACGCCGCGCCAGTGGCATCGTTCGGTGCGCCCGGCCAGCGCAGGTCGAGCAACACACTGCCCTTGCCGTCACCGAGTTGCCCTTTCATTCCCAGGCCTTCGATCAGCGCGCCGAAATCCCGGGTGTCCAGACGCGCCTGCACGCGTGTCTGCGCTTCGCGCCCGCGTCCCAGCCAGCTGCCGGTCGCGGCAATGTGCTGCTGGCGCGATTGCAGGTCGAGGCGATCCACCTGCAGCCCACCGGCGATCTGGTGCGTGCGCAACGTGGCAGTGTTGAATGCCAGCGCGCCGATGCGCAGGTCGTTGATGTCGAGCGCCAGCGGCGGGATATGCGCGGGGTCGACATCGTCGTTCGACGCAGAAGATGCCGACGCCGCCGCGCCCGTTCCACCCTGTGGCGGCGTCCAGTGCAGGCGATCGAACTTGCCACTGATGGTGGCGTTGGCCGCGCCGGGAATCGTCAGTTGCCCCTGCAAGGCATCGCCCTGCACCTGCACCACATAGCCATTGCCGGACGGCACCATCCGCAGGCGTGACGACGGGAATGTCGCTGCGCCCAGCAGCAGGTGGTCGGTGGTGATGTCCAGGCGTTTCAGCGCGAAGGAACTGTCATCGCCACCAGTCATCGCCAGCCATGCCGGCGCATCGAGACTTGGGGCATGCCCGGTGACCACCAGCCCGGAATCGGGCGGCGTTTCCGGATTGCCGTCTCCCATCATCATGGCGATGCCAGTGCGCCCATTCGCGCTGCGCGCGCGCACGTTGGCGACGCGCCCCAGCTTCACCCCGATATCGCCCTGGCCCAACGGCAGCGGCAAGGTGATCACCGACGGCAATGCCGTGGCCGCGGCTTTCGCGAATGGCGCGGGGAGATCGAGCTTGGTTCCGACCAGGTCCGAACGCAATTCCACGCGATTGACCGTCGTCGCGCTCGCGCCCTTCGGCACGTTCACCGCCACCGTCCAGCGCGAGCGACCGTCGACATGCGGCTGCATCCCCTTCAGGTCGGGCACGCGCGCCAGCAACTCACGGGCGCCGAGCGTTCCTGCGAGTGCGCCTTCGAACACGTTGCCGCGATCGCGAACATCACCACCAGCACGCAGGTCGAGCGTGCCCGGCTGGCCTTCATGCACCACGCTCAGGCCATCGGCGACGAACCCGCTGCGATCGTACTTGGCGCTGCCACGCACGTTGTCGAAGCGCAGGCCATATTCGCGATGCGCGAGCTTGGCGCCATCGAGCGTCGCGGTGCCGTCGAGCTTGTAGG
>JAFEBY010000061.1 GCA_018242465.1 Pseudomonadota bacterium | reverse complement strand
TCTCGGCTTCGCGCAGGATCAAAATCATTTGTTCGTCGGTAAAGCGCTTCTTCATGGAGTTCTCCTTGCCTTCCTAGGGTAGAGAACTCACCATCAAAATGGCTACACGTTTCGTCTCAGGTCAACATAAATAACGTGAATCTCACAATTAACAATCCCTGTATTGATCCCGGGGTGGTGATCGACTCTGCTAATGGTAATACGAGAATCGTCCACAAACCTGATACTCGCGAATACTTTCGTCTAGGGATACGCGAGGCAGGCTTTCTGGAATCATTAGATGGGAGTCGAAACCCTGAACTGCTTAGTAGGGAAAATGGTTTCGAATTCAACTACGATGAAGTTGAATACTTACTTGCTTGGTTTGCAGAAAAGCGGCTACTTGCCGGCCTGCCTACACCAATTAATTTGGTAAAAAAAAGCGCGTTGAGTCGTGTTGCGGGATTTGTTGCAGATACTCGGAAATGGCGCTTCAAATTGGGATCGCCAAACCGATTTCTAGACAATCATTTGAATGTTGTGAATGCCTTGTTCTCAGTGCCGGCCCTTGCGATCTACCTAGGTCTTATTTTTTTACCGATAGCAGTGCTAATTGTATCGCCAACCACGGTGAGCCGAGCTATGACAGGATTCAATCCAGCAATGTCGGGCTGGAACTGGCTTGGTTTGTACGTAGGTCTTTTGGCGATGAATGTGCTGCACGAAATGGCACATGCTATAGCCTGCAAGCACTTTGGTGGCAAGGTTGAAAAAATTGGCTTAATGCTAATGTATTTTCAACCTGTTATGTATTGTGATGTCAGTGACAGCTGGCGATTTCGCGAGGTGGGTGAAAAAGTAACGGTAGCGGCTGCAGGCATTGCTTTGCAGCTAATTTTGGCTGCACTAACTGCAGTTGTTTTTTTGTTTTTTGGTGGATCTGTATTGCTAATTTTTGCAACAATTAACCTTGTTTTGGCGGTCTATAACTTGTTCCCTTTTGTCAAATTAGATGGTTATTGGATTTTGGTTCATCTGCTTGATGAGCCGCAACTTCAACAGAAGGGGTTGAAATCCGTCGATTTGAAATTTAGAAAATTGGTTGGCCGTTCTTTAGGCAAAAGCACTCCATATAGAAGAGCGGTGACCGTGTTTGGGGTTGGTCATGTGCTGGCTGTACCCGCGTTTTGGGCACTGGGTATGTTCGGTGCCTATCGCTATTTGGCGAAGTTGTCTAGCACGTTGGCTATAGTTGTGGTAACTCTATTTGCACTGCCATTAATTTGTCGTGCGGTTACAAAAGGAATTACGTATTTACGTAGCGTTTTCTACCAAATGGATTCGGTTCAGTGAGCGCGCTGTGGCGTCCATACGCTGTCCCAGGCGTGCCAGCTTCTCTGCGACTAGCTCAGGGGGAAGGCGCCTACGTTACTGATTCCGCGGGAAGGCGTTATCTCAATGCAGTCGGCGGTCTTTGGAATCTCTCGTTGGGTTTGGGGAACGATAAGATTATTGAGCGCGTGTGTCAGCAGATGCGGAACATGGCTTATGCGTCTCTATTTGATTCCACTCATACGCCAGCGGAACTATTAGCGGAGCGATTGATTTCGCTCTCTGCTGGCTCGATGAAATTTGTATATCTCTCAACGTCTGGGACTTCCGCCGTGGAGGTGGCGTTACGGGTTGCGCGCCTACATCATCGGGCAAATGGGCATTCATCAAAGCAGAGGATTTTGAGTTTTGATCGTTCCTATCATGGGTGTTCCGCTATGAATTTGTCTGCAAGCGGGATTGTTCGTGGTGATGTCGAGAAGTGGGATGAAATATTGCCGGGTTTTCAGCTAATTCCTTCGCCTCTAGATGAATCATCATCGCTAGAGTGCTTGTCACGGCTATTGCGCGAGGATGCAGGCGAAATTGCTTGTTTAATTATGGAGCCAATACTTGGCTCTGGAGGAATCATTGTTCCTTCGCCCGAATATTGCCAGACAGTTACCAAGTTATGCCGAAATGCCGATGTGTTACTGATTGTGGATGAGGTGGCCACAGGGGGCGGTCGTTGCGGATCCATGTTCGCATCTAACCTTCTTTCACTTGAGCCGGACATTATTACGCTATCTAAGGGGCTGAATTCAGGCTATTTCCCGGTGGGGGCTACCTTATTCTCAGCTAGCACATGCCTACCAATTCAAAGAGCAAATATTCCGATCCAGTTTGGTAGTACCCAGGATGGTAATCCCGTTGGGTGCGCCACGGTGCTGGCTGCATTGGACATAGTGGCAGAAGAAGGCCTGCTTGATCGTGTAGAAACACTAGGTCATAGGATACGTTCTGAACTGACAGCATTAGCCGGTGAACGCGGCGCGATCTCGGTTCGCGGCATGGGGCTAATGATCGGTATTGAGTTGTCGCACGAATATCCTGACAAGAGATTGTTTACTGAGCTGGAGACTCAGCAAGTGCGTATGCGTTGTCAAGAAGAGGGGTTGCTTGTGTATAGCTTTGATTCCGGAATTAGCCTATTTCCGCCGCTGACCATATCAGACGATGAAGTTGAAGAAATGCTTGAAATTCTGCGGGACGTTATATCGGGATACATTGCATGACTGTATCTATGTTTGACTTGAAAGGAGCGGTGGCCTTGGTTACAGGTGCCGGGTCTGGTATTGGTCGAGCCACGGCAAAAGCGCTTGGAGCACATGGGGCTAAAGTAGCAGTAACGGAATTAGCAGGTCGGGGAGACTTAACAAAATCTTTAGTTGAAGAGTTATCTGGAGGTGGAGTAGAAGCTATGGCCATCTCTTTAGATGTCCGTGCGTCGATGACAATTTCGCATGTTATGAGCCAGGTCCAACTTCACTTTGGCACACTAGATATATTGGTGAACAATGCTGGCACGCAGTTATTCAAGGCAGCCCTTGATATTGACGAAGAAGAATTTGATGAAGTAATGAATGTAAATCTCAAGGGTGCTTTCTTGTGTTCTCAAGCGGCGGCGGCGATTATGGTTGACCAAAAACGAGGTTGCATTATTAATGTTGCCTCACAGCATGGCGTCGTGGGAAATCGAATGCGCGCCCCATATTGCGCAAGCAAGGGAGGGCTAATTAATCTCACTCGCGCACTGGCAATTGAATGGGCTGAATTCGGCATTCGTGTGAATGCAATAAGTCCTACATTTGTTGAAAATGAGACTAATCGCCACTTGATTGAGAATTCAGAATTCAAACAGCAAATTCAGCAGGGCGTATTGCTTGGTCGCGCTGCAACGCCAACCGAGGTGGCGGCGGGAATTTGCTATCTTGCATCGCCCGCGGCAGCGATGGTTACCGGGCACAATTTGCTTATAGATGGGGGCTGGACCGCGCACTGAGTTTCGATCTAAATCCCCTCGTGCACACTTTTTAATATATTCGCAATATCGTTAAGGTGAATTCTATGTCAGTGGCAGCCATAAATCTTGATCGGATTACGAAGCGATTCGCGGACCATGTGGCAGTAAATGGAGTTTCGTTAAGCGTTCCATCTGGTGGAGTGTTTGGCTTGCTAGGCCCGAATGGGGCGGGAAAATCAACCACAATTCGCATGATTATGGATATTTTGAAGCCTGATGAGGGAACAATTTCCTTGTTTGGTTCCGCATCCCGAGGACGAAACTTTTCCCATCGGGTGGGCTATTTGCCAGAAGAACGGGGCCTTTACAAAAAAATGCGTGTCTTTGATCATCTATTATTTTTGGCTGAAATTCGTGGGCTTTCGCGAGCAGATGCAAAAGGACGTGCTCATGCTTGGCTTGATCGGTTAGGAATCGGTGAATGGACAGGAAAAAAAGTTGAAGATCTTTCAAAGGGCATGCAGCAAAAAGTTCAGTTTGCCGGAGCCTTGGTTCACGACCCAGATTTACTGATCCTCGACGAGCCATTTGCGGGGCTGGATCCCGTAAATGCCCAGGTGATGAAAGATATTGTGGTGGATGTTGCCAAGGAGGGTAAAACTGTTGTGCTTTCTACGCATGTGATGGAACAAGCAGAGCGGATGTGCGACCAAATTGCAATTATCGCCCGCGGGAAACTGGTCTTACACGGCTCAGTAGCGCAGGTGAAATCGGATTTTGGAGGGTCTCATATCGCGCTTGGTTTTAACCACGGAGGAGAGCGGGCAGATTCGATATTATCTGATAGGCAGCTTGTAGATAAGTTTGATCACTATGGTGCAACCGTTGAGTTGCAGTTGGCGCCTGGAGCGTCTTCGGACGAGTTGCTTCATCGCTTAGTGAATGAAAACATTAGCCTAAGGCGATTTGAGATTGTGGAGCCTTCACTAAATACAATTTTTATTGCGAAAGTCGGTGAAGAAGCATCTGTTGCAACTCGTACCGGAGAAGCTCATGAATAGGGTGATAGCTGTTATTCGGCGGGAATTTGTTGAGCGCGTCAGAACAAAAGCGTTCATTATTTCTACAATTCTATTGCCCGTATTAATCATTTCATTTTCTGTTATTCCGATGCTTCTGCTGCGTGGTGGTGATCGAACCATGCGCCTGGCGTTAGTCGATGGCAGTGCTTCCGGCGTTGGGAAGTTGATTGCAAGTCAATTAAAAAGTGAATCGCTGGATTCACCGCACGCCAAGACGCCACGTTATGACGTCTCGTTATTTCCCGCAGACAACAACATTGACGGCGTGCGTGGACGTCTAGTTGCACGCACAGGGTTCTCAGACGAATCACCTTCAAATTCTTGGGATGGGGTGCTAGTTGTAACTGACGCATCCATTTCTGATGGAAAGGTAGACTATTTTGGGAGCAACGTTGGCTCGATAGAATCGATGTCAAAACTTGAGCAGTCGCTTGGTCGTATTCTGACTGCGGCTAGATTATCGAGTTCAGGAGTTAGTGAAAACGCGATTGAGCAGGCGTTTATGCCGACACGTCTTGAAACTATCAAGGTGTCAGAAGGCAAGCTGACAGGCCAAAGTGGTGCGGCAGCATTCATGATTGCTTATTTCATGGGTTTTATGCTTTACCTCTCAATCATGCTTTATGGACAACAAACTATGACGTCTGTGGTCGAGGAGAAGACTTCTCGTATCATGGAAGTATTGGTGTCGTCATTGACGCCATTTCAGATGCTGCTCGGGAAGGTAATAGGGGTCGGCATGGCAGGTCTGCTACAAATGGCAATTTGGGGAAGCACCGTCTTTGTGTTGACCAGTCAGCGGATGCGCATTGCAGAATTGTTCAATGTAAGCCCCGATGCGCTCCAAAGTTTTCCAATCCCAGCAATGCAACCTGAGCTTCTGTTCGTTTTTTTGTTGTATTTCGCGTTGGGATTCTTGTTGTATGGAGCGCTTTATGCTGCCATTGGTGCGATTTGCAACACAGTGCAGGAAACCCAGCAATACGCGGTAATGGTCACCCTCCTTATAATGATCGGCTTTGTTTCTATATTCGTGGCAATTAAAAACCCCACGGGTGGGCTTGGCGAGGTGCTGTCGTTCGTGCCATTTTTCTCGCCATTCCTGATGCCGGTGCGTTCGTCGTTAACGGCAGTTCCCATCGGTCAGTTGTGCGCATCGTTAGTCATAATGTGTGTCGCACTATTGGCGGTAATCTGGATCGCGGCGCGGATTTATCGAACAGGTATATTGATGTATGGCAAAAAGCCAAGTTGGGCTGAGTTGCTTCGATGGCTACGTCAAAATTAATAACGACCTTAAACTTTTGAGGGCTATTCAGTTATGAGTCAGCAGCTTAAAGTAGTTATCGCATCATTAGCAACAATTTGTTTTTTAATGATGGCTTTTTGGTTCAACACCCTCGCATCACAAAAATTATTGCTTGGATTTAGTTCAAGTTTTTGCGCAGGGGTTTGTCTGGGTGCAGCAATTTCATGCGTTGTTGTATGTATTTATTTATTGTGTAGTAGCCCTAGCCGGCTCAACTGATAGGCGTTTGTCTCACTGGATGATGTGTCGGGCTCAATATTGTCAGCCCGTGACACATTGTCTGCGTCGGGAATTGGCCAGTGCGTCGCTGACAAAATCCGTGCTCAAGGTGTCGTTAGGTCCGCTGGCTGCTTGCAATGGCTGGCGCAAGGCCGCCGGTAATTTGGCCTTCTTGCGACGACGCACTGCCAGAATCCCGGGACGGTTCACGCAGCAAAAACCCCAAGCAATTGAACAACACCAAAGTAGCCTGCCACACAAAGTAGAATGGTAATCCCCCCCTTTTTAACTGACTGCGGAAGTGGAGCTAAGCGGCGAGCGCCAACTTCTGCATCGGTGTGATGCCGCCGAGTGCCATGTTGGGGCGTTCGTGGTTATACGTCCATAGCCAGTGCTCCTTGGGCACAGCCATGGGTCTGAAGGGCAGCAACAAGGGTGCGCGCATCAATCGCTACGAGTCGGGTGCGAGTGGAACCAATCTCGATGAATTGGAGCGGCTGGCCGAAATGCTTCATGTGCCGGCGGCTGCACTGATTGCAGAAGATCGGGATATCGCCGAAGCCATCAAACTGATGGCGGAATTGCCCACCAGGAAACGGAAGCAGCTCCTGAAGGTGCTTAGAGAGTTGGCTCAAGTAAAGGTGCGTGTGGGAGATCGCTCCTAGAGCCGCCTAGCGGCGTCTATGGCGCATGGATGCGCCGCTCCTGGGGACAATCCGGGGACAGTTGATGATTAAACGCCAAGACACCTGTCGTCACACCCTGTCACTTGGGGACAATTTGGGGACAGTTCAAAACGAAAACCCCAGCTTTTGGCTGGGGTTTCTGGTTCAAAATCAGTTATAACGTATTGATTTTGGTGGGCGGTGCAGGGATCGAACCTGCGACCCTTGCCGTGTGAAGGCAATGCTCTACCGCTGAGCTAACCGCCCGGGAGCCGCCCAGTATAGCGGCTCCCCTGGGGTTTGTCAGCCGCCCTATTTCCTTGTCTTCATTTGACTGGGATCAAGGCACGACGGCGCTGCCGCACCTACCGTGCTCACCATGGCCGCCAACACCATCGTCTTTGATCCCGACTTGCTGCGTCGCTACGACCGGCCTGGGCCGCGCTACACCTCGTATCCGACCGCACCGCAATTCCGGGCGGATTTCGGCGAGGCGGAACTGCGCGATGCCGCGATCGCCAGCAATGGCGACCCGATCCCGCGCCGGCTGTCGCTGTACGTGCACGTGCCGTTTTGCGAGAGTCCGTGCTTCTACTGCGGCTGCAACCGCATCATCACCCGCGACCATGCCCGCGCCGAAACTTACCTGGCGCGGCTGTATCGGGAAATCGCCCTGACCGCCCAACTGTTCGACCGCGACCGCGAGGTGATCCAGCTGCATTTCGGCGGCGGCACCCCGAACTTCCTGACCCCGGAGCAGTTGCGGGAAGTGGTCGGCACGCTGCACAGCCACTTCCATTTCTCCGATTCGCCGGAACGCGACATCTCCATCGAGCTCGATCCGCGTTTCGTGTCGACGCAAGACATCGCCGAACTGGCGAAGATCGGCTTCAACCGCGCGAGTTTCGGCGTGCAGGATTTCGATCCGGACGTGCAGGCGGCGGTGAATCGCATCCAGAGCGTGGAGGAAACCCGTGCGGTGATCGATGCCTGCCGCACGCACGGCTTCCGCTCGGTCAATGTCGACCTGATCTACGGCCTGCCCAAGCAGACGCTGGAGGGATTCGGCAAGACGCTCGATACCGTTACGGACATGCGTCCCGACCGCATTGCCGTCTATGGCTACGCGCATATGCCGCATCTGTTCAAGCCGCAGCAGCGGATCCATCCTGCCGACCTCCCCGATCCGCAGGGCAAACTGGCGTTGCTGCAGCTGGCGATCACCCGACTGATCGCCGCCGGCTACAGCTACATCGGCATGGATCATTTCGCCCTGCCCGACGACGACCTCGCCATTGCCCAGGCCCACGGCAGCCTGCACCGCAATTTCATGGGCTACACCACGCACGCCGACAGCGACCTGATTGGCCTGGGCGTGAGTGCGATCAGCCATGTCGGCGACAGCTTCAGCCAGAACCCGCGTGATCTCGCGGGTTGGCAGGCCGCGCTGGACGAGGGCCGCCTGCCGGTCTTCCGCGGCATGCGCCTGAGCCAGGACGACCAATTGCGTGCCGACCTGATCCAGTCGCTGATGTGCCAGGGCGAGATCCCGGTGAACGCGCTGGAACGGCGTCATTCGATCGATTTCACCCGCTATTTCGCCGATGCGTTGCAGCGGCTGGAACCCTTGGAGCGCGATGGCCTGGTCCGGATCGAATCCGGGCGGATCACGGTGACATCGCACGGACGCCTGCTGTTGCGTAACATTGCGATGTGCTTCGATCGTTACCTCGACCAGACTGCCCAGGTGGCGACCCCGCGCTTCTCGCGTACGGTGTGATTCGCGCGTGGAGTCCTGCGTGAATACCACTGCGTTCCCGCGTACCGATCCACACACGCTGTCGGATGATGGCGACGCCCTGCACTTCTGCACCACCTGCGCCTTCTCGCAGGCCTGCCTGTCGGAAGGCATGGACAAGCGCGCACTCGGCGAGCTGCACGTACTGGTCGAACACGTCGGGCCGCTGCATGCGGGAGACATCTTGTTCCGCGAAGGTGATCCCTTCGAGGCGATCGCCGCGGTGCGCGCCGGCACGGTCAAGACCTTCGTGGTCGACCGTGACGGGCACGAGCACGTGCTCGGCTTCCATTTGCCGGGCGAGCTGGTCGGCCTCAACGCGATCGACGACGACCACTACCCGTGCAATGCAGTGGCACTCGACACAGTGATGCTGTGCCGCTTCTCCTTCCCCAAGATCGCCGTGCTTGCGGCCAAGGTTCCCGGACTGCAGCGGCAACTGTTCCGCCTGCTCAGTCGCGACATCGGCCGCGCCGCATTGCTGGCCGGCGACTGGAGTGCCGACCAGCGCATGGCCGCATTCCTCTTGGGATTGTCGCGGCGACTGGCCGCACGCGGGTTCTCGCCCAACCGTTTCGCCTTGACGATGGCACGCACCGACATCGCCAACTACCTGCGCCTGGCCCCGGAAACCGTGAGCCGCGTGCTCAAGCGCTTTCAGGATGCCGGCCTGCTTCGGGTTGATCGCCGCGATCTCGAAATCCTCGACCGCGAGCCCTTGGAAGCGCTGGCGGCGCCCATCCTGCGCGATTGAACCCGGTGAATGGGCGATTCATCGCCCCGATTTGATCTGGATCAGGGACAACACTCGTGTCCGGGTCGACCATGTTCAGGTCCATCACGGGGAAACCACCATGTCCACCACCAAACGGTTATGGCTGGGGCTCGCTGCCCTGATCATCGCCAGCTTCAGCGTCATGCTCTGGCTCGGATTCGATCTCCATCGGACCGCGCCCCCCATGCCCGAACGCGTGGTCAGCGCGAGCGGCCACGTCATCTACACCCGCGCCGACATCGAGAAGGGTCGCCAGGTCTGGCAGAGCATCGGCGGCCAGGAACTCGGCTCGATCTGGGGCCATGGCGCACTGGTCGCACCCGACTGGTCGGCCGACTGGCTGCATCGCGAAGCCGAAGCGATGCTCGACCTCGATGCCCGGGCAAACACCGGCCAGGCGTACGCCCAGCTGGATGAGCCGACGCAGGCGAAACTGCAAAGCGCATTGCGCAGCAACCTGCGCAAGAACACCTACGATGCCAGCAACGGCGACATCGTGGTCGGTGATGATCGCGCCAAGGCGATTGAGCAGGTCGCGGCACACTACATCAGCCTGTTCTCCAACGATCCCGCCACGCACGATCTGCGCGTGGCCTATGCCATGAAGGAAAACACCGCGCCCGATCCCGAGCATCGCCGGGTGATGAGCGCCTTCTTCTTCTGGACGGCGTGGGCGACGGTCACCAACCGCCCCGATGGCAGCATGGTGAGCTACACCAACAACTGGCCCTACGATCCGCTGGTCGGCAATACGCCGACGTCGAGCGCCTTCATGTGGTCGATGTTCTCGCTGCTGTTCCTGCTCGGCGGCATCGGCCTGATGACCTGGCACTACGCCGCCTACCACGGCAAGGAAGCTGCACCGACGCCTCCGGCAACCGATCCGCTGCTGGGACTGGTGCTGACGCCGTCGATGAAAGCCACCGCCAAGTATTTCTGGGTGGTGATCGCGCTGTTCCTGGTGCAGATCCTGTTGGGCGCAACCACGGCGCACTACCAGGTGGAAGGCCAGGATGCCTACGGCTTCGCGCTGGCGGATGTGCTGCCCTACTCGCTCACGCGCAGCTGGCACACGCAACTCGCGGTGCTGTGGATCGCCACCGCATGGCTGGGCACCGGGCTCTACATCGCGCCGGCGATTTCCGGGCATGAACCGAAGTTCCAGCGTGCCGGCGTCAATTTCCTGTTCGCGTGTTTGCTGATCATCGTGATCGGTGCGTTCTCCGGACAGTGGTTCGCAGTGATGCAGAAGCTGGGGCTTGCCAACAATTTCTGGTTCGGCCACCAGGGCTGGGAGTACGTCGACATCGGCCGTTTCTGGCAGGCATTCCTCTTCATCGGCCTGCTGCTGTGGCTGTTCCTGGTCGGTCGCGCACTGTGGCCGGCAATCAAGCGCAAGGACGAGATGTCGAGCATCGTCGGCCTGCTGTTCCTCTCCACGATCGCCATCGGCCTGTTTTATGGCGCCGGCCTGATGTGGGGCGAGCACACGCACATCTCGCTGGTCGAATACTGGCGCTGGTGGGTGGTGCACCTGTGGGTGGAAGGCTTCTTCGAAGTGTTCGCCGTCGCGGTGATGAGCTTCCTCTTCGTGAAGCTCGGGCTGGTGCGCGGCAAGACCGCGACCGAAGCGGTGCTGTTCGCCACCATCGTCTACCTGACCGGCGGCGTGCTCGGCATGTTCCACCACCTGTACTTCGTCGGCACGACGACGGCGGGCGTGGCGCTGGGCGCGGCATTCTCCGCGCTGGAAGTGGTGCCGCTGGCGATCATCGGGCTTGAAGCCTACGAGACCTGGAGCCACAGTCGCGCCACGCCGTGGATGGCACGTTATCGCTGGCCGATCGTGTTCTTCCTCGCGGTGAGTTTCTGGAACCTCGTGGGTGCGGGCCTGTTCGGCTTCCTCATCAACACGCCGATCGCGCTGTACTACATGCAGGGCCTGAACCTGACCCCTCTGCACGGCCACACTGCGTTGTTCGGCGTATACGGCATGCTCGGCATCGGCCTGATGCTGTTCTGCCTGCGCGGATTGAAGCCGGATGTCGCCTGGCGCTCGGGCGCACTGCGCGGCGCGTTCTGGTGCCTCAACATCGGCCTGTCGCTGATGGCCCTGCTCACGCTGCTGCCGCTGGGTGTACTGCAGTTGCAAGCGGCGCTGGAGCATGGCTACTGGTTCGCACGCTCCGACGCCTTCATGAACCGCCCGATCATCCACCTGCTGGTGTGGATGCGCGTGCCCGGCGACACCATCTTCAGCATTGGTGCCCTGACGCTGGCGTGGTTTGTTCTGCGGTTGTGGGTCGCGCCACGGCGCGAAATCGCAGGCGAGCGCTGATGCCCCGCGTGGCCCGGCGCACTGCCGGGCCACGCCCCACCTCTTTCGAGGACGACCTCCATGGAATTCTCGCTCCCCCTCATCGGGCAAGCGCCCGACCTGATCGAGATCGAACGCGCGTTGACCGCGGCCGATCCCGCTGCACTGCTTGATCTTTCCGGCGATGGCATGTTGCGCATCTCGACTGTTGCAAGCGATCGTGAAGTGATCGCCTGCCTGCATGCCGCAGGCATCCCGGCACGCGAGGACGAACTGCTGCGACTGCCATCCGTGTGCTGCGGCGGTTGCGGTGGTTGATCCCGCCACCCCCGGCCTATCGCCACGGCTGCTGGCTGGGGCGCCACATCGCCTGATGTTCTGCATCGGCGCCTGCAACGTGCTGCTGGCGATGGCATGGTGGGCAGCATGGCTGGTGTCCATGCGCTGGCCATCACTGTTGTCGATGACAGCGGTTGAACCGTATGCCGGTTGGCTGCACGCCTTCATCATGCAGTACCAGATGCTGCCAAGTTTCATCTTCGGATTCCTGCTGACGGTATTCCCGCGCTGGATGGGGCTACGCGAACTCGATCGCTGGCATTACCTGCCGGTCGGTCTTGGCATCTTCGGCGGGCAAATCGCAACCCTGCTCGGTGCCCTGGGCTGGCATGTCGGCATCGTTGTCGGCGTGTTGATGACGCTGGCCGGCTGGATCATGGCGATTGCGTCGCTGGCCCCCTTGTTGAAGCGCGAAGCCGGCACGACCTGGCACGCGCGATCCTGTTTCGCGGCACTGGTCCTGGGACTTGCCGGACTGCTGGCTTGGATGGCCTTCCTGCTCGGCGCATCGCCACTTTGGGCATTCGCCAGCATCAAGATCGGCACATTCGGTTTCCTGCTGCCGATCTACCTGACCGTCGCCCACCGCATGTTCCCGTTCTTCGCCGGCAACGTGGTGCCGGGCTACACGCCATGGCGGCCACTATGGCTGTTGGCGCTGTTCTGGGCGTTGACGATGCTGCACCTCGTCCTTGAACTGGTCCATGGCTATTCATGGCTGTGGCTGGCGGACATCCCGATGTTCATACTCACCCTGTGGCTATGCGTGCGCTGGTGGCCGCAGGGCGCGAAACCTCCTTTGCTGACCGTGTTGTTCGTGTCGCTGTGGTGGCTGCCGTTCGCTTTCACGCTGTATTCCGCGCAAAGCATCGACTACCTGCTCGGCGGGGATTACATGCTGGGACGCGCGCCAGCGCATGCCCTGTTCATTGGCTTCTTCGGTAGCGCGCTCATCGCGATGGTCACCCGCGTCACCCAGGGTCATTCCGGGCGGGCATTGGTGCTGCCGAAGGTGGCGTGGTTCTCCTTCGCGGCGATCCAGCTGGTTGCGCTGCTGCGGATTGGCGCCGAACTGGCGAAGGATCCCCCGGCATGGCAGGCAATCGCCGCCTGTGGCTGGATTGTTGCGTTCTTGCCGTGGTTGGTACGCATCGGCATCATCACGCTGTCGCCGCGTGCGGACGGCAAGCCGGGCTGATGGCATGATCGAGTTCTATCCTCAAATCAAGGCGATCCACGTCTTCCTCGCGCTGCTCAGTGGCAGCGTTTTCGCGATCCGTGGCGCCTGTGTGATCGCCGGTGCACGCTGGCCACTGTCGTGGCCGGTGAAGGGGTTGAGCTATACCATCGATACCGCGTTGCTGAGTGCGGCGCTGATGCTGGTGGGGATCCTGCCCGGCGCGATGTTCGCCAACGGCTGGCTCGCGGTGAAGATTGCATTGATCTTCGTCTACATCATGCTGGGCGTCTTCGCCCTGCGTACCGCCAGAACCCGCGGTGCACGGGTCGCGCTGTACATGGCGGCACTGGTCACCTACGCCTGTATTTATGCCACTGCGCGCGCGCACAACCCGTTGGGCGCGATCCGCTGGTGGTTCGGCTGAACACAGTTGATCCCGGTCAAGCGCGTCCAACGTGCGCGCAGGCACCGCACTCCGACTTGACCTGAATCAACATCGCGTGCAACGCACCGATGTATGTTTCCACCAACGGCCTTACGGGCCACGTACTTGGGGAAACATCATGCGTGGTGCGACATCGAAATCCCGCGTCACTTTCGCCGCAACAGCATTGGTGGTGGCGATTTCCGCCTTCACCGTGTCCAGCCAGGGCAGGACCATCGCTCCCGTGCCGGCAGCCGACAAGCCGGCGAATTACGGCGATTTCGGGCCGCCGCAGGGCGCACCGGTCAAGGCCGTACTGACCAGTCCGCCATTCGTGCCGCCGGCAACCAACCGCAAAGCGCCAGCCAAGGTCATCGTCGAACTGGATGTGGTTGAGAAGGAAATGGAAATTTCCGAGGGCGTGACCTACACGTTCTGGACATTCGGTGGCACCGTGCCAGGCAGCTTCATCCGCGTGCGCCAGGGCGACACGGTCGAATTCCACCTGCGCAACATGCCCAACAGCAAGATGCCGCACAACATCGACCTGCACGGCGTGACCGGTCCTGGCGGCGGCGCTGCATCAAGCTTCACCGCGCCCGGCCACCAGTCGCAATTCACCTTCAAGGCGCTCAACGCCGGCCTCTACGTCTACCACTGCGCGACCGCGCCGGTCGGCATGCATGTGGCAAACGGCATGTACGGACTGATCCTGATCGAGCCGCCGGAAGGCATGCCGAAGGTGGATCGCGAGTACTACGTGATGCAGGGCGATTTCTACACGGCGGGCAAGTACCACGACAAGGGCCACCAGGCCTTCGACATGGAGAAGGCCATCGCCGAACACCCGACCTATGTGCTGTTCAATGGCCGCGAAGGCGCACTTACCAACGACAAGGCGCTGCAGGCCAAGGTCGGTGAAACAGTCCGGCTCTACGTCGGCAATGGCGGCCCCAACCTGGTCTCCAGTTTCCACGTGATCGGCGAGATCTTCGACAAGGTCTGGTACGAAGGCGGCAAGCACTATCAGGAAAACGTGCAGACCACACTGATTCCCTCCGGCGGCGCGGCAATCATGGATTTCCGCCTGCAGGTGCCGGGCAGCTACGTGCTGGTCGACCACAGCATCTTCCGTGCCTTCAACAAGGGCGCACTCGCCATCCTCAAGGCCGACGGCGCCGATGACAAGGCGATCTATTCCGGCAAGGAGGTGGACGAGGTCTACCTGGGCGACAAGGCGACAGGCGTACCCTCCACGGCCGCCATTGGCACTGCTGCGACTGCCGCTGCACATGGCAACGTCACCCGCGAAGAACGCATCGCTGCCGGCAAGATCCTCTTCAACGGCACTTGCTCCACCTGCCATCAACCCGATGGCAAGGGACTGCCCGGCGTGTTCCCGCCGCTGGCCGGCTCGGACTACATCGCTGCCGACGTCAAGCGCCTGGCCGACATCATGATCCATGGACTGCAGGGCAAGGTCACGGTCAACGGCAAGGAGTTCGACTCGCTGATGCCACCGATGTCGCAGCTCACCGATGACGAGATCGCCAACATCGGCACCTACGTGCTCAACAGCTGGGGCAATCCCGGCGGTGAGATCACCCGCGAGGACGCCAAGGTGGCGCGCGCGGCCGTGAAGCCCGCCAACACGGGTTCAGCCCACTGACATGCGCCGCGCTGCCGCCCTGCTGGTTCTCGCATCGATCCTGCCGGCTGCCACCACGATGGCCGCCACGCAGGACGATGGGTATGCGGCACTGCCTGGCGGCACGTTCCGCAGCGTGCTGGCCTACGAGGACGCGAAGGATGGCGTGCGCGTCGCACCGTTCGAGCTGATGCGCACACCGGTGACGAATGCACAGTTCCTCGCCTTCGTCGAAACACATCCGCAATGGCGGCGTGACCGCGTCTCCGGCGTGCTGGCCGAGGAGCGTTATCTCTCGCACTGGCAGGACGCGACGCATCTCGGGCCGGTCGCACTGCCCGACCAGCCGGTGGTCTGGGTGAGCTGGTTCGCGGCATCCGCCTACTGCGAATCGCAAGGGGCCCGCCTGCCGCGCTGGTCCGAATGGGAATACGCGGCCGCAGCCGACGAGACCCGTCGCGATGCCCGCGCCGATCCCGCTTGGCGGGATCGCATCCTCGCCTGGTATTCGCATCCATCCAACGAGGCGTTGGCGCGCGTCGGTCAACAACCACCGGATGTTTGGGGCGTACGCGACCTGCACGGTCTGGTCTGGGAATGGACCGACGATTATTCCTCGCTGCTGGTGTCCGCCGACAACCGCGACCAGGGGGATGCCGACAAGGCGAAGTTCTGCGGTGCCGGCGCCCTGTCGATGAAGGACCGCGAGAACTACGCGGTGCTGATGCGGGTCGCCATGCTGTCGGCGCTGGGCGGGGCCGATGCCACTGCCAATCTTGGTTTCCGCTGCGCGAGGAATGCACGATGAAACGACACACTACCCTGCTCGGGATCGCCGCACTGTTGCTGGCCAACGCGGTCGTGGCTGGGACCCCTGCCACACCTGCAAGCGCACCGCTTCCGCGTGATTCCGTGTACCAGCTTCCATTGTCGCTGGCCGACCAGTCCGGTCACCATGCGGACTGGCGCGCACGTCGCGGCAAGCCGCAACTGGTGACGATGTTCTATGCCTCGTGCCCTTACATGTGCCCGATGATCATCGATTCGGCCAAGACCATCGACAAGAACCTGACACCTGCGCAACGGCAACGGCTTGATGTGCTCCTGATCAGCATCGACCCCGAACACGACACGCCCGCCGCATTGCAGGCACTTGCCACAAAACGCAGCATCGACACCGCGCGCTGGACGCTTGCCGCGCCCGCGCCCAACAACGTGCGTGCCGCCTCCGGCGTGCTCGGCATCCGCTACCGGCAACTGGCCGACGGCAGCTTCAACCACACCAGCGCCCTGCTCCTGCTCGATGCCGACGGCCGCATCGTCGCGCGTACCGAACGCATCGGCGGGCCACCGGACCCGCAATTCCTGGACGCAGTGCGCAAGGCCGTCACGCCCTGACTACGGCACGCGTCTTCATATAACTCCTTTCATCCCGCATCCAAACCCGAACCCGAACCAGGAGATCACACAATGAAAACCGTACACGCCATCCTCGCCGCCAGCGCCCTGCTTGCCGTCGCCCCATTCGCCAGCGCAGCGTCCAACTGCACCATTCGCCTCCAGGGCAACGACGCGATGCAGTTCGACCAGAAGGCTGCGAGCGTGTCCGCATCCTGTCCGAAGATCACCATCGAACTCACCCACGCCGGCAAGATGCCGGTGGCAGCAATGGGCCACAACGTGGTGATCAGCCAGACCGCCGACATGGCCGCAATCACCTCCGCGGGAATGAAAGCCGGTGCCGCGGGCAACTACCTGCCCAAGGGCGACCCCAAGGTGATCGCCGCAACGGCGCTGATCGGCGGCGGCGGGCACACTTCGGCATCGTTCCCCGGCAACAAGCTCAAGGCTGGCGGGGACTACAGCTTCTTCTGCAGCTTCCCGGGCCATTCCGCGCTGATGAAGGGCAAGCTGACCGTCACCAAATAATCCCGATCGGATCCCTCCCTCCCAAGCCCGACCGTGGCGATTCCACGGTCGGGCTTTCCATTTCCCCGGCCGGGTTTGATCCAGATCAAGACTCGGTTTGCGCATTGCGGCAAAAATGCCGATGCAGCCCCAACCCGACGACACCATGACTCCCAACCAGACGATTGCCGGCACAGCCGGCACGGCGCCGGCCGCAGACGCGCGCTACGGCTATTACAACGACAAGGTGGTGCTGCAGTTCGCGGTGGCGACCGTGATCTGGGGCATCGTCGGCATGCTGGTCGGCGTCCTGATCGCCGCCCAGCTGTACTGGCCGACAATCGGCGAAGGCATTCCGTGGCTGACCTACAGCCGCCTGCGCCCGCTGCATACGAACGGCATGATCTTCGCTTTTGGCGGCTCGGTGCTATTCGCAACTTCGCTGCACGTGGTCCAGCGCACTTGCCACGTGCGTCTGATCTCCGACCGCCTTGCCCAGTTCGTGTTCTGGGGCTGGCAGGCGGCGATGCTCGGCGCAGTGATTACCCTGCCGATGGGCATCACCCAGGGGAAGGAATACGCCGAGCTGGAATGGCCGCTCGACGTGCTGATCGCGATCGTCTGGGTCGCCTATGGCTGGCTGTTCTTCGGCACCCTTGCCAAGCGCCGGGTCAAGCACATTTACGTGGCGAACTGGTTCTACGGTGCCTACGTGATCGCAGTGGGGCTGCTCCACATCGTCAACAACCTGGCGGTCCCAGCCGGGATGTGGAAGTCGTATCCGGTCTACAGCGGCGCCGTCGATGCGATGGTGCAATGGTGGTACGGCCACAATGCCGTTGCCTTCCTGCTGACCGTCGGCTACTTGGCGATGATGTATTACTTCGTGCCGAAGCAAGCACAGCGTCCGATCTATTCCTACCGGCTGTCGATCGTGCATTTCTGGGCGCTGATCTCGATCTACATGTGGGCTGGCCCGCACCATTTGCAATACACCGCGCTGCCGGACTGGGCACAGTCGGTGGGCATGGTGTTCTCGGTCATCCTGCTGGCGCCGAGCTGGGGTGGCGCGATGAACGGCATCCTTACCCTCTCCGGCGTCTGGCACAAGCTGCGTACCGACCCGATCCTCAAGTTCATGATTGTCGCGATCAGCTTCTACATGATCGCCACCTTCGAGGGGCCGATGCTGTCGATCAAGACTGTCAATTCACTGTCGCACTACACGGACTGGACCATCGGCCATGTTCATGCCGGCACCCTGGGCTGGGTGGCGATGATCTCGATCGGCTCACTGTACTCGCTGTACCCGCGACTGCTCGGGCTGCCCGGCATGTATTCGACCAAGTGGATCGACGTGCACTTCTGGCTGCACACGATCGGCGTGGTGTTCTACATCGTCTCGATGTGGATCGCCGGTATCACCCAGGGCCTGATGTGGCGCGCCACCAATTCCGACGGCACGCTGACCTACAGCTTCGTCGAATCACTGAGCGCGACCTATCCCTACTACCTGGGACGGTTGCTTGGCGGACTTCTGGTGTTGTCCGGCTTCTGCCTGATGGCATGGAACATGTGGCGCACCCGCAAGCAAGCGCGCGATGTCGCTGCCCAACCGGTGATGGAGCCCAACGCCGCCGAAGCGCGCGCCTGAGGAAAAGACGATGGGAATCGCACACGAGAAAATCGAAAAAAACATCGGCCTGCTGGCAGTGCTGGTCGCCATCGCGGTCTCGCTTGGCGGTCTTGCCGAGATCGTCCCGCTGATGTTCCAGGCCGAGGCAATCAAGCCGTTGCCAGGCGTCAAGCCCTACCCGGCACTGCAACTTGCAGGGCGGGACGTCTACATCCGCGAAGGCTGCTACAACTGCCATTCGCAGATGGTGCGCACACTGCGCTTCGAAACCGAGCGCTATGGTCACTACTCGCTGGCTGGCGAATCGGTCTATGACCATCCGTTCCAGTGGGGCAGCAAGCGCACCGGCCCCGACCTCGCCCGCGTTGGCGGCCGCTATTCCGACGACTGGCATCGCGTGCACCTCAACAATCCGCGCGATGTGGTCCCGGAATCGAACATGCCGGCATTCCCCTGGCTGGGGAAGAACCCGCTGGATGGCCAGGAAATCACCGCACACATGCGCGCACTCAAGCGCATCGGGGATCCTTACACCGACGCCGAGATCGCGAAGGCAGCAGACGACGTCGCCGGCAAAACCGAACTCGACGCCGTGGTCGCCTACCTGCAGGGCCTCGGCAAACACGCACCGCGGGGAGAGTGAGGAATGCTTTCGGGAATCGTGACCACCATGATGTTGCTGCTGTTCATCGCCATGTGGATCTGGGCATGGCAGCCGCGCCTGCGCAACGAATTCGCCGCTGCCGCTCGCCTGGCCGTGGATGACGGCGTGCCCCCCGGCGAGGAAATGACCACCGACGAGGGGGCCAGCCAATGAGCAATGCATGGAACTTGTTCGTCATAGCGCTGATCGCGTTCAATCTTTTGGGCTGCGCCTGGTTGCTGTGGTGGACGGCCAAGCGCCGCCCCGGGGATCCCAAACCCGAAGACACCAGTCACTACTGGGACGGTGACATCACCGAATACAACAAGCCGATGCCACGCTGGTGGATCAACGGATTTTTCATTGCGATCGTGTTCGCCATCGGCTACCTCTTCTGGTTCGGTGGTCTGGGGACTTTTCCGGGGCTCGGCCACTGGAGTTCGAAGGGCGAATACGCGCAGCAAAAGGCCGCCTACGACGCCACCCTCGAGGCAACCTTCGCACCGTTCAAGGGCCAATCGATCGACGTGCTCGCGGGCAATCCCGAAGCGGTGAAGCTGGGCCGTTCGATCTTCAACAACACCTGCGCGACCTGCCACGGCTCTTCGGCCAAGGGCGCGATTGGTTATCCCAACCTGACCGATCAGGAATGGAAATGGGGCGGCTCCCCCGACCAGGTCCTGCAATCGGTTCTTGATGGCCGCGATGGCGTGATGCCGTCCTGGGGCCCGGTACTGACCGGCATGGATGGCGAGAACGCCGTCGACTATGTGGTCGCCTACGTGCATGCGCTGGGGCAGCCGGACAAGCCGCTCGACTTCATGGCCGTCAAGGGCAAGGCACTGTACGAAGGTGTGTGTGTGGCCTGCCACGGTCCCGACGGCAAGGGCAACCAGCAGCTCGGCGCGCCTGACCTGACCGACAGCGTGTGGCTGTATGGCGGCAGCAACGCGGCCATCCACGAGAGCATCGCCAACGGCCGCCACGGCGTCATGCCGGCGCATCGCCCGATCCTGGGCGAGACGCGTTCGCGCCTTGCCGCCGCCTACGTGTGGTCACTGTCCCATCCTGGCAATGCTGGCAAAATGGCGGCTCCTGCCACGAAGTGACGACCATGACGGAAGGCAATCGCGACTTCGATCACCCGCCACGCCCGCTGGCGCAGCGTATCGGTGCAATCGCCTGGCCGAGCTTCTTCGCTGCCGGCGTGGCGACGATGGTGTTCTTCGCCTTCGTTGACCCGTTGGCCTTGCGCGACCTGACCTTCCCGTCACTGCAGATCACCCGCGAGATGGGCTACACCGTCGGCTTCTTCATGTTCTGGCTGGCCACATCATCCTCCAGTCTGTTCACCTGGTGGCTGCTGCGCCCGGGTAGCCGCTTCAACCGCCCCCTGCAATGAAGAAAACCATCGATATCGCGTTGGCTGAGGACGAAGGCTCGTATTACGTCAGCGAACGCAAGGTCTATCCACGCGATGTCAGCGGGCGCTTCGATCGCCTGCGCAAGATTGCGGTGGCATGGCTGCTCGGCATGTTCTACGGCTTCGCATGGCTGCGCTGGGACGGCCACCAGGCAGTGTTGTTCGATCTGCCTGCGCGCAAGTTTCATGTCTTTGGCCTGACTTTCTGGCCGCAGGATTTTCCGCTGCTGGCGCTGCTGTTGATCATCGCCGGCGTCTCGCTGTTCTTCTTTACCGCCCTCGCCGGCCGCCTGTGGTGCGGCTACGCCTGCCCGCAGACGGTATGGACCGAAACCTTCCTGTGGATCGAGCGCTGGTGCGAAGGCGACCGCAACGCGCGCATCAAGCTCGATGCCGCGCCTTGGTCGCGCGACAAGCTGCTGCGCAAGGGCGGCAAGCATGTGTCGTGGATCGTGTTCGCGCTGTGGACCGGCTTCACCTTCGTCGGCTATTTCGTCCCAATCCGTGAGCTGTGGTCGCGCCTGCCCTTCGGAATCAACGGCTGGGAAACGTTCTGGATCCTGTTCTACGCCTTCGCCACCTGGGGCAACGCCGGATTCCTGCGCGAACAGGTGTGCAAGTACATGTGCCCGTATGCGCGCTTCCAGAGCGCGATGTTCGACCGCAACACGCTGATCATCGCCTATGACGCCATGCGCGGCGAACCGCGCGGCCCACGCAAACGCAGCATCGCCGACGTTTTCACGCGCGGCCGCGGCCTGCTCGATCTCGCCACCGCTTACGACTATGTCTTCCGCGCCAGCCGCCACCCCAGTGCCGCCGATTCACGCGCACAGGCCAAGGGCACCATCACCTTCGACAACGCCGTCGGAACCGAAGTGCAGCCATTGCCGAAGTTCGCACCGGAAGAACTTGGCGACTGCATCGATTGCACGATCTGCGTCCAGGTCTGCCCGGTCGGCATCGACATCCGCAACGGCCTGCAATACGAATGCATCGCCTGCGGCGCCTGCATTGATGCCTGCGACGACGTGATGGCCAAGATGGGCTACCGCAAGGGGCTGATCCGCAATACCACCCAGAACGCACTCGACGGCAGTCGCACCAAGGTGCTGCGCCCCCGCATTGTGGTCTACGGCCTCATCCTGCTGGCGTTGCTTGCAGGCTTCGCTTGGGGCGTTGCCACGCGTTCGCCGCTGATCGCGGAAATCCTGCGCGATCGCAACGCGCTCTATCGCGAGACCGCCGCTGGCATCGAGAACGGCTACACCCTCAAGCTCGCCAACAAGAGCGACCGCCCGCAGCAATACACGATCGTCCTGGTTCCCGCAGCGCGCGACCAGGATGCCCTCGCCTTGCGCGACATCGCCCCCGTGACGGTACCTGCCGGCGATGTCGCATCGGTGGTGCTGACGGTGCAGGCGAGATCGCCGGTGCAGGGTCGCCACGATCTCCGCTTCATCGTGACGAATGCCGACAACAGCGTCCGCAAGGAAGTGGAAAGCAGCTTCTTCGGACCGGTGCAATGAACGACAACCCCGAATCTCCCGTACAGAAACGCAGTCCGTGGCGCGAACCGATGGTGTGGCTGGTTTTTGCCATCCCTGCTGCAGCCGTCTTCGCCTCGTTCGCACTGCTATATGAGTCTGCACACTCGTCCGGCAACAACGACTTGGTGCCTGATACTGTCCAGCACACGGCGCAAATCCAGACCACCGATCTCACGCCCGATGCCCGTGCACAGCAATTGCACCTGAGTGCGGTCGCGCGCACAGCCAAGGGCACGATCGAAGTGGACCCGGTGTCAGGCGAGTTCGATCGCCACGCCCCCCTGCAACTCTTGCTGCATCATCCGACAGCCGCCAAGCTCGACATGGTGGTGGAACTGGCACCAACGGCGAATGGCTGGAGCAAGGCGCAGGACATCGACCTGTCGCATGACTGGAACGTGCAGCTGACACCCGCGAATGGCGCCTGGAAACTGCATGGGCGCTGGATTGCACGACAACAGGCCATCTATCTGCATCCCGCGATCGGCAGCGACTGATCACCATGAACAGCGTGCCCGCGGACTTCACAGGCACGGCCAGCGCAACGCTCGCCACTTACACCTGCTTCCACTGCAACGAAGCCTTGCCGTCCAGCCCCGCGCTTGCCGAACTCGATGGTGCCGAACGCGCCTTCTGCTGCGACGGTTGCGCGGCCGCGGCGGCGTGGATCCGCGACGCCCGGCTCGACGACTACTATCGCCTGCGCAGCGCGCCGGCCGCACGCGTCACTGGGGATGATTCCGATCTCACGCTATGGGATCGCGAGGACATCCTCGCCGAACATGCACGCGCCGTCCCCGGCGGCCGCGAACTCACCCTGCTCACCAACGGCATGCGCTGCGCCGCCTGCGCGTGGCTGATCGATCGGGCGATTGCGCGCGAACCCGGCGTGCTCGAGGTCAGCGCCAACGCCGTGACCGGCCGCATCCGCATCGCCTGGGATCCGGCGTGCATCCGCTTGTCGACCGCATTGCGCCGACTGCAATCACTCGGTTATCGGCCGTGGCTGGCGACCGGCGATGCCGGAGAACGCATGCGTCGCCACGAACGCAACCGATGGCTGCTCAGGCTCGGCATCGCCGGACTCGGGGCGATGCAGGCGATGATGTTCGCCGAAGCGCTCTATCTCGACACCCGCGGCGAAATGTCGCTGGCGATGCGCGATTTCTTTCGCTGGATCACCTTCCTCGTCTCCACGCCCGTGGTGTTCTACGCTGGTTGGCCGTTCCTGTCCGGCTGCTGGCGGGAATTGCACCATCGCAGCCTTGGCATGGACACGCTGATCACGACATCGGTGCTGCTGGCCTATTTCGCCAGCGTAGCCGAAACGATCCGGGGCGGTTCGCAAGTCTGGTACGACGCCGCGGTGATGTTCGTGTTCCTGTTGCTGCTGGCGCGCATGCTGGAACAACGCGCGCGCAGCACCGCATCGGCACAGGTGGACGCACTGGCCCGGGCACGGCCGGCGCTGGCCCTGCGCGAACGCGCCGATGGCACCCGTGAACACGTGCCGCTGGCCGCGCTGCAGTCCGGCGATATCGTCTGCATCGCCAGTGGCGAGCACGTTCCCGCGGATGGCAGCCTGCTCGATGACCACGCTACCTTCGCCGAAGCCTTGCTGACCGGCGAGTCCCATGGCATCGGCAAGACCGCGGGCGAAGCGATTTTCGCCGGAACGATCTGTGGCGATCGCCCTGCACGCATTCGCGTCACCGCCACCGGACCGGCGACGCGATTGTCGCAACTGGCGCGACTGGCCGAACAGGCGCAGGCCCACCGCCCGCCGCTCGCGCGTACCGCCGACCGCATCGCGACCTGGTTCGTGCTGGCGATGCTGGCCGCTGCTGTCATCGTATTTTTCGCTTGGCGCAGCCACGACCCATCGCGCGCACTCGAAGTCACGTTGTCGTTGCTGGCGATCAGTTGTCCGTGCGCGCTGTCGCTGGCGGTGCCGGCCGCACTCGCGTCCGCCAATGGCACGCTGGCGAAACTGGGCATGCTGCCGGTTGGCGCCGATGCGCTCGATCGACTGGCGCGTGTCGACCATGTCGTCTTCGACAAGACCGGAACCCTGGGCGACGGATCGCCGGTGATCGATGGCATCGCAACGTTCGATGACATCGATCGCGACACCGCGCTGCGGATCGCCCGCGCACTCGAACATGGCAGCACGCACCCGCTGGCACGCGCCTTCCATGATCCCGCGATCGGCACGACGATAGCCAGTGACGTCACCACGCACCGCGGCAAGGGCATCGAAGGCGTGGTCGATGGCCGGCGCTGGCGCATTGGCCAGGCCGCTTTCGCATGCGCGGGCAACGACGATGGCGCGATCTGGCTTGGGGATGGCGAACACGCCGCCGCGCGCTTCGCCATCCGCGAAAGCGAACGCGGCGACGCTCGCGAGGCACTGGCCGCGCTGCGGCGGCTCGGGATCGACCTGCATCTTTCCAGCGGGGATTCGCAGACTGCAGTCGAACGCCTCGCCACCCGCCTCGGCATCGACGATGCGCACGCACGGCAATCCCCCGAAGACAAACTCGCCTTCGTCCGCCGCCTGCAGGCAGGTGGCGCCAACGTCGCGATGGTCGGCGACGGTCTCAACGACGCCCCGGTCCTCGCCGGCGCCGATGTCTCCATCGCGGTCGGTGAAGGCGCGGCGCTGGCGCAACGTTCCGCCGACCTCGTCCTGGCCTCACCCGCACTCATGCGCATTCCTGCCGCGCTCGCACTGGCACGCAGGACGCGCCGCATCATCGGCGAGAACTTCGCCTGGGCGATCGGTTACAACCTGCTGGCTTTGCCGCTGGCCGCCATGGGCATGGTCACGCCGTGGATCGCCGCGCTCGGCATGTCGTTGTCATCCCTTGCCGTGACTCTCAACGCATTGCGGCTGACGCGGGTGCGGGCATGATCATCCTGCTGCTGCTGATCCCGCTCAGCCTGATGCTGCTGGTGGTGGCGATCGCGGCATTCGCGTGGGCGGTGAAGCGCGGGCAGTTCGACGACCTCGAGACCCCTGCGCTCGACATCCTGGTCGATGACGACGCGCCGACCCCGCCTGAACACCGCGAGGAGCATCCCGATGCCGATTGACTGGCTGGTTCTCGGTGGCGCCCTGCTGAGCGGACTGCTCGGTGGTGCGCATTGCGCGGTGATGTGCGGCGGGATCGCCACGGGCCTGTCGGTGCAGCAGCATGGCGGCTGGTGGCGCGCGTTGCAGCCGAATCTTGGACGCATCGGCGGCTACACACTTGCAGGCGCCATCGCCGGTGGCGTTGGACACGGCATCGTGGGCGTCGCTCGCCTGCCCTGGCTCACGCTCGGGCTGCGCGCCGCAGTCGGACTGGTATTGATCGTCGCAGCCCTGCGCCTGCTCGACCGTCGTGGCCGCCTGTCTTTCCCGGGCGGCCCCGGCAGCCGGCTATGGCAATGGCTGCGACCGCTGCAACGGCGCCTGTTGCCGGCAGATACCACCGGCAAGCGCATCGCGCTCGGCATGTTGTGGGGATGGATGCCCTGCGGCCTCAGCACCACTCTGCTCGCTGCCGCGTGGTTGCAGGCCAGCACCATCAATGGCGCGATGACGATGGTCGCGTTCGGCCTCGGCACGTTGCCGGTCATGTTGCCGCTCACTTGGGCGGGCGCACGCATGGGCCAGCGCCTGCAGCGCGGCGGCTGGCGCATCGCCATGGGCATCTGCGTGCTGTCCGCTGGAATACTGACGCTCACCGCGCCCTTGCTGATGAAGGCTCCTGCCTTGCACGGCGTCTTGGCCGCACTGGGCTGCCAGAGCCTGCCGTCCTGACAATCAGGCGCGGCTGCGGTTGCGTGGCTCCTCGTGCTCCACCCCGTGGGCAAGGCGGTCAAGCTCTTCCGGATCGCGGATTTCGATCTGGCGACCCAGCACCGCAATCACGCCATCGTCCTGCAGCTTGCTGAAGCCGCGACTCACCGTTTCCAGCGCCAGGCCAAGGTAGTGCGCGATATCGTCGCGGCTCATGGGCAACTTGAATTCGAGTGCCGACTGACCGATGTTGCGGTAGCGTTCGGCAAGCCCATGCAGGAACAATGCGACACGTTCCACCGCCTGCCGCCGTACCAGCATCCCGAGATGATCGTGGTCGCGGCCGACACTCTGGCCGATGACCCGCAACAACTGCTGCTGCAGGCCGGGCAGTTGCGCTGCAACCTCTGAAAGCCGTTCGAACGGCACCTCGCAGACATTCGCGGTGGCCAGCGCCACCGCTTCGCAACGATGCACGCCCGCGCCCAAAGCATCGAGGCCCATCAACTCACCAGGCAGATGGAACCCGATGATCTGCTCCTCACCCGACTCACTGATCGCAACCGTCTTGAACGCGCCGTCGCGTGCCACGTATACCGCCGTGAGGGGGTCTCCCAGCCGGTATAGGCGCTCGTTCTGGGCAATTGGCCGGCGGCGGCGCACGATATCGTCCAGCTGCCGCAACTCCTCGCTGCCGATCCCCGCCGGCAGGCACAGCTGCCGCAGCGAGCAGTGCACGCAACTGCTCCGGATCGAAGCCAGGTCGAATGTCTGGACCTCAGTCATGGGGTCATAGTGCCATATGACGCGCGGCCATTCACTTTGGACACATTGCCCTACCGGATTTCCCGCCCGCATCGACTTCCGATTTTTGTGAACGCTTACGCAGGACGAGACCCGTGTCACGGTGCTACGATCGCTCCCGTACACGGGATTTCGTGTATTCCCCTACAGGACGTAGGTATATGGCAGCCAAGGACGACACCACGCTTTGCCGCAAGTGCGGCGCCCCGATTTCATACAAGACTGGTGATGGCGAATACTGCGCCTTCGGCCACCGTCAGCATGTCTTCACCACCTACGACATGCGCCCAACTGACGCCAAGGAACTCGAGGAATCGCAGTTGAGCGAGGTCGAGCGCCGCATCCTGGTCCGGCTTGGCTATCACTCCGAACAAGCCGCCTGACTGACATCCATGGTGCATTCATCGCAGAATGCACCCATGCCTGACCTCGTCCTCTACCACAACGACACCTGCTCGAAATGTCGCGCCACCGCGGCCCTGCTCGCTGATCGTGGCCTGCAGCCGACGGTGGTCGAATACCTGCACACCCCGCCCGACGCCGCCACCTTGCGCGACCTGCTGCGCAAACTCGCCGTCCCTGCCCGCGCCCTGTTGCGCAACAACGAACCGGAATACACCCAGCTCGGCCTGGATGATCCAGCCCTGCCCGACGAAACTGCAATCGCGGCGATGGTGGCGCACCCACGCCTGATCGAGCGACCGATCCTGGTACGCGGCGATCGCGCAGTCGTTTGCCGCCCACCGGAACGGGCGCTGGAACTGATCGGCGATCCCTGACGGTCCGGGCACGGGGTTTTCCTACACCCGCATCGACCACATCCCGAGTGCCAAAGTGCCGCCGCCGCGCGATCCTGTCCCCGCGGCCACGAAGGCCGTGCCATCGCCAGGGAAGACACATGGACACGCTTTCCCCATCTCGCCAAGAACGGAATCTCTTGCCCGAATGGCTGAATAGTCATGCGGCGAACCGCAATTCCGCATACCTCGGCCACGAATTCGTCACCCACGACCAGCGCACGAGCGATGCCCGCGAACTCGTGTTCGACGATCTCGACGCCCGCGAACGCATGATCTTCCTGCGCTGTGGATTCCGGGCACCGCAAACAGCGTGATTGCCGGTTCAGAAAGATTTCGAGGTGCGCATTTCTGCAATCCGCGATGGCGCCGCAAAGCTGTCACTGCACGCCTCGCGCCAGAACAGGCGAAAGACCTGGTGGCTCGGTTCACGGCCGTCGAGCAACTCGCCGGGGTGGAGCCTGGGGTACAGCTGCGATAGCGCACGGATTTCGATGGGGCTGACCCGGCGCAGGATGTGTTCCGGGCCGAGCTCACAGGGGTGGGTCAAGCCAGCCGCACACAGCATGTCACGCAGTGCCTTCAGGGTATTGCCGTGGAAGCTGGCGACGCGCTGCGCCTTGTCCTCGACATCGAGCGTTTTCCAGCGGCTCGGGTCTTGGGTGGCGACGCCGGTCGGGCATTTGTCGTTGTGGCAACTGCGCGCCTGGATGCAACCCAGAGAGAACATGTAGGCACGCGCCGCATTGCACCAGTCCGCACCCAGCGCCATCGCAAGGGCAAGATCGAAGCCACTGGTGATCTTGCCCGCTGCGCCGATGCGGATGCGGTCACGCAGGCCGAGCCCGATCAGGGTGTTGTCGACCAGCATCAACCCTTCGTGCATCGGCACGCCGACGTGGTTGATGAATTCCGACGGTGCCGCACCGGTGCCGCCTTCCGCACCATCGACCACGATGAAGTCCGGCAGCAACCCGGTTTCATGCATGGCTTTGGCGATTGCGAACCATTCCCAGGGATGGCCGATCGCCAGTTTGAAGCCTGCCGGCTTGCCGCCCGACATCTCGCGCATGCGGGCGACGAATTGCAGCAACTCGACCGGCGTCGAGAACACGGTATGGCGCGCTGGCGAGACGCAGTCCTGCCCCATCGGCACCCCACGCGTCGCCGCGATTTCTGCCGACACCTTGGCCGCCGGCAACACGCCGCCGTGGCCGGGCTTGGCACCCTGCGACAGCTTCAGCTCGACCATCTTCACTTGCGGGTCGCGCGCATTGGCCGCGAATTTGTCGGCGTTGAAACTGCCATCGCCGTTGCGACAACCGAAATAGCCGGAACCGATCTCCCACACCAGGTCGCCGCCGAATTCGCGGTGATAGGGGGAGATCGAGCCTTCGCCGGTGTCGTGGCTGAAACCGCCGAGCCTGGCGCCCTTGTTGAGCGCCCGGATCGCGTTGGCGGAAAGCGCGCCGAAGCTCATCGCCGAAATATTGAAGACGCTGGCGTCGTATGGCTGTGCAGTGCCCGCACCGATGGTGATCCGGTAATTTTCGTCGTGGTGCGGGGTCGGCGTGATCGAATGGTTGATCCACTCGTACTGGTCGCCATAGACATCGAGCTCGGTCCCGAACGGCACCACATCGCTGAGACCCTTCGCGCGTTCGTACACCAATGTGCGCTGCTCGCGCGAGAATGGCACCTCGACGATGTCGGACTCGACGAAATACTGGCGGATCTCCGGCCCGAATGATTCCAGCACGTAGCGGATGTGGGCGAAGATCGGGTAGTTGCGGCGCAACGTGCTTTTTGTCTGGAGCAAGTCGGCCGTTCCCAGCACCGCCAACGCACCGAACACGATCACCCCGACCAGCCAACTCTGGCGATGCCCCCACAACAGCAACAGCAGCGAGACCAGCAATCCGGCCAATGCCAGCACATAGCCGAGATAACGCGCCTGCTCGCTCTTGAAGACGATCATGGGTTCATTCCGATGACTGGACCCACATGTTCGCATGGCGGGGCGCAAGACGCCGTGCGCTCCACGGAGTAGCATTTGCAGCCTGCCCGGATGGCGAAACTGGTAGACGCAAGGGACTTAAAATCCCTCGATGGCGACATCATGTGGGTTCGATCCCCACTCCGGGCACCACGATCACAGCTCACACACGCAGTTCCAGGCGCGCTGCGGCGCGTTCATCCCGACCGCATCCTGGCCATGATCGCGGCGCGGTTCGATCCCCACTCCGGGCACCACGATCACAGCTCGCACACGCAGTTCCAGGCGCGCTGCGGCGCGTTCAACCCGATCGCATCCTGGCCATGATCGCGGCGCGGTTCGATCCCCACTCCGGGCACCATTAGGAAGGCAGTACGCCTGCGCGGATATTCGCGTGCAGCGCCGGATCGATCAGCTTCGGCGTCGACAACGTGGCATCACGCTTGCGCCGCATCTCCACGAATGCATCTTCGGATGCGCCGCCACCCACGTGGATGTTGTGCTGCTCCTGGTCGGCGATCGATGTCAGCGCCCGCGCTGCGCGTCCCTGCGGATAGTCGTGGCACAGGAAGATGCGGGTGTCGGCGGGGAGATCGAACAGGCGATGGATCGAACAATACAGTTTGTGGGCGTCGCCACCGGGAAAGTCGACGCGCGCGGTGCCGGTTTCCGGCGCGAACAGGGTGTCCCCGATGAAGGCGGCATCGCCGATCAGGTAGGTCAGGCTGTCGTCGGTATGTCCCGGCGTCGCCATCACCCTTGCAGTGAGCTGCCCGATGTTGAAGCTGTCGCCATCATCGAGCAAGCGATCGAACTGACTGCCATCGACCGCAAAATCGTCTTCCAATCCCAACAGTGCCTTGAAGCGTTCCTGCACTTTGGTGATCCCGCGACCAATCGCGACCGGCGCGGCGGTTTCGCGCTTCAACCACGCCGCGGCAGTGAGATGATCGGCATGCG
Source organism: Pseudomonadota bacterium (assembly GCA_018242465.1). Classification (GTDB taxonomy): domain Bacteria; phylum Pseudomonadota; class Gammaproteobacteria; order Xanthomonadales; family Xanthomonadaceae; genus Solilutibacter. Next base: position 16,215 of record JAFEBY010000061.1, on the reverse strand, counting down.
CGTGGGTCTCGAGGATCCAGTCGACCTGCAGGCCGTGTGCATGCACGAAATCGAGCACGCGTTGCGCGGACGTCGTCGAAGTGCGGGTCGTCGCCGGGTCGTAATCGAGCACGGGATCGATGATCGCGGCCCGTCCGCCCTCGCCATCGAAGACGACATGGCTGAAGGTGGAGGTCGCGGGATCGTAAAAGCTCTCGACGTGCGCGTTCATGGCACCACTGTACAAAGAAAAATCCCGGCTTGCGCCGGGATCGTCTTGATGGAGGCCGAGGTCGGAATTGAACCGGCGTACGCGGATTTGCAGTCCGCTGCATAACCACTCTGCCACCCGGCCATCAAAAGCATTGTCCTACAAAACAAAGCCCCGGCGTACCGGGGCTTTGCAAAACTGGAGCGGGAAACGAGACTCGAACTCGCGACCCCGACCTTGGCAAGGTCGTGCTCTACCAACTGAGCTATTCCCGCGTTGAGCCGGCCATTTTACCGGACTCTGGCAACGTGTCAACAGGCTTGCCTTCGCCATCGCGCAGCGCCGGCCAAGCTGCGATCAAATACTCGACGCCGGACCACAACGTCAGCAATGCCGCGGCGGCCAGGCCCCAGTCGCCGATATGGAACGCCGGACGATCGATCCACAGCGTCGGATTCGGCGCGTAGGGCTGGTGGATCGAGTACAGCAGGAAGCCGATCGCCAGCATCTGCACCGTGGTCTTGATCTTGCCGATCAGCGCCACCTTCACCTTGGCGTGCTGGCCGAGCCCCGCCATCCATTCGCGCAACGCGGAGACGGCGATCTCGCGACCGACGATCACCGCCGCCCAGAACGCCATCCACGCGGTGGGATGCCCCTGCACGATCAGGAACAACGCGGTCGACACCATCAGCTTGTCGGCCACAGGATCGAGGAAGGCACCGAAGGCTGAGTACTGGTGGTAGCGGCGCGCGATCCAGCCGTCCAGCCAGTCGGTGATCGACGCCAGCGCGAACACCAGCATCGCGAACAGGCTGGCCCAGCGCCAGGGAAGGAAAAAGACCACCACCAGCACCGGAATCATCAGGATTCGTGCCAGCGTGAGGAAGGTGGGGATGGTGATTCTCATGCCCCGCACATGCTACGCGAGTCCGTGCAGCGCCGCGTATATCCTTTCGGCCAGTGCGGCATTGACGCCCTCGACCCGGGCGATATCGCTGGTGCTGGCGGCCTTCAAACCGACCATGCCGCCGAAGTGCTTGAGCAGGCTGGCGCGGCGGCGCGGCCCGATCCCGGGAATGTCTTCGAGCTTGCTGGTGGTACGCGCCTTCTGGCGGCGCCCGCGGTGGCCGGTGATGGCGAAACGGTGGGCCTCGTCGCGCACCTGCTGGATCAGTTGCAGGCCCGGCGATTGCTTGCCCGGATGCAGTTCGCGGCCATCGGGAAACACCAGGGTTTCGTCGCCGGCGATGCGTTCCGGGCCCTTGGCGACGCCGATCATCGCCACGCCTTCGACATTGAGTTCGTTCAGCACCGCCCTCGCCTGCGCCAACTGGCCAACGCCACCGTCGATGAGCAGCAGGTCGGGGATCGGATTGGCCGGGGCCTCGCCTTCGGCAATGCTCTCCATCGCGCGTTTGAAGCGGCGCGTCAGCACCTGGTGCATGGCGGCGTAGTCGTCGCCGGGGGTGATACCTGTGATGTTGAAGCGCCGGTACTGTCCGCGCACCGGGCCGTTCTCGTCGAACACCACGCAGGAGGCGACCGTCGCCTCGCCCATGGTGTGGCTGATGTCGTAGCACTCGATGCGATGCGGCGGCGCTTCCAGCCCGAGCAGCACGCACAACGAATCCAGTCGCGCCTTCTGCGCCGCGTTGCTGGCGAGTTCCGATGCCAGCGCGACGTCGGCGTTGCGACGGACGAAATCCACCTGCGCCGCGCGTTCGCCACGGAAGCGCGTGCGCAGGCGCACCTTGTACAGCGACGCTTCGTTGAGCGCCTCCTCGATCAGTTCGCGCTCGGGAATGTCCTGGTCGAGCCAGATTTCCCGTGGCGGCGGATGATCGCCGTAATACTGGGAGACGAAGGCGGCCAAGACTTCTGCGGCGGAATCCTCGCCGTTGAGCCTGGGGAAGAACGACCGGGTGCCGAGATTGCGGCCATCGCGCCACGACAGTGACATCACGCAGGCGTGGCCATTGCGCAGCACGCAGGCGAGGACGTCAGTGTCATTGCCGTCATTGCCTAGCGAATGATGCGTCTGCAGCTTGCGGACGCTGGTGAGGACATCGCGCAGGCGCGCGGCTTCCTCGAAATCGAGACGCGCGCTGGCGGCTTCCATTTCGGCGGTGAGTTCATGCCCGAGCTCCTCGCTGCGGCCGGACAGGAACAGTTCGGCGCGATGGGCATCGTGGGCGTAGGACGCGGCGTCAATCAGGCCGACACAGGGCGCGGTGCAGCGACCGATCTGGTATTGCAGGCAGGGCCGTGTGCGGTTGCGGAACACGCTGTCCTCGCAATTGCGCAGCTTGAACAGGCGGTGCATGAAATTGAGGGTTTCGCGCACCGACCAGGCGCTGGGATACGGCCCGTAATATTTGCCGGGAATCGCGCGCGGGCCGCGATGCAACGCGATGCGCGGGAATTCCTCCTGCGTGAGCAGCACGTAGGGATAGCTCTTGTCGTCGCGCAACATCACGTTGTAGCGAGGCTTGAGCGTCTTGATCAGCTGGTTCTCGAGGATCAGCGCCTCGGCGGGCGTGCGGGTGACGGTGACTTCGATCCGCGCGATCTGGCCGACCATGGTCGCGATGCGGATGGACAGCGCCTTGTTGAAATAGCTGGCGACGCGCTTGTTGAGCGAGGCTGCCTTACCGACGTAAAGCAGCGTGTCGTCGGCCGCGTACATGCGATAGACGCCGGGCGCGCTGGTCAGGTCGCGGACGTAGGCCTTGCCGTCGAAGGGAGCGTGTTCAGCGCGGGTCACGACGCCATTATGCGGCGGGAGTCATGCGGCAGCGCCGGCAAGATGCGCCTCGGCGCGCGCGAGATCTTCCGGCGTATCGACACCCGGCGGAAACGGTTCCGGAGCCAGCGCGGCGGCGATGCGAAATCCCGCTTCCAGTACGCGTAATTGTTCCAGCGATTCCAGTTGTTCCAGCCTGCCCTGCGGCATCGCTGCGAAACGCTGGAGGAAATCGACGCGATAAGCGTAGATGCCGATGTGGCGCAGGCACTGCCCCGGCATCAGCACGCGCCTGTTTTGTGCGAAGGCATCGCGATGCCAGGGGATCGGCGCACGGCTGAAGTACAGGACGTCGCGCCACTGCGCATCGCCCACTGGATCGCGCCAGACCAGCTTGACGGTGTTGGGATCGAACAGCTGCTCGGGATCGTCGATTTCGGTGGCCAGCGTCGCCATCTCCGCACCGCTGTCGGCCAGCGTCCGGGCGACGGCGCGGATGCCCGACGCCGGTGCGAACGGTTCGTCGCCCTGCAGGTTCACCACCAGGGTGTCATCGCTCCAGCCGGCGAGTCGCGCGCATTCGGCGAGGCGGTCGGTGCCGGAAGCGTGATCACTGCGGGTGAGCACACCACGCACGGCGATGCCGTCGAGCGCGGCGAGGATGCTGGCGTCGTCCGCGGCGACCACCACGTCATCGGCGCCGGCGGCGAGCGCACGCCGCGCGACGTGGCGAACCAGTGGTTCATTCCCGAGCAGGCGCAGCGGCTTGCCCGGCAAGCGGCTGGCCGACAGGCGCGCGGGAATGGCAACGACGAACGGCAAGGTCATGTCGACTCCAGCAGGTTCAGTTGGCGCAGTTGTTGGACCCGATCTTCCAGTCCGATCCAGAATGCCGCCGGCAATTCGGCATCCACCGGCACGCTGTACCAGTGTTCGCCGGCGAAGACGCTGCATTTCACCGCGTCCTTTTCCGTCATCAGCACCGGCAACGGGCTGGAGAAATCGAAGTCCTCCGGCGTGTAGGCATGATGGTCCGGGAACGCATGCGGCACCACCGCGATCCCATGCTGGCGCAGGGTGTCGAAGAAGCGCTCGGGATGGCCGATGCCGGCAACCGCATGCACGCGCTGGCCGGCGAATTCGGCGAGACTGCGCACGCGCGGACCGCGCAGGGAGACGGCGCGTTGCGCGGCCAGATGCATCGGCCACACGCCGAAATCATTCTCGCTGCCCGCGGCGACATCACTGCCGAGATTGCGCACGCGGAAGTCGCAGAGTTCCGCGCGCTCGATCGGCTCGCGCAGCGGCCCGGCCGGGATCATCCGCCCGTTGCCGTAGCCGCGCGCACCATCGATCACTTCGATTTCGATATCGCGCGCCAAGGCGTAATGCTGCAAGCCATCGTCGCAGACCACGATGTCGCAGCCGCGATCGCGCAGCGCCGTCGCAGCATCGGCGCGGCGGACATCGACGCGCACCGGCACCTTCGTGCGACGCGCGATCACCACCGGTTCATCGCCGGAGATCGCCGGATCATCACTCCCCTCGACCCAACGCGCCTGCCGCGCATCGGCACGGCCATAGCCGCGACTGGCGACACCGGGATGCCAACCCCATTCGCGCAGTCGCTCGACAACGGCAATCGTCAGCGGCGTCTTGCCGGCGCCACCGGCGATCAGGTTGCCGATCACCAGCACCGGGATACCGATCGATTTCGTGCGCCGTTGCTGCACCCGGCGACGGCGCATCGACGCACTGCGATACAGCGATTCGAGCGGCGTGGTCCATGCGGGTGCCGCGTCATCGCCAAACCACCATGACGGTGGCCGGCGTTCGCGACTCATGCCCCCTCCCGGAACTGCATGGCATGGAGATGGGCATACACACCGCCCTGCCCCAGCAGTTCGCGGTGGGTACCGCGTTCGACGATGCGGCCGTGGTCGAGCACCAGCACCTGGTCGGCGTGTTCGATGGTCGACAAGCGATGCGCAATCACCAGCGTGGTGCGATCGGGCATCAGGTGATCGAGCGCGGTCTGCACCAGGCGCTCGGATTCGTTGTCGAGCGCGGCGGTGGCCTCGTCAAGGATCAGGATCGGCGCGTCCTTCAGCAAGGCACGCGCGATGGCGATGCGCTGGCGCTGGCCACCCGACAGTTTCCCGCCACGCTCACCGACATGGGTTCCGAGGCCTTCCGGCAGGCGGTCGACGAACTCGGCCGCATTCGCGCCCTCGATGGCGCGGCGCACGCGCGAGGCGTCGGCGTCGGCCATTTCGCCGTAGGCGACGTTGTCGGCGATGTTGCCGTCGAACAAGGCGACGTGCTGGCCGACCAGTGCGATCTGGCGGCGCAGGTCGGCGAGACGATAGGCGTCGAGCGGCTGTCCGTCGAGCAGGATCTCGCCCGCTGCCGGTTCGTAGAAACGCGGAATCAGCTTGATCAGCGTCGACTTGCCGCTGCCAGAGCGCCCGACGATCGCCGTCACGGTGCCCGGGCGCGCCGTGAAACTGACATCGTCCAGCGCCGACGCCTGCTGGCCGTCGTAACGCGCGCTGACGTGGCGGAACTCGAGCTCGCCGCGCGCGCGCTCCAGCGACAGCCGCCCTTCGTCACGTTCGTCCTTGGCATCGAGCACGTCGAACACGCGATTGGCCGAGGAGATGCCCCGCTGCAACATGCTCTGGACATTGGTGATCTGGCGCAGCAGCGGTACCAGGCTGACCATCGCCGTGAGCAGGGTGAAGAACGTGCCGCTGGTCAGGCGCCCGGCCGCGGCTTCACGCGCGGAAATCACCAGCATCACCGCCACGCCGACCGCACCCAATACCTGCACGAACAAGGACAACGAGCTGCGCGTCACTTCGACCTTCAGCGACAAACTGACATTGCGCGCGTTCTGGTCGGCGTAGCGCGACAGCTCGGCCTGCTGCGCGCCATAGGTCTTCACTTCCTGATGTGCATGCAGGGCCTGGTCGGCCGACTGCAGCATGTCGGCGGCGGCGGTCTGGATTTCGTGGTTGAGGCGGCGATACCGCTTGCCGACCTTGCCCATGATCGAGGCCAGCAGCGGTGCCAGCACCAGCAGCACAAGCGACACGCGCCAGCTGTTGTAGAACATCACATACAAGGTGCCGATGATGTTGAGCGTATTGCTCACCATCACCTTGAGCGCATCGACCGAGGCCTGCGCCACCTGTTCGGTGTCGCCGCCGAGCCGGGTGATCATCACCGGTACCGGCTCCTGATCGAAGCGCGCGCCCGGCAAGCGCAGGTACTTGGTCATCAGCTGCAGGCGCAGGTCGCGGGCGACATTGCGGCCACCGCGGGCGATGCAGTAATCGCCGACCAATCCGAAGAAACCACGCGCCAGCAGCAGGCCGACCAGCGCCGCCGGAAACAGATAGATGTACCGGCGCGCATTGAAGATGTCGTCGACGATCCACTTCATCAATTGCAGGATGCCCGCGCTTGATGCCGCTTCCAGCAACATGCCGAGGAACGCGGCAGCCAGCAAACCGCGATAAGGCTTGGCATAGCCGAGCAGTCGTCGATAGGTTTCGCGGGTCGTGTGTGCGCCTTCGGTCATTTCGGCGCACCTTCCTTCGGCTGCGGTGCGGTGGCGATCATCACCTGGCGGAAGCCGAGCTGGCCCAGCGCCTCATAGGCGGTCACGACGGCCTGATGTGGCGTGCGCGCATCGGCGCGCAACAACACCGGCTTGCTGCGGTCGCTGCCGGCGACTTCGGCGATGGTGTGCTTGAGGGTTTCGACGTCATTGCGCAGCGACTCGCGGTCCTCGACGAAGTAACGACCATCGGCGTTCACCAGCACACTCAACGGCTTGTCCTTCTGCGGTGGCGCCTCGCCTTCGGCGCGCGGCAGTTGCAGGCGCAGCACGTTGCGCGAGGTGAACGTCGTGGTGATCACGAAGAAGATGATCAGGCAGAGGATGACATCGATCAACGGGATCAGGTTGATCTCCGACATGTCGTCCTGCTCGCGGTCGCGGATGCGCATGTCAGCCGTGCGCGCTTATCTTGGCGGCGAGGTCGCGACGATCATCGATGACGTCGTCGAGCAGCATCACTTCATGCTCGAAATCGATGATGTAGCTGGCGATGCGATGCTTCAGCCAGCGATGGGCAATCAGTGCCGGGATCGCGACGATCATGCCGGTCGCGGTGCACACCAGCGCCTTGCCGATGCCGCCGGCGAGCTGGTTCACGTCGCCGAGGCCGTGGTCGAGGATGCCGAGGAACATCTGGATCATGCCGACCACGGTGCCGAACAGGCCGAGCAGCGGGCCAATCGCGGCGATGGTGCCAAGCGCGTTGAGGAAGCGCTCCATCCGGAACACCTGGTGGCGGCCAACGTCCTCGACGCGCTCACGGCGCTGGTCCGGCGTGCGGTCACGGACATCGAGTGCCGCGGCCAGCACCTGCCCCAACGGCGAGGTGTCGCGCAGGGAGTCGATGTGCTTGGGATCGAGGCCGCCCCGCGCCGCCCAGTTGCGGACCTCGTCGCCGAGGCCAGGCGGCAGGATCGTGGCGCGGCGGAGGCTCCACAGTCGTTCGACGATGATGGAAAACGCCGCCAGCGACAACAGAAGGAGGGGAATCATCGGCCAGCCGCCGGCCTTCACCAGTTCGAGCACTCTGCAACCTGGATTTGGGGGAGTAGCCGATAGGATAGCCCAGCGCGCGGACCGGTCAGCCGCCGCTGTCCCAGATGCGCTTGCGTCGCACCCGCTCGGTCGCGACCACAACGCCGCCCGGTGACAGCTCGACGCCAACCGAACCGGCGTGCGGAGTGTCCAGGACGCGGGTGCCGGCAGCGGTCCAGCGCGCCACCGCCTTGGGGTTGGGATGGTGGAACTTGTTGCGGTAGCCGGCCGAGGCGATCGCCCAAGCCGCGCCAGTCGCATGGATGAAGGCATCACTGGAGGAGCCGGCACTCCCATGGTGTGGCATCGACACCACATCGGCGCGCAACGAGGCAGGATTGCGCTCGACCATTGCGCGTTCGGTCGCCTGGTCGATATCGCCGGTCAGCAGCAGCGCATGATCCCCGCTGGACACCCGCAGCACGCAACTCGACGGATTGCCGGTGTACTCAGAATCCGGCAGCGGCGAGACGACCTCGAAGTCGACGCCATCCCACGCCCAGCGGTCTCCGCGCTTGCAGTGCGTATCGACCTCGATCGGCGCATGCGGTGGCGCCTGCACCACCGCGACCGGCATCCCGGCAAGCACCGCGTTCATGCCGCCGGCATGATCGGCATCGGCGTGGCTGAGCATCATCAGGTCGATGCGATCGACGCCAAGCGCGGCCAGCGCCGGCAGCACCACGGTGGCCCCGGCATCGTAGCCATCGTCGGTCGCTGGGCCGGCGTCGTAGAGGATGACGTGGTGCGCGGTGCGCAACAGGATCGCCTGCCCCTGCCCGACATCGATCATCTGCATCCGCACTTCACCCGGCAACGGCGCCGGCTGCAGCGGCGTGAACATCGGCAGCCACAACGCAAGCGCCAGCGGCTTGCCCGGAAGTTTCCGCGGTGCCAGTAGCCAAAACGCGCCAATCAATGCCAGCGGCCACGCAATGATGCTCGCTTCCGGCAGGCGCGACTGCCCAAGCGGCCAATCGGCGATGCGCTGGAATAGTGGCCAAGCAAGGTCGAACAGCCATGCCGCGAAGTTCCACAGTGGTGCGCCCCAGCCGTGGTGCAGGCCATCGGCAAGCACGCCGAGCAAGGACAACGGGACGACGACAAACCCCCACCACGGAACGGCGATCATGTTCGCGAGCGGTGACACCCACGACGCTTGGGCGAAAAACAGCATCGACAGCGGCAGCAGCCCGAGCGTCGCCACGCCCTGCGCGCCGAGGAATTCGCGCAACATGCCGCGCCCGCCTTCGCGCAGGCACCACGACAGCCACGCCACGCCGGCGAAACTCAGCCAGAAACCGGGGCGCAGCAGATTCAGCGGATCGATCAGGGTGAGCGCGATCGCTGCGATCGCCAGCGCCTGCACCGCGCCCATGCGCCGGCGCAACACCACTGCGGATGCGACGCTCGCCATCATCAGCAGCGTGCGCAAGGTCGGCACTTCACCACCCGAGAGCGCGGTGTAGAACGCGGCGACAACGATCCCCGCCAGCAGCATCGCCGTGCGTCGCGGCAGCGATCGACCGAGGCCCGGAAATCCCACCCACGACAGCCATGCCAGTGCCGAGCCGAGGATCGCGGTCAGCGCGACGTGCGAGCCGGAAATCGCGATGAGATGGGTCAGGCCGTTTGCGCGCAGGATCGTCCAGTCGTCATCGCTCAATCCGCGCGTATCACCAACGGCCAAAGCGCGGATGAAACGCCGTGACGGCGACGACCCCTGTTCGATGCGTTGGGCAATGCCGTCGCGCAGCGCATCGATGCCGTCGCCTGCCTGTAATTCTTCATTGCCCTCGCCACCCTTCACCGATCCCGTGGCGACGATGCGATCGACCAGCATGCCGCGCTCGGAATCCTGCACGCCAGGATTGCGTAGCCCGTGCGGGCGCTTGAGCTTGACGTGCAGGCGCCAACGCGATCCCGATTCGATTTGCGGCGGCACCTGGTCAGGCGCGGCGAACCAGCCGAGGCGGAGACGCTTCCCGCGCAATTCCGCCTGCTGCGCGACATCGTCATCGACGACGAACTGGAAACGCGTACTCTTGCTGTCCTGCTCGGGCAGGTTATCGACGCGCCCCTGCACCACCAGTTCGCGTCCTTCCAACGTTGCGGGCAAGCGCGACTGCAACACCATGCCCGCGACGATTCCGGCCCAGCCGAAACCCAGCAACGCGGTGGCGATCCAGACGCGTCGCGGCAGCTTCCACCACAGCACCAACCCGGTGATCGCCAACACGATCAATGCCCAGCGCGGCGCCAGCCATGGCGCCCACAGGCACGACATCGCGCCAGCCAGCAATCCGATGGCAGCGCGGGGTCCGATGCGCGGCGACGTCCCTGTCTCTGCGCTCACGTCAGACGTCGCCCGGAGGCAATTCGTGCAATCGCCCGTTGCTCAATTCGAGCACGCGATCGAGCCGGCGCGCGAGGCGGCGATCGTGCGTCACCAGCACCAGGCTGGTGCCCTTGGCACGATTGAGTTCCAGCATCAGCTCGAATACGGTTTCCGCGGTGCGATCATCGAGGTTGCCGGTCGGTTCGTCGCCGAGGATGCAGTTCGGCGTGTTGACCATCGCGCGCGCCACCGCCGCACGCTGGCGTTCGCCGCCCGAAAGTTCGCCCGGCTTGTGCTCGAGGCGTCCGCCCAACCCGACCTGTCCCAGCAATGCGGTCGCGCGCTTGCCGGCCTCCGCCGCACTGGCGCCACCCAGCATCACCGGCAGCATCACGTTTTCGAGCGCGGTGAATTCCGGCAGCAGGTGATGGAACTGGTAGATGAAACCGAGCGCACGATTGCGCAGGCGGCCGCGGTCGGCATCCTTGAGCGTCGACATCTTCTGGCCACCGACATAGACCTCGCCCGTGCTTGGCACATCGAGCCCGCCAAGCAAATGCAGCAAGGTGCTCTTGCCAGCGCCGGAAGCCCCGACGATCGCCACCGACTCGCCTTCGACAATGCGCAGGTCAAGACCGTCGAACACCGGCGTGTGCAGCTTGCCTTCGGCATAGACCTTGCCGAGCTGCTCGGCACGGATGACTTCGTTACTCATAGCGCAGCGCCTCCGCCGGCGGCGTGCGCGACGCCCGCCAGGCCGGATACAAGGTGGCGAGGAAGGCCATCGCCAGCGCGACCGCCGCGATGATCGCGACGGTATCGGCGCGCAGGTCGGTGGGCAGGCCGGTGATGTAGTAGACGTCCTCCGGCAGCAGCGTCACATGGAACATGCGTTCGATCAGCTTGAGGATGTGCTCGAGATTGAGCGTCAGCAGGATGCCGCCAACCACGCCGATGACAGTCCCGATGATGCCGATCAGGCTGCCCTGCACCATGAAGATGCGCATCACCTGCCCCGGCGTCATCCCCAGTGTGCGCTGGATGGCGATGTCGGCCTGCTTGTCGGTGACCAGCATCACCTGCGACGACACCAGGTTGAACGCGCCCATGGCGATGATCAGCGACAGCAGGATCGCCATCATCGTGCGTTCCATGCGGATGGCGCGGAAGATGTTGGCGTTCTCGTGCATCCAGTCGTTGACGCGATACCCGCCGCCGAGCTTCAAGGCGAGGTCGCGGGCAACGTCCCAGGCCTTGTCCATGTCATGCAGCTTGAGGCGCACGCCGGTGACGCCATCGCCCATCCGCTGCACGCGCTGGAGATCGTCCATGCGCACGATCGCCAGGCCCTTGTCGAACTCCTGGTGCCCCGCTTCGAACACGCCGCTGACCACGAAGCGCTTCATCTGTGGAGTCGCGCCCATGCCGGTGATGTTCATGCCGGATGTCGCGACCAGCACGCTGTCGCCCATCCGCACGCCGAGGATATCGGCCAACTCCTTGCCGAGCAGGATGTTGTAGCTGCCGGGCGTCAGGGAATCGAGGCTGCCGACCACCAGCTTGTCGCCGATGACCGAAACCTTGCGTTCCTGCTCCGGCAGTACGCCACGGATGATCGCCGGTGCCTTGTCGTTGCCGCCGTCGATCAGCGCTTGGGTATCGACATAGGGCGAAGCCGCGGCAACGCGCGGATCGGCCAGTGCCAACTTGATCGCACGCGGCCATTCGGTCATTTCGCGACCATCGGCGACGACGGTGGCATGCGCCGCCATCTGCAGCAGGCGGTCGCGGATCTCGCGCTGGAACCCCCCCATGACCGACAGCGTGGTGATGAGCACGGCAACGCCGAGCGCGATACCGATGATCGACGCCATCGAAATGAAGGAGATGAAGCCATTGCGGCGTTTGGCGCGCAAGTAGCGCAGGCCGATGGCGATGGGGAGCGGTTTGAACATGGGAGGCCGCAGGGAGGGACGCGTTATGGTGCCAGCATCGGCGGGGAAAGCATGTGTCGTTCGCCGGCAATGGCCAGCCGCAGTCGGCGGCGGTTCACGACATCGAGGCGATGCCACCAGGTTTCGCGCCGCCAGCGGCCACGCTCATCCCTGCTGACCAGCGTCAGCCACGGCCCATGCAATTCGACGCGGGCAGTGCGCAGGACGATGCCGTCGAGGCGCGGATCGCCATCGAAATCGAGCACATGCGCTGGACGCGCACGTTCGCGTCGTTCCAGCCACGCCGCATGCGCCAGCGCGGCCACGGCCAGCGGAAGCTTGATCATCCATGGAAATGCGGAGACAAGCACCGCGATGGTGGCCAGCAGCCCAAGCACGATCGGCACCGCGCGCGACAGCGGCGTCGGCCCCAGCTCGATTGCCTGTTCAACAGCCTCCGAGGGTGCGCAGGCGTTCGATGAGTCCGGCGAGTTCGGCGTCACTGCATTGCTCATAGCCCATGATCCAGCGCCAGAGCTTATCGTCCTCGCAATCCATCAGCCGTAGGAAAACCGCCCGTTGCGCCTCGGAATCCTGCGGCCACCCGTGCTCGAGATAGCGGTCGAAGACCTGGTCGAGTTCGCGCATGCCGCGCCGCGAGCGCCAGCGGATGCGCTTGAATTCGGCGTCTTCGCTCACTTGGCCCGCGCGGCGTCGCGCTTGAGTCGCAGCCAGCGGTTGACGCCCAGCGCCGCCAGCGTCGCCAACGCGCCCGACAGCAGGTAGGCGCCGACGTAGGCGAGGCCGAATTTGGCGCACAGGCCGAGCGCGACCAATGGTGCGAACGCGGCGCCGATCAGCCATGCGATGTCGTTGCTGAGGGCCGCGCCGGTATAGCGATAGCGATCGCCGAAGTTGGCGTTCAACGCCCCCGCCGCCTGACCGTAGGACAGCCCCAGCAGGGTGAAGCCGGCGATGATGTAGATGTCCTGCCCCACCGAGCCGGCACCGAGCAGGGTCGGCGCGAATCCGCTGTAGGCGGCGATGGCGACGGCGAGCGCGCCCAGCGTGCGCTGGCGAGTGATACGGTCGGCGATGAAGCCGGAGGCGACGATACCGCCTGCGGCGAAGAACGCCCCGATGATCTGCACGACCAGGAATTGCGGCACCGACTGGTTGGAGAACAGCAGGATCCACGACAGCGGGAAGATGGTGACGAGGTGGAACAGCGCGTAGCTGGCCAACGCGGTAAAGGCACCGATGGCGACATAGCGGCCCTTGACCTTCAGCAATTCGACGACACGGACCGGCTCGAGGTCCTGCTCATCCATCTTCTGCGCATATTCGTCGGTGACGACAAGGCGCAGGCGCGCGAACAGCGCGACCACATTGATGGCGAAGGCGGCGAAGAACGGATAGCGCCAGCCCCAGTCGAGCACCTCATCCGTCGGCAGCGCGGAATAGAGGTAGGCGAACAGGCCGGCGGCGACGATGAAGCCGGTCGGCGCACCGAGCTGGCCGAGCATCGCGTACCAGCCACGACGCTTCTTCGGCGCATTGAGCGCCAACAGCGACGGCAGGCCGTCCCACGATCCGCCTAGCGCGATGCCCTGGACGAAGCGGAATACCGACAACAACACGATCGAGGTCGTGCCCAGGGTGGCGTAACCCGGCAGGAAGGCGATACCGGCGGTACAGGTGCCGAGCAGGAACAGCGCGGCGGTCAGCTTGGTGCCGCGGCCCCAGCGCCGTTGGATCCACAGGAACAACATGGTGCCGAACGGACGCGCGATGAAGGCCAGTGCGAACACCGCGAACGAGTACAGCGTCGCGTCGAGCTTGGACGCGAACGGGAAGAACACCGACGGGAACACCAGCGCCGAGGCGATGCCGTAGACGAAGAAGTCGAAATATTCCGACGTGCGGCCCACCACCACGCCAACGGCGATCTCGCCGGGGGCGACGTCATGGCTGCTGTGCGCACCGTGGTCGTGGAGAGTGCTGGTGGACGAAGGATTCGTGGACATCGGTCAACCATTCCTGGCAAGTCGGGGATGCGGCGCGCCGGGACGCGATCCGTCTGCACTAGCTTCCCACCATCGGACGTGCCGGGCCATAGGACAAAACGTCCAATCGCCCTGCCGTCTCCGGGGGAATAAAGTACACCTTGCGGCCCGGATCGGGCCGCCCGCGCGCTGTCCGGCGCATGTCCACCGCGAACCCCGGGTGTCCGCAATGAGCAGAGCGAAAACCTTGATCCGGCGCCTGGCTGCCGCCACAGCCCTGCTGGCGCTGGCTGGCTGTTCCAGGAGCATCGTCCTGAATGCGCCCGGCGATGTCGCCGCCCAGCAAGGCAATCTGATCATCGTCGCCACCGTGCTGATGCTGCTGATCATCGTCCCGGTGATCGTGCTCATCCTGCTGTTCGCCTGGCGCTACCGCGCCAAGGCCAATGCCACCTACAAGCCGGACTGGGATCATTCCACCCAGCTGGAACTGCTGATCTGGGCGGCACCGCTGCTGATCATCATCGCGCTCGGTGCGGTGACCTGGATCACCACCCACACCCTCGATCCCTACCGTCCGCTGACCCGTCTCGGCGCCGGCAAGCCGGTGCCTGCCGGGACCAAGCCGCTGGTGGTGGACGTGGTCTCGCTGGACTGGAAATGGCTGTTCATCTATCCCGAGCAGGGCATCGCCACCGTCAATGAACTGGCGGCCCCGGTCGATCGTCCGATCGAATTCCACCTCACCTCGTCGAACGTGATGAATGCGTTCTACGTGCCGGCGCTGGCCGGGATGATCTACACCATGCCGGGCATGGAAACCAGACTGCACGCCACGATCGACAAGCCCGGCCAGTACGAAGGCTTTTCGTCGAACTACAGCGGCGCCGGCTTCTCGCACATGCGCTTTACCTTCCACGCTACCGATGCCGCCGCGTTCGACACGTGGGTCGCGGATGCGAAGCAGAACGGCGGCGCGCTCGATCGCAGCGCATACGAACAGCTGGCCAAGCCCAGCGAACGCGAACCGGTGCGCCATTACGGCAAGGTCGAAGGCGGTCTCTACGACGCCATCCTCAATCGTTGCGTCGAACCGAACCAGATGTGCATGGCCGACATGCACCACGGGAACTGACATGTTGCACACCATCGCCAACGCCCCCGAAACATCCGCCTTGCTCGGCCGACTGAGCCTGGACGAGATCCCGATGTTGCACGAGCCGATCGTGCTGTGGACCTTCATCGGCAGCATGCTGGCCGGCCTCGGCGTTTTCGCCGTGATCACCAAGTACAAGCTGTGGGGAACCCTGTGGCGCGACTGGTTCACCAGCATCGACCACAAGAAGATCGGCATCATGTACATGGTGCTGGGCATCGTCATGCTGCTGCGCGGCTTTGCCGATGCACTGATGATGCGCCTGCAACAGGCGGTGTCCTTTGGCGACAACGTGGGCTACCTGCCGCCGCACCATTACGACCAGATCTTCACCGCGCACGGCGTGATCATGATCTTCTTCGTCGCCATGCCGCTGGTGACGGGCCTGATGAACTACCTCGTCCCGCTGCAAATCGGCACGCGCGACGTCGCCTTCCCCTTCCTCAACAACTTCAGCTTCTGGATGACGGTTGGCGGCGCGGTGCTGGTGATGTTGTCGCTGTTCCTCGGCGAATTCGCCCGCACCGGCTGGCTGGCATATCCCCCGTTGTCGGGCCTGGAGTTCAGTCCGGATGTCGGGGTCGATTACTACATCTGGGGCCTGCAGGTCGCCGGCGTCGGCACGACGCTATCGGGCATCAACCTGATCGCCACCATCGTGAAGATGCGCGCACCGGGCATGGGCCTGATGCAGATGCCGGTGTTCACCTGGACAGCGCTGTGCACCAACGTGCTGATCGTGGTGACCTTCCCGGTCCTGACCGCGGTGCTCGCCCTGCTGGCGCTGGACCGCTACATGGGCACGCATTTCTTCACCAACGACTTCGGCGGCAACGCCATGATGTACGTGAACCTGATCTGGATCTGGGGCCACCCGGAGGTCTACATCCTGGTCCTGCCGTGCTTCGGCATCTACTCGGAAGTCGTGTCGACCTTCTGCGGCAAGCGCCTGTTCGGCTACAGCTCGATGGTCTACGCGACGGTCTGCATCACCATCCTCTCCTACCTGGTGTGGCTGCATCACTTCTTCACCATGGGCTCCGGGGCGTCGGTGAATTCGTTCTTCGGCATCACCACGATGATCATCTCGATCCCGACGGGCGCGAAGATCTTCAACTGGCTGTTCACCATGTATCGCGGGCGCATCCGCCTGGAAGTGCCGATGCTGTGGACGCTCGGCTT
>JAFEBY010000060.1 GCA_018242465.1 Pseudomonadota bacterium | reverse complement strand
GCGTTGAGGCTGTCCAGGTCCAGTGCGCTGCGGGTATCGTCCAGGAACTTGTCGTACTTGCCTTGGAAGTACCATCCGCGGCCGCGTCCGGCGTAGGCTTCGGCGGTGCGCCCCAGGTCCAGTGCGGCATTGAATTTCACCATGGCCTTGGCGGCGCTGCCGGCGGCCAGCAGGCTGTCGCCCTCGGCGATGAGCACGTGTGCATTCTGCGCGGGGCTGGGGGCTGCTGCGCAGAGCATGGCTGCGAGCAGGAACGGTGGCGTGAGGTGGTGGAGGCGCATGCAGGGCAAATGTAGCCCTGGGGCAGGGGTTACCCGTGGAGGCGCGGCAGGGGCACGGTGTCCAGGGGTGCGAAGCGGCCTGCGGCGAAGAGGTGCTGCCCGGCCAGGGCGATCATGGCGGCATTGTCGGTGCAGTAGGCCAGCGGCGGGAAGAAGACGTCCACGCCCTCGCGGCGGCCGAATTCCTGGAGCCGGTGGCGCAATCCGCTATTGGCGGCCACGCCGCCGGCGATGCCCACCTGGCTGATGTTATGGAGGCGCACGGCGCGGCGCAGCTTGGCCACCAGGTGGTCGATGATGGCGGCCTGCAGCGCGGCGCAGAGGTCATCGCGGCGGTTTTCCCTGAAGCCCGGGGTGCGCAGTTCCTCCCGCTGCACCAAGGCCACGAAGGCGGTTTTGATGCCGCTGAAGCTGAGGTCCAGGCCGGGGATGGCGGGCTTGGGCAGGGTGAAGCTGGCGGGATCGCCGGAGCGGGCATGGCGGTCCACCAGCGGCCCGCCGGGGTAGGGGAGGCCCAGGACTTTGGCGCCGTTGTCGAAGGCCTCGCCGGCGGCATCGTCCAGGGTGGATCCGATCACCTCCATGTCCAGGGGGGAGCGCACCAGCACCAGTTGCGAGTGGCCTCCGCTCACGGTAAGGTTGAGGAAAGGGAAGCTGGGCTGCGGCCGTTCCTGGCCGTCGCGGATGAAATGGGCCATGATGTGCGCCTGCACGTGGTCCACTGCCAGCAGCGGAATTTGCAGCGCCTGGGCCAGGGTGCGGGCGAAGCAAGCGCCCACCAGCAGGGCGCCGATAAGGCCGGGCCCCCGGGTGAAGGCCACGGCCTGCAGGTCTTCCTTGGCCACGCCGGCCTTTTGCAGGGCCTCCTGCACCACGGGCACAATGTGCTCCTGGTGGGCGCGGCTGGCCAGCTCGGGCACCACGCCGCCCCATTTGGCATGCACTTCCTGCGAGGCCACCACGTTGGACAGCAGGCGGCCCCCGGCCATGACGGCCGCGGCGGTTTCGTCACAAGAGCTCTCAATACCGAGGATCAACGGATGCACGGGGAGGGGCGGGGGGTTAATTTGGCCGCGATCAGGCACGAAGATCGCTGTGGGACGGCGAAGCTATGCACGCATGGGGCGGAAGAGGGCAAAACA
This sequence comes from Pseudomonadota bacterium, assembly GCA_018242465.1. Taxonomy (GTDB): domain Bacteria; phylum Pseudomonadota; class Gammaproteobacteria; order Xanthomonadales; family Xanthomonadaceae; genus Solilutibacter. Next base: position 2,237 of record JAFEBY010000060.1, on the reverse strand, counting down.
GATCAGGCCGTGGCGGGGCAGCCGCAGGCTGATCCGTGTGCTGCTGGTGCTTATTTTCCTGGTGGTGATCACCGTGGTGGCGCTGCTGATGCCCGCCGTGCAGACCGAGCTTGCGCGGCGGCTGAGCGCCAAGCTGAGCGCGGACCTGGGCGCCGAGCTGCACATCGACCGCGTGGAGCTGCGGATCTTCGGCCCCAACCGCCTCCACGGGGTGTTCATCGCCGACCTGAAGGGCGACACGCTGATCGCCGCCGATGAGATCTGGGTGCGCGGCCTGCGGGTCCACCCCAAGGCGCATGCCGTAAGCGTGAAGCGGCTGGAGCTTCACCGGTCGCGCTTTGCCCTGGAGCGGGCCGCGGACGATCTGCACAGCAACCTCACCAACCTGCTGGACAAGCTCTTTCCGCCCACGGCGGCGGACACCACGGCCTCGGCGCCTTGGCGCATCCGCTGCCGCGAAGTGGACATCCGCCAGCTGCACTTCACCTTCCACGACGGGCACTATGCGCCGCTGCCCTTCGGCGTGGACTTCAGCCACGTGGACATCCCGGCGGCGGACATCATCGGCAGGGAGCTGCTGGTGGCCGGGGATTCGGTATGCTTCATCTTCGACAAGCTCGCGTTTGCCGACCGCAGCGGCCTGGTAGTGCGGCAGCTGGGCGGGCAGGCGCGCATCGCCCCGCGCGGCATCCGCGTGCAGGGGCTGCACCTGGTTACCGCGCCCCGCCCGGACGGCGCCGCGGGCACCGATCTGCGCGGCGACCTGGACCTGCGGACCAAGGACCTTGGCGACCTGGAGGAATTCACCTCGCGCGTACACATCGATGCCCGCATCGACAGCTCGCGGCTCCAGTTTGCCGATGTCGCGCTCTTCGCACCGGACCTCCGGGGCCTGGAATTTGAGATGGGCCTCACCGGGCACGTGCAGGGCCGCATCAGCGGGCTCAAGGGAAGGCGCATGCGCCTGCGCTTCGGGGAGCGCTCGGTATTCCGCGGCGACGTGGAAATGACCGGCCTGCCCGACTTCCCCAACACCTTCATCGTGCTGGACGCGGACCACATCGCCACCGGCCCGGCCGACCTGACGCGGCTGCCCGTGCCGCCCTTTGCGGACCACAAGCTGCTGCAAGTGCCCGCCGAGGTGCAACGGCTGGGCAGAATGGCCTTCGCGGGCAACTTCACCGGTTTTATCAACTCCTTCACCACTTACGGCACGGCCACCACGGAGGCCGGCGTGCTGCGCAGCGACATCTCCTACGAGCGCGACACCGTTTCCGGCTGGTTCGACCTCAAGGGGCGCTTGGCCACCGACGGCTTCCAGCTCGGCAAGGTGCTGGACACCCGGGCCGTGGGCCTTATTGCACTGGACACCAAGGTGGCCGCCCGCGGCAAGGACCTCCCCTCGATGGTGGCGGAGATCAACGGATCCGTGCCGCAGCTGGGCCTTGAGCGGTACACCATCCGCAACATCGGGCTGGACGGCAAGCTCGAAAGGAACCTCTTCAACGGCGCACTGCACTGCGACGACCCCAAGCTGCAGATGGATTTCAACGGCCTGGCGGACCTGCGCGGGCGCTGGCCCGAGGTGGATTTCACCGCCGACGTGCGCCGCATGGACCTGCGCGCGCTGGGCCTGTTGGGCGGGCAGGGGTACAGCGACGTGCAAATGCGCATCAACGCCAAGGGCCAACTGGCGCCGGACAGCCTGCAGGGGCACGTCCGCCTGCAGCACGTTACCTACTGCGAGGATTCGCTGGAGCTGGACCTGGGCGACATCGCCCTGGACGCCTGGCGTGAGAACGGCAGCCCGATGGTGGAGATCAACAGCACCATGGCCGACCTGCAGGTGAAGGGCACCTTCCTGCCCACCTTGCTGCCCGGGGCCTTGGAAAGCACCATGCTCGGCATCTTCCCGTCCCTGTCCGCGCAGGTGAAGTACCCCAAGGAGGCACAGGCCTTCACCCTGGACGCCACCCTGAAGGACGCGCAGCCCTTGCTGGACCTGGCCGTGCCCGGCATGAAGCTCGGCAAAGGCGCGCGGATCACCGGCGGGTTCGACAGCCATGCGCTGGACCTGGACCTGAACGCCAGCCTGCCCGCCTTCGCCTACAAGGGCTTCACCGCCGATTCGCTGCACCTGGCGGTGGACAAGACCATGGACCTGCTCGCCTTCAGCCTGGAAGGCATGGGCCGCGTGGCCTTTGACAGCATCGCCCTGGCGGGGTTGTACGTTACCG
>JAFEBY010000005.1 GCA_018242465.1 Pseudomonadota bacterium | reverse complement strand
AGGACGCCAAACGCAATGAGCATCGAACAGCTTGCCGAAACCGCCCGTGCGATGGTCGCGCCGGGCAAGGGCATCATCGCCATCGACGAATCCGCCGCGACCTGCCAGAAGCGCTTCGACGGCGTCGGCATCGCCAGCACCGAAGAGAACCGTCGCGCCTATCGCGAACTGCTGCTGACCGTGCCCAAGGTGAACGAATACCTGGCCGGTGCCATCCTGTTCGACGAAACCATCCGCCAGTCCACCAAGGACGGCGTGCCGTTCGCCAAGTACATGGCCGATCACGGCATGATCCCGGGCATCAAGGTCGACAAGGGCACGGTGCCGCTGGCCGGCTTCCCGGGCGAGCTGGTGACCGAGGGCCTCGACGGCCTGCGCGCCCGCCTGCAGGAGTACTACAAGCTCGGTGCGCGTTTCGCCAAGTGGCGCGCGGTGATCAACATCGGCGAGGACATCCCGTCGGGGACCTGCATCGAGGCCAACAGCCAGGCGTTGGCGCGGTATGCCGCGCTGTGCCAGGAACAGGGCATCGTGCCGATGGTGGAGCCCGAGGTGCTGATGGACGGCAACCACGACATCGAAACCTGCTACGAAGTCACCGAAATCACCCTGCGTTCGCTGTTCGACGCGCTGTACCAGCACAACGTCGCGCTGGAAGGCACCATCCTCAAGGCGTCGATGGTCGTGCCGGGCAAGGATTGCCCGGACCAGGCCAGCGTCGAGGAAGTGGCCGAAGCCACCCTGATGTGCCTGAAGTCGACGGTGCCGGCGATCCTGCCGGGCATCGTGTTCCTGTCCGGCGGCCAGAGCGACGAAGCTGCGACCGCGCACCTTGATGCGATGAACCGCATGGGTCCGAATCCGTGGCCGCTGTCGTTCTCCTATGGTCGCGCCATGCAGCAGGCTGCGTTGAAGCTGTGGGCGCAGGACATGAGCGGCAACTGGTCCAAGGCGCAGGACACGGTGTATGCCCGCGCCAAGGACAATGGCCTGGCGGCGCTGGGTGAGTGGAAGAAAGGCTGATCCCCGCCGCATCGGGATCGAAAACGCCGGCCTGGTGCCGGCGTTTTTTTTGGGCGTGGGATGCGTGCATCCATGCCTAAAGTCATGGGTACGTCATCTTTCATCCGCATAAAATTGCCGGATGAATTTTCGCGATGAATCGACGTTCCGGCGCTGGGCCGGTGGCATGATCGTGGGCCTGATGCTTGCAGGCTGCCAGCGTGGCGATGCCGGCAAGGCCGGTACCAAGGGCGGTGGTGGCCAGCCGATTGAGGTGGTGATCCAGGCGGTGCGGTTGGAACCGTGGACGGACACGGTGCAGGCGCTGGGCACGGTCAAGGCGCACGAATCGGTGACGGTGACCGCCAAGGTCAGTGAAACCGTGGACAAGGTGCATTTCGAGAGTGGGCAGTGGGTGAACCGCGGCGCGCCGCTGGTGACGCTCACGGGCCAGCAGCAGCAGGCTGCGTTCGCCGCTGCCGCTGCCGCGGCCAAGGAGGCCGACACCCTGTACCAGCGCCAGTCGCAACTCGCTGCGCAGCAGTTGATCGCGAAGTCGATGCTCGACGCCCAGAAGGCGACGCGCGATGCCGCCATCGCCCAGGTACAGCAGATCCGCGCCAATCTGGCCGATCGCGTGATCCGCGCGCCGTTCTCGGGCCTGCTTGGCCTGCGCCAGGTGAGTCCGGGCACGCTGGTGACGCCGGGCACGGCGATCGCCACGCTGGATGACGTCTCGCGGGTCTATGTCGATTTCCCGGTGCCGGAAACCGAACTGGCGAATGTCGCCTCGGGACAGGCGGTCAACGGGACGACGCAGGCGTATCCCGGTCGCACTTTCGCTGGCTTGGTGCAGACATCCGCCGGTCGCCTCGATACCGGGTCGCGCGCGCTGACGGTGCGCGGCGATTTTCCCAATCCTGATCGCGCGCTGAAACCCGGCATGCTGATGAACGTCGAGGTCACCCGCGACACCCATCCCGCCATCGTTGTGCCCGAACTCGCGGTGATGCAGGTCGGCTCGCAGACCTTCGTCTGGCGCGTGACGCCGGCGGGCAAGGCGCAGAAGGTCGAAGTCGACGTCGGCGGACGCATTCCCGGCAAGGCGATGATCCGCACCGGACTCAACGCCGGGGATCGCATCGTGGTCGATGGCGTCGGCAAGGTGAAGGCGGATGCCACGCTCAAGGCGGCTGCGCCCGCCGCCGACGGGGCTGCAAGGAAGTGAAGCTGTCCGACATCTCGATCAAGCGGCCAGTGCTGGCCGTGGTGATGAGCCTGTTGCTGGTGGTGCTGGGCGTGATGTCGTTCATGCGCCTGACGTTGCGTGAACTGCCCGCGATCGATCCGCCGATCGTGTCGGTGCAGGTCGATTACCCCGGCGCATCATCGAGCGTGGTGGAAACGCGCATCACCAAGATCCTCGAGGATGGACTGGCCGGCATCGAAGGCATCAACACGATCGATTCGACCAGCCAGAACGGCAGTTCACGCATCAGCATCGAATTCCTGCCGACCCGCGACATCGAAGGCGCTGCCAACGATGTCCGCAATGCGGTGAGCCGCGTCAGCGATCGCATGCCGCCCGAGGCGCGCCAACCGGAAATCAGCAAGGTCGAGAGCGATTCCGATCCGATCATCTGGTTCAACCTGCGTTCGTCCAACATGGACACGCTGCAGCTTACCGACTACGCGCAGCGCTACCTCGTCAATCGCTTCTCCAGCCTGCCCGGGGTCGCCACCGTGCGCATGGGCGGTGGCCAGGCCTACGCGATGCGCATCTGGCTCGACCACGATGCGATGGCCGCGCGCGGCATCACCATTCCCGATGTGGAAACGGCGTTGAAGCAGGAGAATGTCGAGCTCGGCGCAGGCCACCTCGAATCGAAGGATCGCGACTTCATCCTGCGCGTCATGCGCGATTACACCACGCCGGAAGCGTTCGCGCAGTTGCCGGTGACGCGCGGCAACGATGGCTATGTAGTGAAGCTTGGCGACATCGCGACGGTGAAGCAGGAATCGGCGGAACGCCGCGCCTGGTACCACAGCAACGGCGAGCCGGCGATCGGTCTCGGCATCGTCAAGACATCGACCGCCAACAGCCTCGATGTTGCGAAAGCGGCGCAGGCAGAAGCCGAGCGCATTCGTTCCAGCTTGCCGGGCGGCGCCGACATCTATGTCGCCTTCGACAACACCACCTTCATTTCGGCTGCGGTCGAGCGCGTCTATGGCACGTTGATCGAAGCAGTGATCCTGGTGTTGGTGGTGATCTGGCTGTTCCTCGGCAGCGTGCGCGCTGCGCTGATCCCGGCAGTCACGGTCCCGGTGTGCCTGATCGCATCGTTCATCGCCCTGTATGCGTTCGGGTTCTCGATCAACCTGCTGACACTGCTGGCGCTGGTGCTGTGCATCGGCCTGGTGGTGGACGACGCCATCGTGGTGGTGGAGAACATCCAGCGCCGCGTCGATCTCGGCGAACCAGCACTGGTCGCGGCACGGCGTGGCACCGCGCAAGTCGCGTTTGCGGTGTTGGCGACGACGGCGGTGCTGATCGCGGTGTTCCTGCCGGTCGGGTTCCTGCAGGGCAATACCGGACGCCTGTTCCGCGAACTGTCGGTGGCGATGGCGGCGGCGGTGGCGATTTCGGCCTTCGTCGCGTTGACGCTGACGCCGATGATGGCGTCGAAGTTGCTGAAGCCGCATACCGGCCCGCACGCGGTGCACTCCAATCGCGTCAGCGAATGGTTGAACGCGGGCTTTACCCGCATGGCCGCTGCCTATCGCGGCTTGCTCAGCCGCGTGGTTGGCCGCACGTGGGTGTTCGGTGGCTTGATGATCGGTGCACTGGTGGCGATGGTGTTGCTGTTCAAGGCGCTGCCCAGTGAGTTGGCGCCAGCGGAGGATCGCGGCACCTTCCAGGTGATGGCGGAAGGCCCGGAAGGCGCGAGCTTCGATTACACCGTCGCACAGATGAAGAAAGTCGAGCAGATATTGCTTGACGAAACCGGTCCCGGCAAGCCGCTGGAGCGCGCCAATCCGCGCGTGCCTGGCAGTTTCGGCCCGAGCGAGGACATGTACATCGGTCGCGCCAGTGTCTTCCTCCAGGACTGGAAAGAACGCAAGCAGAGCACCTCTGATGTTGCGGCAGAGGTGCAGAAGAAACTCTCGACGATCACCAGCATGAAGACGCGCACGATGGTGAGCGGCGGACTGGTGCGCACGCGTGGCCAACCGTTCCAGCTGGTGCTGGGCGGCCCCGACTATGCCGAGCTGGCGCAGTGGCGTGACATCCTGATGGCGAAGATCAGCCAGTATCCCGGCTTGAATGGCGTCGACTCCGATTACAAGGAAACGCGGCCGCAGATGCGGGTCATCATCGATCACGCGCGCGCAGCCGATCTTGGCGTGACCGCGCAGGCGATCGGGGGCGCGTTGCAGGCGCTGATGGGCGGCGAGCGCATGACCACCTTCGTCGACGATGGCCAGGAATACGACGTGATGCTGCAGGCCGGTCGCGACAGTCGCGATTCCATTGCCGACCTCAACAACATCCAGGTGCGTTCGAAGACCGGAACGCTGGTGCCGCTGTCCAACCTGGTCACGCTGAAGGAAATCGCTGAGCCGGGTTCGTTGGCGCGCTTCAACCGCCTGAGGTCAATCACGATTTCCGCGGGCCTGGCCCCTGGCGCACGCTTGGGCGATGCGGTGGCGTGGGCGCAACGGACGGTGAAGGAATCGCTGCCGGAACATGCGCAGATCAGCTGGAAGGGCGAGTCGCGCGAACTGCAGCAATCCGGTAGTGAAGTGCTGATCACCTTCGCGCTGGCGTTGCTGATCGTCTACCTCGCGCTGGGCGCACAGTTCGAAAGCTTCCTGCATCCGCTGGTGATCATGCTGACGGTGCCGCTGGGCGTGGTCGGCGCGTTGCTCGGGCTGTGGATCACCGGTGGCACGCTCAACCTGTTCTCGCAGATCGGCATCGTGATGCTGGTCGGTCTCGCGGCGAAGAACGGCATCCTGATCGTCGAGTTCGCCAATCAGTTGCGCGACGAAGGCCGCAGCGTGCGTGACGCCATCATCGAATCGGCATCGATCCGCCTGCGCCCGATCCTGATGACCTCGATCGCGACCGTGATGGGCGCGATCCCGCTGATCGTCGCTGGTGGCCCCGGTTCGGCCAGCCGTGCCACCATCGGCGTGGTGGTGGTGTTCGGCGTTTCGGTCTCGACACTGCTGTCGCTGTTCGTGATCCCGGCGTTCTACCTGGTGATCGCGCCGCACACCCATTCCCCGGAAGCGATCGCGCATGAACTCGACAAGCTTGAAGCGGAAACACCAAACGTGGGTGGACATGCCTGATGCCTGATCCGGCCATCCCCCGCGAATTGCGCATGTACGGCATCAATGCCGTACGCGCCGTGTTCGCGCGGCGTCCAGAAGCCTTGCGCAAGCTGTGGTCGTCGGAGGAGCGCGTTGGCGACCTGCGCGATGTCCTGAAATGGTGTGCGTCGCATCGCGTTGGTTATCGCATCGTGCCCGATGAGGATTTGCGCAAGCTCGCGGCGAGTTCGCACCATGAAGGCGTGGTCGCCGATGTCGTGCGCGCACCGATGCCGCGTCTGGACAAATGGTTGGCGATGCGACCGCAAGGCCGCGATTGCGCACTGTGGCTGGATGGTGTCGGCAATCCACACAACCTCGGTGCGATCCTGCGCAGCGCCGCGCATTTCGGGATCGGCGCATTGCTGATTCCGTGCGATTCCGATCTGCAGGTTTCCGGAGCGGCCGCACGCGTGGCGGAAGGTGGTGCCGAGACGGTGGCGCTGGTACGCCTGCCGCCGGCGCGCGACGCATTGTCGGCACTCCGCGATGCTGGCTACACCACCGCAGCCACCCTGGTTGACGGTGGCGATGACCTGTTCGCGCTCGACCTGCCGCAGCGACTGGTCTACGTGATGGGTGCGGAGCAATCGGGCATGGATCGCGGGCTGGCCGCGAGCTGTGACCTGCGCGTGTCGATTCCCGGCACCGGTGCGGTGGAAAGCCTCAACGTTGCGTCGGCCACAGCGGTGCTGTTGGCTGCCTGGGCGCGCGCGTCGCGCTGATCAGCGACGCTTGCGTGGTTCCGGCGCGGGCATGGTGCCGCTGCCGAGGCTGCCATCGACATTGGCGGCAATGAAGGCCAGCGTGGCGTAGGCGGCGATGTCGACGCGCAGGTCTTCGGGATCAATCTTGTCGAGGGTGTCGTTCGGCGTGTGGTGCAGATCGAAGTAGCGGCTGGCGTCATGTGCGAATGCGCCTGCCGCCGAGCCTGCTGCCTGCATCAGGCCCATTTCCGACTCGGCCTCACCCTGGCCCGGGGTGTAAGCGATGCCCAGCGGCTTCAGCAGTTCCGCGACCTGCGCCATCGCCGGTTCGGCATCCTTCGACCAGCGCCCACCAAACTCGTAGACGCGACCCGGGCCGGAATCCGACTCCATCACGATCTGGCTCTTGGCGATCTTGTCCTTCTGCGATTCGGTGTAGACGCGGCCGCCCCACAGGCCCTGTTCTTCGTTGGCGAAGGCGACCACGCGGATGGTGCGTTCCGGGCGCTTCATCTGCGCGGCCAGTTTCGCCGCGGCCATCGAGATGGCGACGCCGCTGCCGTCGTCGATCGCGCCGGTGCCGAGGTCCCAGGAATCGAGATGGCCGGCGAGCGCGACGATTTCATCGGGCTTGCTGCTGCCGGTGAATTCGCCGATCACGTTCTGCGAGGTGTATTCGCCGTTGAAGCCGCAATCGAGCGCGACGCGGATGCGTGTCGGGCCGAGCTTGACGAGACGCGCGAGCTGGTCGGCATCAATGTTGGTGAGCGACGCTTCCGGGATCGGCTTCACGCCGTTCTCGAAGCGCGTCATGCCGGTATGCGGATTGCGTTCCCAATCGGTGCCGGCCGGGCGCATCACGTAACCGATCGCACCTGCCTTCGACGCCGACGAAGCGCCCGTGGTGCGAACCCTGCTGCCGATACCATAGCCATGGCCATCTTTTGCCCTCGGCATCATCACATCGACGAAGGCGATCTTGCCGGCCAGCGATCCGGGTGCGGCTTTCTGCAGCGCTTCCAGTGAATCGAAACGCACGACCTCACCTTCCACGGTGCCGCCCGGACTGCCGCCGAGCGCAGTCAGCACGAGTTTCTGGGAATGTGCGCCCAGCACTTCGCCATGCTCGCTGCGGCGTTCCCACTTCGGGAAGGTCACCGGTTGTGTCCACACCTTGTCGAAGCCGAGTTCCTTGAACTTCGCCTTCGCCCATTCCACGGCGCGGGCATCGCCTTCGCTGCCTGCCATGCGCTGTCCGACTTCGGTGGTCAGTGATTCCACGACCTTCCAGCCGGTATCGTCTTTCAGCGCCCGGTCGCGCACGCTGGCTGCCGCTTGCACGGTCGCGGGGGATGCCTTGGTCTGGGCGGCGAATGCGGGGGATGCGACAAGCAGGCTGGCAAGGGAAACGGCGAGCAGGGTGCGGTTCATGGCGATCTCGACGCAGGCAAAGAGAAACCCCGAGCCTAGCAGCCCGGGGTTCCTGAACAGCCGTGCCAATGGTCATGCCGCCACCGTGGCAACGGTGGTGCAGGGATCATTTTTTCAGGCTGTCTCGGATCTCGCGCAGCAGCAGCACATCCTCGCTCGGAGGCGCGTCGGCGGCGGCTGCCGGCTGGCGCATGCGGTTGTAGGCCTTCAGGAACAGGAAGATCACCAAAGCGATCAGCAGGAAATCGATGCACGTCTGGATGAAATCGCCGTACTTGATCGCCACTTCCGCGACCATTTCCTTGCCGGTCGCGGGATCCATCACGGCGGGTGTGATGACGTGCTTCCAGTCCTTGAAATCGACGCCGCCGGTCAGGATGCTGATCGCTGGCATCACCACGCCTTCCACCAGTGCGGTGACGATCTTGCCGAACGCGGCGCCGATGATCACGCCAACCGCCAAGTCGACGACATTGCCTTTGGAGACGAACTCCTTGAACTCGCTGAGCATGCCCATGTAATCCAACCCGTATTGAGAGGTGGCGGGAGCATATCGCAGCGCCGTCTAGATGATTTCACCTTCCAGCGAGAGCAGTGTCCCCAGCCGGGCCACGAAGCGGTCGCCGCGCTGCAGCGCAGCAACGCCAGCCGGGGTGCCAGTGAACACCAGGTCGCCGCGGCGTAACGCATACAGCTTGGACAATTCGATCAGCACATCGGGGACGTCCCAGATCCAGTCGCGCAACTCGCCATGCTGGCGCAGTTCGCCATTCACCTCGAGGCTGATCGCGAGCATGGAAAGATCGCCGGCCTCCGCGGCGGGGATCACCACGCTGATCGGCGCCGAGTGGTCGAAGGCCTTGCCGATGTCCCAGGGCCACGATTTCGCCTTGCACTCGGCCTGCAGGTCGCGACGCGTCAGGTCGAGGCCGATGGCGTAACCGAAGACCAGTGCTTCAGCCTGGGCGCGCGTCAGTTCGCCTTCCGGTGCATCGGCGTCGAGTACCGCGACCAGTTCGACTTCGTGGTGCAGCTCGTGCGTCGCCGATGGGTAGCGCACACGGCCATCGGTGACGATGGCATCGGCCGGCTTCTGGAACAGCACCGGGCGACCGCGCGCTTCCGGCGTTGCGGGCGTCGCGCCCATCTCGCGCGCGTGGTCGGCGAAATTGCGGCCGATGCAATGGATACGATGCACCGGGATCGTGCGGCCATCGATGGTGGCGATGCGCGGAGCGGGCAGGGGCGGGAAGACATCGTTCATGGGCACTGCATCGGGAAGGCCGGAACCGCTATGCTGCGTGTGGATTCCCTGTTGTTGCAAGCCGTGCCAGAACCGCTCATCGCCCTCGAACTGATTCCCGATCATGGTTTTGCAGAAGCCAGCGGCACGGTGGATGGCGATGCCGAGTCCTTGATCCTGCGTCGCGACGGCACGCGGGTGGCGGCGTGGTTCAACATCTGCCCGCATGCGGGGCGCCGGCTCGACTGGGCACCCGGGCAATTCCTGGTGGCGCGCACCGGCGACCTGGTGTGTGCGGCGCATGGTGCCAGTTTTTCGCCGATCGATGGCCGCTGTACCGGTGGTCCGTGCATGGGGTCGTCGCTGCGTGCGGTGCCGGTGGAAACGCGCGACGGCCAGGTGTATTTGCGTGGGGTCAGCGGAACATCTGCAACAGATTGACCATCGCCACCACGATGGCGATGTAGATGCAGGCCAGCGGCCCGCCGACGCGCCACAAATCGCGCGGCGTGTAGTTGCCGGGGCCGATGATCATCGAGATCACCGGGTTCGACGCCGTCATGAAATTGCATGAGGCCGACAGCGCGACGATCAGGGCGAAGCTGGTGGGATTGCCGCCGGTCGCCAGCGCAAGGTTGACCGCGATCGGCACCAGCATGATGGTGGCGCCGACGTGACTGATGATCAGCGAGAACAGCACGGTCAGCACCGCCAGCGCGAATTCGATCAACACGATCGGCGTACTTTGCGGGATGCGATCGACGGTGTGCCCCGCGACCCATGCCGCGGCACCACTGGAGTCCATCGCCCAGCCCAGCGGGATCAGGCAGGCCATCAGGAACACGGTTTTCCAGCTGATCGCGGCGTAGGCCTCGTCCATGTGGATGACGCCGGTGATGAGCATGCCGGCAACACCGGTCATCAATGCGATCGGCACCGGTACGCGCGACGACAGCGCGATCAGCATCGTGACCGCGAAGATGCCCATGGCGATCTTGAACTTGTGCGGGCGTTGGCGCGCCTTCGGATAATCGGTGACGACCACGAAATCCTTCTGCGCCGCGACTTCCGCCAGTCGTTGCCAGATGCAGTGCAACACCAGCATGTCGCCTGCGCGCAACGGGACGTTGCGCACGTCCTCGCGGATCACTTCGCGATCGCGGTTGATCGCCAGCAGGCTGATGCCGTACTGCTTGCGGAAGCGCAAATCGGCCTGGGTCTTGCCGATGAAGTGCGAGTTTGGCGGCACGACGGCTTCGGCGATGCCGGCTCGGCTGGGGTTGAACAGATCGCCGAATTCGCGCAGGCGCGAAGAGGCCGCCAGGTGTTGCTGTTCGGCGAAGCGCAGGACATCTTCCCCGGGGCCCATCGCGCCGAGGACGTCGCCGACCCAGATGCGAGCATCGGACGGTGGCGCCAGCCGCGATTCCCCGTGGCTGCGCTGCGCGAGCAACAGCGGTGCGCCTGACAGGCGTTCCGCTTCACCGATGGTGGTGCCGACCAGCGGACTCTGCGCAGTGACCGTGAGTTCGAACACGTCGCCCTTGATGTCGTAAGTGCTGGCGAAATAGCTCTCGGTGCGGCCGGGCGTCACCGCACCGTCTTCTTCGCGCAGGCGGCGATCGCCGTAGAAACGGAAATACAGCAACACCGCAGTCAGCATCACGATGCCGATCGGCATCGGTGCGAACATTTTGAAGGGATGGATCGATGCCGCGCCCGATGGCATGTTGGCGTTGGCCGACATCAGCAGGTCGTTGAGCAGGATCAGTGGCGAATTGCCAACCATGGTCAGCGCGCCGGCCATCACGATCGTCGCTGCGATCGGCAGCAACATGCGCGAGGTAGCGATGCCGGTGCGCGCGGAGATGCGCGATGTCACCGGCAGGAACATCGCCATCACCGATGGGTTCTGCATCAATGGCGACACCGCCGCCGCCGACAGGCAGGTGAGCGTGAGCAGGCGTTTGTCCGACCCGCTCGATCGTCGCAGCAACCAGCCGGCGAGCCGGTTCAACGCGCCGGTGCGTTCCAGCCCGGCGCCGAGGATCATCGTCGAGATGATGCTGATCACCGCGCTGCCGGAGAAACCACCGAACAGGTCTTCCGGTGCGATCAATCCGGTGAGCCCGAGCAGCACCAGAACGCAGAGCGCAACCACGTCGGGGCGGATGCGTTCGAACAGGAATAGCACCATCGTCAGCACGACCAGGCCGAGCACCATGGCCATGTCGCTGCTGAGGACGAGGCCGCTGTCCATCAGGGCCTCTTGACGCCATCGGGACATGCCATGTTGCCGTGTCCGATTGTTAGGGGGGCACGCGTGGCGCAGCGACAGGCTGGCCGCCTGTTCAAGCCGCGCGTGCCCGCATGGCGGGCGGACACGGCAACCCGGAGGGCCGCGTCAAGGCGCATGCACTGCATCGTCATCACTCGCTCATTTATCGACATAAACTCACTCGTTCTTCCTTGCACCGCATGCGCCTTGGCGCGGCATGGCGTGTCCCGATGGCGTCAAGAGGCCTAGGCCCGGTCGTAGATCAGATCGAAAACGGGATGCCCCAGCCGTTGCCCGCGTGTCTCGAAATGCGTCTGCGGACGCCAGGCCGGGCGTGGTACCTGCCCGCGTGGCCCTTCACGATTGACCAGTCCTGGCGTGGCATCGAGTACGTCCCACATCTGTTCGGCGTAGTCGGGCCAGTCGGTGGCGAGATGCAGGCGGCCCGCGGGTGACAGCTTGCGCACCAGCAAGGCGGCGAATTCGGCGTTCACCAGGCGGCGCTTGCCGTGGCGCTTCTTGTGCCAGGGATCGGGGAAGTAGATGCGGATCTCGTCGAGCGATGCGTCGGCGATTTCGTTTTCCAGCACTTCCACGGCGTCGTGGTGGTAGAGGCGGGCATTCTTCGCATCATCCTGTGCCAGCGCATTGAGCAGGCGCCCGACGCCGGGCGCATGCACTTCGATGCCGATGTGGTCGCGTACGGGATCGAGCGCGGCGGAATAGCGCAACGCCTCGCCATTGCCGAACCCGATCTCGACGATGCGCGGGGCGTGGCGACCGAACGCGGCGTCGAAATCGCGCGGCCTGCCGGCGTAGTCGAGGCCAAAGCGCGGCCATTGTTCGTCGAAGGCTTTCTGCTGCGCCGGGGTGAAACGGCCCTGGCGCAAGACGAAACTGCGGATGCGGCGACGGCCAGGTTCGACGGTGAACGGTTTGGCCGGAACTTTCGCACCTTCGCTGGAGAACGGGTCCGTCATCCGATCAAGCCATCCACCGGCGACGATGCGCTGGCATAGCGCTTGCGCGGGATGCGGCCGGCGAGGAAAGCATCGCGCCCGGCTTCGACCGCGGCTTTCATCGCACGCGCCATCCGGACAGGATCCTTGGCTCCGGCGATCGCGGTGTTCATCAGCACGCCATCGCAGCCGAGTTCCATCGCGATCGCGGCGTCCGACGCGGTGCCGACGCCAGCGTCGACGATGATCGGCACCTTGGCGTTCTCGACGATCTCCATCAGGTTGTAGCGATTCTGGATGCCGAGGCCGGAACCGATCGGCGCAGCCAGCGGCATCACCGCGACGCAGCCGATCTCTTCCAGGCGCTTGCACAGGATCGGGTCGTCGCTGGTGTAGACCATGACGTGGAAACCGTCGGCGACCAGCTGTTCAGCGGCCTTGATCGTCTGGATCACGTCGGGGAACAGCGTCTTCTGGTCGCCCAGCACTTCGAGCTTGGTCAGGTTGTGGCCATCCAGCAGTTCGCGCGCGAGCCTGCAGGTGCGCACGGCGTCCTCGGCGGTGTAGCAGCCGGCGGTATTCGGGAGAATGGTGTAGCGATCGGGCGGCAACACGTCGAGCAGGTTGGGTTCGCCCGGGTTCTGGCCAATGTTGGAGCGGCGAATCGCCACGGTGACGATCTCGGCACCAGCCGCTTCGGTGGCGTTGCGGGTTTCGTCGAGGTCCCTGAATTTGCCGGTACCGGTGAGCAGGCGGGAACGGTAGGTCTTCCCTGCGATGACCAGGGCGTCGTCGGAAATGTTCATGGGGAAATTATCGCCGAAAGGACTGAATGATTGCCGGGCGATCACTCAACCACCACCGAGCGCATGCACGATCTCGACGCGATCTCCTGCCTGCAATGCAGTGGTCGCATGACGACTGCGCGGCACGATCTCGCCATTGACCTCGACCGCGACGCGGCGTTCCGCCAATCCTTCCGATTGCAGCAGGGTTGCGATGGTGGTGTCGTGGGCGCAAGTGCGCGCTTCGCCATTGAGCTGGATGTCCATGCCGCCATTGTCGCCCGAAGCGGGATGCCGCACCGCAGCATGCGAGCGTTAGAAAATCGTGAAACCATCGCCATACGCGGGCGAATCCAGCCCGGCCAACGAGATCGCACCGATGCGCACCAAGCTCCTCTGCACCGCCCTGGCTTCCGCCCTGTCGATCGCGGCCCTGCCGGCCGCCGCCCAGCAATTCGTGGACACCCACGCCCAGACCTTCAGCAGGACCATTTTCTTCGGCGACAGCCTGACCGACGCCGGCTTCTTCCGGCCGTTGCTGCCGGCCAGCGCGCAGCCGGTGATCGGCCAGTTCACCACCAATCCGGGGACCACCTGGGCACAGAACGTGGCGAACTATTACGGCGTCAACCAATCGACGGGCTGGACGGCCTCCGCAACCGGTCCCAAGGCCGATACCGGTGACAATTACGCCGTTGGCGGCGCACGCGTGGTTACGCCATCGTCGGGTGCGCTGGGTCCGATACCCTCGGTCGACCAGCAGGTGAACTTCTATCTCGCCAGTACCGGTGGCCGCGCCGATTCGCACGCGCTCTACACCGTGTGGGGTGGCGCCAATGATCTGTTCGCGATTACCGCTGGCGCGCCGGTGCAAAGCACTCTTGCGACGGCGGTTGGTGGTGAAGTCGGCATCGTCGCCAAATTGCAGGCAGCGGGCGCTCGTTACGTTCTCGTCCCGAATATCCCGGATCTTGGCCAAACGCCGTCGTTCCGTGCGCAAGGCGCAACAGCGCAAGCACAAGGCACGCAGCTGGCGATGGCCTACAACGCCGCGCTGTACCAGGGACTGGCCGGGCAGGGCCTGCGCTTCATTCCGCTCAATACCTTCGGGCTGATCGACGAGATCGTTGCGAATCCTGCGCCCTTCGGTTTTACCAATGTCACCGGCACTGCCTGTCAGCCGCAGATCACCGCCAATTCGCTGACCTGCAATCCGACGTCCTACGTCACCTCGAATGCACCGTACACCTACGCCTTCGCCGATGGCGTGCATCCGTCGACCGCCGCGCACAAGATCCTCGGTGACTATGCCGTCGCTACGCTGGAAGGTCCACGCCAGATCGCCATTCTGCCTTTGTCGGCGATGAGCGTGGGTCGCAATCGCGCCGACCTGCTGTTCGCACAGACCCAGGGCAAGACCTTTGGCGATAAGGTTGAAAACGGCATGCGCTGGTGGTTCAACGGCAACCTCGACCAACAGCGTTACAACCGGGGCCCGTCCGGCGACGGCTTCGACGGCATCGGCCCGTCGCTGGGTGGTGGCATCGGCTGGAACAGTGGTGCATTCAACTACGGTGGCGCGCTCAACTACGGCCGCCAGCGCATCGATTACGCGCAGAAGCGTGGTGATTTCCGCCAGACCGATCTCTCGATCGCGGGCTTCGCCGGTTGGCACAACGACAACGCCTGGGTGACCGCACAGCTCGGCTATTCGCGCATCGAAGACACCGTGCATCGCGACATCCCGCTCGGGACGGCCGTGCGCACCCATACCGGCAAGGCCAACGGCAGCGACGCCTATGCCGGCATCAACGGCGGCTGGATGTTCCACAGCGGCAAGCTCGACCATGGCCCGGTCGGTGAAGTGCTGCTGCAGCGCATTCGCATCGACGGCTACACCGAAAGCGACGCCAGCCTGTCGACCGCACTGGCTTATCCCTCGCAGACCTTCAATTCACGCCTGGCGTCGCTGGGTTACGAAGGCCGTTACCACATCGCCGAGGGCTGGACGCCGTTCGCGCGCCTGAGCATTGATCGCGAATTCGGCAAGCTGCCGGCGGAAGCGTGGGCCAGCATGCCGAGCGTGGGTTCGATGGAGTTCGCGGTGCCGGGGCTGTCGTTCGATCGCGGCTATGGTTCGCTGGCGGCCGGCGTGCGTGGCCAGGTGGAAGGCCTCGACGTGATGGTCGGCGGCACCTCGACCATCGCGCGCAAGGGCGGCAACTATCGTGCACTGTCGCTGACTGTCGGCAAGACGTTCTAACCATTGCTTGACACACGGGCACCACGCTGCAGTTAGAATTCGCTGCGTCGCGGGTGTAGCTCAATGGTAGAGCTGTAGCTTCCCAAGCTACTGACGAGGGTTCGATTCCCTTCACCCGCTCCAACCTAACCCTTGCCGTTCCAAGATATTGAACGGCAAGGGTTTTCCAAGAAAACGCATCACCTGAATTGTCCTCCCCGAGGTATCAATTTAGGTATCAGTTGCGTGCCCAAGCCCTATTTGTTGACCCGACCCTCTGGTCTCTACGCGCGGTATTTCGTGCCGGAAGACCTGCAGCCTGTAGTCGGCTCCCGCTTCATCGTGAAGACCCTTGCGGGCTTACGCGGGGACAGCGCTAGACTCCTAGCCGAGACCTATGCAGTGGCGCTCGCATCCGCCTTCCGGGTGATGCGAGCAACGGGGGAGGCAGGGGTGGCGGATATCGACGTCAAGAAGATGCTTGAGGAGGTCACGCGTGCCCAAGAGCGTGGCGAACTCCGGCATTGGACCGGTCGGGACGTTCAAGTCGGGCGCCTGGTGAACTTCGGTGAGGTCACGACCAAGGGCGCCAAGGACACGCAGGACTTCATCAAGACGGTTCAAGCCATCTTGGATGCCGAAGGTCCGGGTGCATCGGAAAGCATTGTCCAGCCCAAGCAACCCGATAGTCCGCTTCTGTCCACGGAAATCGCAAATCACATCTCCGACCTGGAACGTCGCCGGCTGTCCTCGGACACCATTACGGAAAGCAAGCATTCTTTGCGCATCCTCATCGGGGTGATTGGTGACATGCCGGTCAACCACATCAAGGCCACCCATATTCGGTCGTTCTGGGAGGCCGTGCGGTGGTGGCCCGCGAATGCCACGGTGAAGCCAGCGTTTCGGGATTTGTCGGTGCAGGCCATCATCGAGAAGGGCAAGGGCTTGGGGGTTCCCATGCCATCACCGCATACGTTGAATAAGCACCGGCAGCGCTTGAACGTGTTCTTCAAAGCGCTTGAGGATTCGGGTGCCATCGACCGTTCTCCACTCAAAGGAACGGGGCGGGAAATCGACACCGACCGCGAGTTGGAAACCGGACGGCCGTTTACCGATGAAGAACTCAAGGCCATCTTTGCGACTAAGAACTTCGTGCCCTGGGCGTCGAAGTATCCGCATCGATGGTGGGGGCCGATGTTGGGCCTCTACACCGGCGCCAGGGTCAACGAAGTTGCGCAGTTGTATATCGAAGACGTGAAGCAGATTGAGGATGTTTGGGGGATTTTCATCTGGAAGAACGACCGCAATCAGAAGGTCAAGACGAAATCGTCGATTCGCTTCGTACCCTTGGCGCAGCCATTGTTGGATGCGGGATTTCTCAACTTCGTCGAAGACATGGAGAAGACCGGGCATCCGAGATTGTTCCCGCATCTTCCCGCGGGGACGAAGAAGGATGGAACGCCTAATGGACTAGGTTATGGGCGCCAACTGTCCAGGCAGTTTGCCGCGTATTTGAAGGGGCTAGGTTTCGAGAAGGGTGTGGGCTTCCATGCCTTCCGGCACACGTTATCGACGAGACTAGTGGAAGCAGGGGTCGATGTTGAGGTGATTGCGAAAATCACAGGGCACGCGAAGAAGGAAAAGGTGACCACGTTGGAAAGGCATTACATCCATGTGGCGGATGTGAAGTCACTGCCGGAGCGTATTCGGGCTATCGCGTGTTTCAAGGTGCCTATGCTGCTTGAGCGATACAAGGCTGGTCTGTTTCTGCAATGCCTAAGCGAATCTGATGATTTGCATCCGTGATTTTCGAAACGAACAATTTTATAGAATGCCGAGAGAGAGAAGAGATTATGAGTAGAAAAGTCGTAATCGCTCAATCATGCAGTTCGAAAGACGGAAAGAGTTGGTTGGCGGTGAGTTATGTGATTTTAACGAGAGAGATTCCCCTAAAAAAAATTGGTGGGGACTTTAGTTCGTACCAGGATGCTTTAGATGCAGCGACAAAGAATGGCTATGAAATAACTGACAAAAAAGAAATAGGTAAGCAACTTTGGACTGTTTCAGAGAGTGGGACTAATTCTCTGGCTGTAAAAAACAAAAATATTCGCAGGAAAAGTAGTTACAAACGTTACGTTAGTTCATTTTCTAATCCTGATTCTCGTTATAGGGTGCTGAAAGTGATTCTTTGTACGGCGAGCGGAGACCTGCCACAGGAGGAGCAACCGCTCAATCAATATGTTGTGTTTCGAGAAGGAGAAAATGAAATTATTGACGTAATGAATAGCGAAGAACTTGCCGCCTCTCTAGCCGAGTTTTTGCAGAAGAAGGACGACAAGAGCGTCACACCGGATAGCAATCAACAGAGTTTAGGGGCGTCCGGCACAGCGGAGACAAGGCAGAAAGGAAAGAGAAAAATTAAGCCCTAAGCCGGTGGCATATCGGTGATCTTCAAGTCTTTCCATGCTACTTCTTTAGGCTCAGACCAGTCGTAAACATGGGACTTCCAATGTTGAATGCATAGTTCAGTGGCAAGGTCTGCCTCTAACTTTGCTTCTTGGGCAGGCAACCTTGTCAAAGCAGCTAAGAATGCCTTATTCCAGAAATGTTTTACCTTCACGTCGAAGCTCCCAGACTTGAGACCACTTTCATAGCCTCAAATCTGGGAGTGTCAAGGCAATCAATAATTGAAGGTGGTTGGCGGGTTTGTCACTTGGTTGTTCAGCGCGGAACGCGGCGCCTGAAAACTCCCCTTGCCATCCCACATCGCGCAGTAGTTGTCATTGCATACGATGATTGAGGCCTTCTTTCCATTGATTTCGTAGGTCGCCAGTTTCCCAGCAGCAAAGGCCTGAATGTTCTGTTCCGCAGACAGTTTTCCAGCGTGCAAGGAAAGTTGCACGACAATGGCCCCGAGCGCTGCGAATACGACTATTGAAAGTGGGATGAGCCCAATTCGCAGAACGACCTCAGTTGCTTTTTCCAACTCAGTAATTCCTGGTTTAACTTCTCTCTTGCGCTGCATTTTTTGAATAAAGCGAAGAGCCCATTCTCGCGGGCCATCATATGAGGTGATGACAGAAGCCCAGATAAGAATCACCATGGCCACCAAGATTGCCAAGAGAGCGTATAAGGCGGCAGGGAATGCGGTTCCATAGATTGAAATGAAGCCATTCGAAACAGCATCTTGGAAGGTTAAAGAATATTGGGAATAGTGCACCCCATATCGTGCGAGGATGGCTTGTTGATAGGCGGTTCCCATCAGATAAAACACGGCAGCAAAAGCGGGTAGAGACAATAAGAACAATTTCCAGTATTTGACGATTTTCATTGGGGTCCTCCCTTGGCGTCGAAATTTAGGCAAAGCACTCGGACGCTAATAATTTGGATCTGTCGCACAGGCTGCGACAGGCGCTCACGGCTTTTAAGTCTCAATAGGCGCAAATTTTTGACGCAGTTCGCACTCTGATGCGTTGTCGGGCAGATTTATCAGGTTGTCAGCGGGCGTTCCTTTGGCTTAACTTCGGGGTGGGGGCAAGTGTTGCAGTGCTAATGAGGGGATGCATTGGCTACATTCACTATTTATTTGTTGCGCGATTCCGTAAAAGAACCTGGGGATGGCTTAGTTGACGGAGCCGGCTCGCACGAGATTCGGGATGGGAAGTCCTTCTACGGAACGCTATTCGTTAAGCCGACGCAGCCACGCCCTCCGAAATGGGCGGCTATGTTCGATGACTATGTAGAGCGAAGGTTGCTGGGTACGGTCCAGTCTTCTTCAGCCGTATTTGTGGTCCCCGTCGATGGGCGGCTGTTCGCGCTGACATTCGGGCAGGGTCGATTCCTGTTGAACCCTGACGCTTATGAAGAGCGGTTCGGGCTGATTGTCACCCTGAATTCCATCAAGTCCGATGCATTACGGAGCATGGATAAGCGGACGCTAGTGGACGACCAAAATAGTCGGGTCCAGACCAGTCAAGCCGCATCCGCTCTAAGTTTCGGAGTGGATATCGAGCGTGACCTTGTTCGGGGAATTGTAGGCCGACCGACAGACGCCGCCTTTGGGAAGCGGTTAGCAGGCGCAGATGCCTTGACGGTGACTGCGGATGTGGAGATTCCTTCGCTGCGAAAGTTATTGCGCCGGTATCTCAAACAGTTCGCATCCAAGGAATACCAAAAGAATTTCCCTTGGGTGGACCAAGTACGACAACTGATTCCTAAAGGCCTGGCGGCAACAAGGCTGGATGCATTGCTGGTCGAGAAGATGAAGGAGGCTTGGCAGAAGGGAGGGGCTGGGGTTGCCGGTCTTTGGCTCTCGGTGCCGGATATCGTCAACTGGGAGGTTGTTGATGGATTTAAATTCACACGGTTACCAAGAGAAGGCGTATTTAGCGATTTGCACCTTCCGGGCCTCGTGCAAGCCTATCGCTCTGAAGAGCCTACGCTAGAGTTCCTGCGAAAACACTATGCGATGTCTGTAGATGAAGATGAACGTGTAATTGACCGCTGGCCAATTTATCGTTGCATCCATTGCGAAATAGAAGACGACGGCAAGTCGTTCATTTTGTCCGCAGGGCGGTGGTTTGAGGTTGATGGAAACTTTGTGGATTCGGTCGAGAGTGCCTTTAGGGCCATAACGAGATATCCCACTGCATTTCCGATTTATAACCATCATGATGAAGGGGAATACAACAAGTCCGTAGCAGAAAACAGCGATGGCCGGCTGTGTTTGATGGACAGACAGATGCTTGCAGTCGGAGGTATCTATGACAAGGTGGAGTTCTGCGACTTATTTGGAGACAACCAACTCATTCACGTCAAGCACTACGGCAGTTCTAGTGTTCTAGGCCATCTCTTTAATCAAGGTCTGGTATCAGGCGACTTGCTTAAATCCCATCAACCATTCGTTGAACTGGCGAATGCCAAACTTCCCGAGACCCATAAACTTTCAGCCGACCCAGATGGAGTCAAATTCGTTGCAAGAGATGTCTCTGCCTTCACTGTGGTCTTTCTCATCATTAGTGAATCGGATGAGGATGATGTGCATCTTCCATTTTTTGCAAAGGTCATATTGAAAAGTGTTAACACGAGATTGCGTGAACTCGGATACGCGAACGTGATGCTTGGGAAGATTTCCTGTGACCCTGATGTCCGAGTGAAACAGCGCGTAAGAGAGAAGAAGAGGAGAGTGCGCGGACTAAAAGCAGTGCGACGTCGCTAAGGAGGGGTTCCGTTTGACGCGTGGAATGCCTTATGTGCGGTAGCGAGCATGGGAAGAATCTCTAACAGTGCGGAATGAGCGGCTAGCGCTTCACTCTTTGTAGCCTCAATTTCCCCATAACGAACGCCGGGCTTGCAATCGATTGCTTCGAGAAGTCCTTGGGGTAGCGTGATATTGAAGTGCCTTCCCACAAGGCCGCCGAGATGTTTGATGTCGTGGGCATCCCGCCCTTGTGTCGGTACGGGTTGATTCACCGACTTCAACATGCCTTTAATGACCTTCTCAGCCGCTTGGGCGGTTTCCCATCGCGCCTTGTTCCAGGCAAAACCAGAATTTAGTGCATCGACGCTATGCTCATAGTCGAGTTTTGCTTGTTCGAAAAGATTGCCATTCCAGAACGAGTTTAGTGCCTCTATGCCATGGAATCCTGCGACCATCTTGTCGGAAATGTTGTTGATTTCGTCATTGCTGAGCCTCCCTGCCAAGGCTTGAGTAAAGTCGTCAATGAGCGTTAGTCCATTGACGGATGCGGGCCCATTCAAGGCCATTCGAACTCCCTTGTTCTCAAGGTTTGGGTCGAAGAAGCACTGCATGGTTCCATAGACAACAGGGAGGCGTGCTTTCCATAGGGTTCCTCGTATTACAAGGACAATGGAACGCGCTTCGAAGTTGCCGGCAATACGTTTGCCATAAACAGCCTTGAACCAATCGTGGGTCCAATGAGGAATGTCAGCGGAATCGAAGGCCGATGCATTTTTCCTGGGAGGCAATGGGATGGAGAAGCCGATATTCAGGGCCAGCGCAACCAGTCGTTGTGCTGTAAGTGGGCGCTGGGGTGGGAGAACATCGTGCCCTGCGAGATGGGCGTCCATAGACACCATCATGGCCTCAAACTTGGCTATCGTTTCAGGGCGTTTAGCCCAAGACCAATCTTCCAATGTGGTCATTCAAATTTGTCCAGCATCGCTGTGGAAATGTGTGCGCTAGCCTATGTTGGACACAACCAGTAAAGGAAATGCAATGTACTTTCTCTTCATCCCCTTCATGTTTTTGGCGTTTAGCCTCGCATGCGGTGTCTTGCATTGGCGTTGGCGCGCTATTTTCAGCGCCGTGTTGGCGCTTGCATTTGACGGCCTTATCATCACCCAAGTAGATATCACGCCGCTGGCATTCCAGGTCGGTATGGTGCTAGGGATGATTTCGTTGCTTGCCTTAATCCTCATCGCCGGGTTAGAACGCCATAACCGAGCAAGGGTAGAGAAGGGTGCTTAACGAAGGCTAGGATATGAGCGACCAACTGAATTCAGGTTACGGTTGCCGGGGGCAGTTCGCCGCCGCGGCTACCGACGACCTCTAACACCACACGTTCCCGTAATTTGAATTCAAATTCTTCAAGTTCGACAGTCTGAGTTCTTCTGCCGCTTTTCTCTTCAATTTTGACGTCTGGAATATATTTCCCGATTGCAGAATCAAAGCTTTCTAAATCATTCCAGATACCGATGTTGATATAGGTTGAGTAAAAGGGGTCGCCGACACTGAATGTATGAAATTTTCCGTCGGCTTGGTCTGTTGCCGTCTTATCCAGACGCGTAAGGATTTCTCTATAAAGTCCAGCATGTTCATCGACTGTCATGTTGCGCCATCGTTCTGCAAATTTTGCCTCGTAGCCAGTGCGAATGAGCCAATGAACTAAAATTACGACCATCTTTTGTTCCTCAATCGGCTGTCTGAGTTAAGTCGCGTCGAAAATGACAGTGGTTCGGACGAATAATTATCCCGTCGGCTATTCTGGAACTCGTCCTGTGCCGGCACACATATTGCACTCTTCGTTCTGAATCTTCCCGGTTCCTTCACAGTTGTAGCATCTACGAGTTTTTGAAGGAAAAGAGGCATCTGTTAGTTCCTGCTCCCAGTCAGCCTCAGCCATAATGATTGCCTGTTCTGCTTCTTCTTCAGAATCAAACTCGCCAAGTTCAATTATTTTTTCGCCCTGGGTAACCTTGGCGCGATAGATGGTGGTAATAGTTCCGGTGCCCACTTCTCGATTTGAGATTGCTGAGCGTTCATTATCAGTTTTAGACATTGCCGCCTCCGATGGTCCAACTAAGGATAGACCTTCACCCCACGGCACAGCCTATCCCTAAACTGCCCCCGCTTGTAGCTTGGCAAGGTCACCGGCGGCTTGAACTTGGCAAGGGCCTCCGTTTGCCTGACACGGATTCGGTCCGGCTTCTTGTGGATATAGGCGTCCTGGAGCACCGGGACCTTCTTTGAAACCGAGTGCCCCGTGATTAGGGCAATGGTTTCCTCTCTGACCTCAAGGTTTTCCAGTTCCGTCGCCAGGGTGTGACGGAAGGCATGGAAGCCAACGCCTTTAGGAAATCCAAGCCCTTTCATATAAACGGCAAACTGGTTCAAGAATCCATTGCTGTATCGAGCATTCGTCTCACCAGTCTTGCGGTTGATGCCTGCGGAAAGATGCGGGAATAGGCGAGGATGCCCAAAGGCCTTGATGTCTTCGACAAATTCAAGGAAGCCCGCTTTCAGTACAGGTTCTGGAATCGGAATGGTGCGAATAGCCGATTTCCCTTTGAGGCTCTGACGACTCCTGGTATTGGGATTCCCTTTGAGGTCGGCATCGGCAGTTTTCTGGATAGCGATACACCACACGCCACGCTCGTTGATGATGTCTTTGACCTTCAACTGAGCGATTTCGTTGATGCGTGCGCCGGTATAGAGCCCAAGGATGGGACCCCACCAGCGGTGGGGGAACTTGGACGCCCAAGGAACGAAGTTCATGGGGTGGAAGATGCGCTTCAAGTCATCGTCACTAAATAGTCGCTCGACCTTGTCTTCGTCCCGAATCAGGTCTTTCTTAAGTTCTCCAAATGCCTCCATAGGCGAATGGGGAATAGCGTGTGCTTTAACCAGCGTCGAGAAGAATGTGCTCAGGAAGCGGCGGTGCAACTCGTAGGTCGCAACAGCAGGAGATTCAACGCAAGCCCCCTTTCCAATAGCAATGATTTCATCGGCTGTCTTGCCCTTTAGTTTTGCAGCAGTGGTGACGTTTTTGGGTGCCCACCTGAGCAGGTCCCAGAGCAGGTAAATATGCTTGTGCTCAATCCTGGACACGGGGATATTTCCGCAAGCAATCAAAAGGATGGCGAGCGTGCGGCCAGTGGCTTGAATGGTGGTCTTGCGTAGTCCTCGCCGCTCCATGTCCTTTAGGTAGTCTGCAATTTCGACTGAGAGCAATCGGGCAGGTGCTCCCATCGGAAGTTGCGCGGCATAGCGGGTGGGCGACGAGCCTTGGTGTTTGGTTCTCTCGCAAGCAAGCCCAAGAAGGTCGTAAAAGTCGAAGGCGGCTTCGCGTCCTTTCACGAGGACGCTCTTGAAGCGGACTCGACCGACGCGAACATCGGTCATGTGGAGTTCGCCATAGGTGTTAGATGATTCCGAAGATGAGTGTTCCATTGTGCAATCCAAAGTGAAATTGCACTTACAAATAAGGGGTTTTTGTCGATCGGCAAGCAAGCCATTTTTGACGGTTCAATGCATAGGCGTCACGAGAAAAGTGCACAAACCGATTTGAATTATTCACTCTAATTTGCGCGTAATATTTCCGTGTTCAACCTTTTAAATTAGATGTTTTCGGAATCATGTAAGTGTGAATGTTGGGTACTTCCATGTAGTGTTTAATTTTTACTTTGTAATGCCTAACTGCGCTTTTAGCTCCTAATTCCTAATTATTCTTGTAAACGGGATTCAAATAACCCACCTAATCGGCTGCGTTTTTCTTCTGCCGCTCTTCATTCCGCGCATTGATGGCATCGCATAAGCCGTCAATCAGGCTCAAGAATCTGTCGATGGCAACGAGACCTTTCTGGTATTCCTCAAGATTCGCGACCTGCATGTCGTGAAAGTCGAGTGGGGGGATTTCCAACATCGTATAAGACACGCTGCGTCCTCCAGATACATCTGGATTCACCACTTCCCTTTTCACTCGATGCAGATACCCGAACTGCAATCTGGGAGGAAAGGCATGGGCGGAGAGGTTGCGGAAGTTCTTAGTCCTTTCGCGATAGATACGCCCATTGAGGTCTTTGTGCGCTTCGAAGAATGCATCGAAACGGGGCCATCTAGACCCAAGCCGTTGGAGTTGTTGTATGCGCTCTTTCTTCTTCAAGTAGTCACCGGGCTTCTTTTTGTCTTCATCGAGTTCGTCCTTCTCCCCATCGAACACGTAAAGGTTGGCTTGATGAAGCGCAAACTCCGCAGAAATGGCAAGCCTTTCTGAAAGACTCGCGGGTTGCATCATGCAGAAGTACGCCACGGGTTCAATGAAATGGGAGGAAATTTCCCAGTGGTCGTCTTCTGACGGGTAACTCTGCAAGACATCGTTCCAGAGTCGCCATACGTGGAGTTGGAGAGCCCAGGCGTTGAACGAATTGATGACTTCACCAATTTCCGATGGAGCAGCCCAGCCCCAAGCGAAACTGCCTTGGGTGGCTTCGGTGCGCTTGAGCACGTCATAGGGAGTGAGCCTGGGGACCTCGCTGCGCACCTGCTCGGCACGGTCGTGGAGCCTGGTGTAGGCGCCTTCGAGCACGGTTCTCGATAGGGTGCTCATAAATCTGGCCTCGATTTAGGACTGTTAGAGGAGTGTGCGGTTCAGATACTTGATAGGAGAAGGGTTTTTGCGGAGGGTATTTCGCGCTAGAAGTTTGGCCTGAGCGAACATTGCACCAGTTGTTTGTCCTTCTAACTAAATTTCGCGCGAATACACCAAGGAAAATGAGATTGCAAGCATTAAAATTATGAGGTAGTCATCAAAATATGCTTGACAAACGATACGCCCCTGTATTGCAATCGCTCGCAGTCTGGGAGGGCTGAGAGTGGTGCTTGATGTCACAGGGGCTGTTTCGCAAGGAAGTGCTGGATGCCAAGCGCACCAGTTGGTTGGGGAGTATTTCGCTGGCGCAGCCCCTATCAATTTGGGTGCTGACCGCGTTTGCAGCAGTGGCGGCTCTCTGCATCGTACTTTTCCTAGTCTTCGGTAGTTACACGCGCCGTGAGCGGGTCGTAGGGCAATTGGTGCCCAGTCGTGGGCTGGCCACAGTGCTGGCGCCCGCATCTGGCGTGGTGTCTGTCGTGGATGTGCCGGAGGGGGGCGCAGTTCAGTCTGGCCAGCGACTAGCCGTAGTGACGATTCCTTCTGCAACAACAGCAAGTGCCAACACTGCACAGGCGTTGGAAACAGGCGTACAGGAAAAAGAGGATAGCCTCCTCGCCGCGCAGCGCGCGCAAGACAGTTTACTCAATACGCAGGCCTCGGGGTTGTCCGCGCAACTCGCCAATGCTCGCCAAGAGTGGTCGCACATGCAAAATGAGGTTGCGACTCAGCGCCAACAGATTACGGTGGCAAACAATTCGCTCGACCGACTGAAACGCGCTGAGCAGGACAAGTTAGTCAGTCCCCTACAGGTCAAGCAGCAAGAAAGTGTGGTGTTGTCTCAGACAAGTCAATTGCAGGCATTGCAACGCCAGGCCATAGAAGCGCAGCGCAATATCGACCAGTTGCAACAGCAGTTGCATGCCATTCCTGAGCAGCGCATGACGGCTCAGGCCAATTACCAGCGCGACCGTGCCGGTTTGGAGCAGGAACGGGTGGAGGCTGCAACACGCGGCGCGCTTCAAATCAATGCACCAGTTCAGGGTGTGATTGCAACCCAACTGACAAAACCAGGACAAGCGGTGCAGTCAGGGCAGCCGTTGATGAGTGTGTTGCCCATAGACAGCCCATTAGAAGCGGAACTACTGGTTCCGAGCAATGCCATTGGCTTCATCGAGCCTGGGGACCAAGTGTTGCTGCGATACCAGGCGTTCCCGTATCAGAAGTTTGGGCATTACGCGGGAAAAGTGACACGCATCAGCCGCAGCGCACTGAGTCCAGGCGAGATGAATTCGATGGGCTTGAAAAACGATACTGGGGAAACTGTGTATCGGGTCATGGTGACGTTGTCCAAGCAAACGGTGATGGCCTATGGCAAGGCTGAATTACTCAAGCCGGGGATGGCGCTAGAAGCCGATGTATTGGGTGAGCGTCGCAGCCTGTTGGAATGGATATTTGAACCGTTGTACTCGCTGAAAGGACGAGTGTGACGTAGTGAAGATTTTCGGGAGGGTCCCGGGAAACCCGTGGCGCAGGGGAATGTGCTGAAAATAGGAGTATGAAATGCAAGAGTTGACTGCAAATGAAATCGGAATGGTTGATGGCGGCACGATTGCTGGTGATGTCGCTTTCACCCTTGCTTCGGGATGGGCTTCCGCCGTGATGGGAACTGGCGTAGGACTTGTTTGCGGTGGTCCTGTTGGCGGGATTGCCGGCGGAGCAGTTGGCTTTGCTATCGGCGTGGGCGCCGGCGTCGGTTATATCCTCGCCCACTAATGTTCTAAACTGGTGCCAGCATTAATGCTGGCACCAGCAAGGAGATTTCTGTGAAGACTGTCATGCCATTGTTGGTTGCCCTCGGAATTTGCCTAGTGGCAGTCGTCACTTCCGCATTTTTCTACAAGTATTTTTTTGTCCGTTACGGCGTGATTTTTTTTGGGATTCTCCTTGCCGTATTCGTTTATAGAAAACTCTCTCGTTAATCGCGTGCGCGGCGCCTCTGTGGCATGAAGCCAATTATCCAATCCGAGAACTCAGAGTGCGGTCTTGCTTCATTGGCGATGTTGGCCGCTTCGCACGGCTTGAATATCGGACTTTCGGAGTTACGTCGTCGCTTTTCGCTCTCCCTAAAGGGGGCAAAACTCAGCCATATTATTGGTATTGCCCAGCAGTTGGGATTCCAGGCGCGCGCACTGCGTTTAGGGTTGGATGACCTTCCTAAACTCAAACTTCCCTGCATCCTGCATTGGGACTTGAATCACTTCGTGGTATTGGAAAAGGTTGTGGGTTCCAAGGTCACTATCCTGGACCCTGCTATCGGAAAGCGTGCTTTAAGCATCGCCGAAGTCTCCAACCACTTTACGGGTATTGCACTTGAACTGACCCCTACTGCGGAGTTCAAGCCCCAGAAGGCTGCGCCCACCGTGACTGCGCGCCAACTCACCGGACGGATTCGGGGGCTCTGGTCTTCGTTGACGCAAATTCTGTTGTTGTCTGTCGCGTTACAGGTTTTCGTCATCCTCGCGCCCTTCTACATGCAATGGGTGGTGGACCAGGCGCTAGTCTCGGCGGACAAGGATTTGCTGACTGTCCTGGGCCTCGGCTTTGGTCTCGCATTACTACTTCAAGTTGTCATTGGAGCATTGCGTGGTTGGTCGGTGGTTTATCTGTCGTCTCGGCTAGGGCTGCAATGGATGGGAAATGTTTTTTCCCATGCAATCCGGTTGCCATTGGATTTCTTCGAGAAGCGCCACTTGGGGGATATCACCTCACGTATGGCATCGGTCCAGAACATCCAGAAGACGCTGACCAATAGTTTCATTGAGGCGATAATCGACGGCTTGATGGCTGTCGTAACCTTGGCGCTGATGCTGTTTTATAGCTGGAAACTGGCGTTGATTACGATGGCAGCGGTCGGGCTATATTTCGGCATCCGCGCTTTTGCCTATAGACCAGTGCGCGACCGTACCGAACAACAACTGGTCGCCGGTGCCAAGCAGCAGACTCATCTATTGGAAACGCTGCGTGGTATGCAGAGCGTCAAGGTGGCAGGCCTCGAACCACTGCGACGAGGTATTTACGAGAATTTGATGACCGAAACGGTCAACAATGATGTCCGGCTCGCACGGATGAATCTGGGTTTCAATGGATTGAGTCAACTCGTATTCGGTGCAGAACGCATTGCGGTCATTTGGATTGGCGCTCTATTGGCCATGCAGAACGTGTTTTCAGTCGGCATGCTGATTGCGTATCTGGCCTACAAGGACCAGTTTGCGACTCGAATGTCCTCTCTTGTCGATAAGTGGGTCGAGTTTCGTATGCTCCGCCTCCATGGCGAGCGTTTGGCCGATATCGTGCTTACTTCACCAGAAGAAGGGCTTGACCTCCCGGAAGTGGCTGCACCAACTAGTACGGCGATTGAAGTCGATGGGCTGGGGTTCCGATATGCCGATGGGGAGCCTTGGGTGCTAAAGGATTGTGGCTTCCGCATTGAAGATGGTGAGTCAGTAGCAATTGTTGGGGCGTCAGGCTGCGGCAAGACGACGCTGGTCAAGTTGTTGCTTGGGCTTCTAAAGCCCACCGAGGGGCATATCCGCATTGGTGGCCTTGATGTCCATAAGGCTGGCCCGCGCAATCTGCGAGCGATGATGGGCGTGGTCATGCAGGATGACCAATTGTTCGCTGGCAGTATCGCCGAGAACATCAGTCTGTTTGACCATGAATTCGACCAGGAGCGGATTGAGCATGCTGCAAAACTTGCAGCCATTCACGACGAAGTCATGGCGATGCCGATGGGCTACCACAGCCTGATTGGCGACATGGGCAGTTCATTGTCTGGTGGACAAAAGCAGCGCATCATCCTAGCGCGTGCGCTTTATCGCAATCCGCGACTCTTGATTCTGGATGAAGCGACCAGCCATCTGGATGTGGCCCGCGAGCGCTGGGTGAATGAGGCGGTGAAGCATCTCAAGTTGACCAAGGTCATCATTGCCCATCGTCCCGAGACGATTGCCAGCGCAGACCGGGTCCTGGTGATGGAAGGTGGGAAGATTGTTCGGGATTTCAAGCCGGTCGTGCATCAGCAGCCTGAAGGGGTTGGCGTGGTACAGGCTTGATTGATGCCGCCCCCACGTAGGGCTTCCTTATGGATAGTAGAGGAAGGTGCTTACACATTAAAAGAGCAGCCAACCCATTGCTTGACGACACTTCATTTGGCGCTAACTTGTCCTGATATCGGTCAGGTCTGCACTTATGTTTTCTAAAGCGACAGCGAAGGTAATTTGCACGGCGTGCAGATTCAAACATGCTCACGCTGAAGGCGGCTATGTATGGTTTTCTTCGCAACCGCGTAAGCATCGAATATATTTAATCACCATTTTCGGTGGTTTCATTCTCTTCGCAGAAATGCTCACTTGCATGTATGCGGGTGTTAAATGCCCGTTGTAGGGAGACCGCGCCAAATCATAATCGCCGATATGAAGAAAACCACCAACCCTACTAAGGCTAGCACTAGATAGAAATTTTCTTGTTCTTCAGAGTGTTCCTCATGCCACCTAAAAAAGATTAACGCTGAAGAAGAGCAAACGATAAAGCCCAATGCAAAGAGAATAGACCACCATGGGCTTGCAGAAACTGAGTCTGATACAAAAATTAAGAACTTGCTCACGGACCATCCCCGGTTAGCCAGCGTCGTGATAGCCATTGTGAACCAACTGAGCAAAGAATACCCATAAGCGCCAGAATGGTAGTGTTTCCTGGGGTCGCAGCCTATGCGACGGGGAACAGGACAATGGGGAGCCTATGCCGACTTACAGGATTGACGCTTTTCAACTGAACATCCGTCAAAGTGGTGAGGTTGCCACCTGCACGGATGCCCTCCAGCAGGTCATCGCCGCTGGTAATTTTTCTGCCGAAACAGGCGGTTACATTCGCGACTTCTGGCGGGTGGCCCCGCAGACAGGTCCAGTCAGTTTCTTCGGTCAGTTTCGTAAATTCCGGCAGAGCGACCTCCCGCTGGTCGGTGCCCCAGGTGAAGAGGGCGAGGAACTCGATATTGCCGAGAACGCCGGTCTGATTGAAAAGAACTTCTTCCTGGTCATCCCTGCCTACGATGTCATCTTGTGGCAGTCGAACCAGCATGCCAGTAGCGTCAATCACTTCGCACGCTTGCTCCAAGAACTGATTGGGACCAGGGTGACAGCCGACCCAATCATCATGCCGGAGGCGCTTCAGAGAATTCTGGCAGGCGGCCTTGAATTGAAGAAGGTCATGTTGCGTATTGCTCGGCCTACTAACCCCGACCTGTTCCAAGGGACGCCGTTCTCTCGGGAGATTCTGGAAGTCCTTTCCGGTGGTGGCGGCGACAGTCTTTTCGTGCAATCCGCAATCAATGGACGTCTGGCCACGACCGCGCAGCATGCACTCACCGCTCGATGGACAACCGCAGCCCGCGACTTCATACGAGCGGGGCTTGCAACCAGCGCGAAGGTGGTCGTCATCGAAGATGGTTTGGAATACCCCATCGACCTTCTTGCGGACCGAGTGAATACGACGGTTGAGATTGACCATGATGGCCGCTATCCATTGGCAGCCGAGATGCTGGGGGCACTGAAACGGGCGTGGCGGGAACTGTCACCGAGCGTGACTGAAATCTTGTCGGGTGGAGACGATGCGCTGGCTCGTTAGCCCGCTGCTTGGAATCGCGGCCAGTGTCGCTGCATGGAAATGTGGCGACTACGACCAAACTCGTCTCTGGTCACTCGGGGCATCTCTTGCAAGTGTGAGTGGTGTCGTCTTCGGCTTCATGCTGACGGCCCTTGCGATGATTGTCACGATGCCAGAGCGGCAACTGACGGCCAACATGCGCAAGACGGGCCACCATCATCAACTGCTCGTCGCGTTGTTCAGAGCCGCAGCCCTTCACTTTGTGACGTTAGCCTTTGCCCTTTCGGCGGCATTTTTGACAGGGAACCCCTTGCGGATTTCGGTGATGTTCGCCATTGGCCTTGAGGTGATTTCCTTGATTGAGACAATCAACGCCGGTCACAAATTGTGGCTGGTGCTCGATGTGCTAGGGCGCCCGGATAGCAAATCCTAGCCACCCCTTGGTCGTCTAGCGCGTTCCGGCTTAGTGCAAGGAATACGATTAATTGTTGGTTACGATTAGTTCTGCACTTAGTCTCCCGGTCTTTGCCTTCATGTGGAACCCTGGCTCACCTACCGTCCAGACAAGGGCACGGGCCTCCTCCACATGCGTTCCGGCCCCTGTGGGGTGTCAGGACGGCTTTTGCGCTTCGCCCATGTGTGTCCACGAGGCATGTCGCCTCGGGAGACGAAGCCATGCGAACCAAGAACCCCGCTGTCCAGCAAACCGACGAACACATCCTCGCCGCCGCAGAAGTCATCCTGCATCGCCGCCTGAAACGCCTGGGCAAGATTGCCGAGCCCGCCGCCGCCGGTCGCTACCTCCGGTCCCGCTGCGGCCACTTCGACCGTGAAGTCTTCGGGTGCATCTTCCTGGACGTCCGGCATCAGATTCTGGCCGTCGAAGACCTGTTTCTCGGCTCGCTTGATGGCGCTGAAGTCCACCCCCGCGAAGTCGCCCGTCGCGCCCTGACGCTTAATGCCGCCTGCGTGATCGCATTTCACAATCACCCCTCGGGCAATTTGGAACCCTCAACGGCAGACCGTTCCGTCACCAGTCGCCTCAAGGAAGCGTTGAGCCTCCTCGACATCCGGTTGCTCGACCACATCGTGGTGAGCGCCGACGGCTTCGTCAGCCTGGCAAACCGAGGCTGGGTCTGACGACCCAGTTTCACGCACTGGCCTGTAAGTCGGGTCAGTGCTTTCGTTGGCCTGCCGCCGCCGCAAGATGCGCTTTTCCAATAGCACGCAAATTCTCGCGCGCAGCATCATCTGGGCTATCGCCGAGATACAGAAGAAGCGCGCCGACGATTTCGCTTTCAGGTAAATCTCCACATCCGGCTGCGATGACTGCATCGCCAATTCGCTTGCGCTGTTCAAACAGCCTGCGCTTTTCTGCGGCCTTCTTTCTATTCGCGTTTCGCTGGGCCGTGAGCAATTCGCGTGCTTGAGATTGTGCCAATCGCTTCGTGGCTCGCTCAATCTGGCTGTGCAGTTTTTGGCTTGTGCTCATATGTATCTTTGGATGATTGTGACAATCCATCGAAAGCGCGGCGTATCGTTTCGTCAAGATGCGCGCATGTAAGGATGAGTAAAAATCCAAAACAACCGCAAAATCAAACTCAACAGAAAGAGCGAAGAGCGCACTTAGGCATCCCTCTATCGAGTGACGCGTGCGCAAGGGGCGTTGCCCCTCAACCCCGCAAAGAAAAATAATTTCTCGCTATTGCCAACTTCGAAAACTCCTTCATAACAAAAGAAGGCCGTCACTGGAGTCGCAATGTCTATCTATCACGCAAGTGTCAAAACTTTCAGCCGTGCCAAAGAGCACTCGTCAGTTGCCGCGGCGGCGTATCGCGCTGGTCTTCTTCTCATCGATACAAAGAATGAGAAGAGCCACTGACCTGCGTACGTAATTTGTAGCCAGTTATGCAGTGAGTCCTGTGGGGATGTTATCTGTTTCCAACCAGCTGCGGCGGACGCTGGCAGGCGTCTTGTAGCGATGCGCGCTGTGCGGACGCT
>JAFEBY010000059.1 GCA_018242465.1 Pseudomonadota bacterium | reverse complement strand
GTCCATGCCAAGTTCGAGCTGATCCCCGATCAGCGCCACCAGATGCCCTGGTCGTACAAGGCACAAATGATGACCCTGCCGATGATCGGCGACTTCCTGCAGAAGGATTGCGGTCTGGGCGGTTAAGAGGAAATCGCCCTATCGAGTCGAACACCCGACTGCTCGCAAGGGGGTCGGGTGCGACGCAACATCTTTCAACATCCTTTCAAATTAAATGTGACTGAATTCGCAATTTAACGCGCCTGAAACGAAAAAAAAACGAATCAAGGCTAGAGCTTTCCCCCCACCGCATATACTCCCTGAACAAACATGTAACCGAGGGAGATGTATTCGTGCGTATTGTCAACCGTAAACTGCCGTTGTTTCTGGCCGTCCTGGGCTGCCTCTATGGTCATCAGGCACTGGCCCAGCAGACAACCACTGCGCAGGACGACACCCAGGCCAAGAGCCAGTCCGATGCCAAGAAAGATGGCAAGAAAGACGGGGCCAAAAAGAGTGAGCTGGAATCCATCACGGTCACCGGTTCGTTGATCAAGCGCAAGGAATTCGACTCGATCTCACCGGTGACAGTGCTCACCGCTGACACCGCAGTCGCGGTCGGCTCGGTCGATACCGCCCAGTTCCTGCAGAAATCCAGCGTGGCTTCGGGTTCTACCCAGATCAACCACCAATTCAGCGGTTTCGTGGTTGATGGCGGTACCGGCGTGCAGACGGTTTCGCTGCGCGGTCTCGGTGCCAACCGCACCTTGGTTCTGCTCAACGGCAAGCGCCCCGGCCCCGGCGGCACGCGCGGCGCAGTCGGCGCC
Source organism: Pseudomonadota bacterium (assembly GCA_018242465.1). GTDB lineage: Bacteria > Pseudomonadota > Gammaproteobacteria > Xanthomonadales > Xanthomonadaceae > Solilutibacter. Next base: position 3,451 of record JAFEBY010000059.1, on the reverse strand, counting down.
TTCGACCTCAACGTGGTCCCGCAAATCATCCTGCAGCGCGTCGAAATCCTGAAGGACGGCTCGTCCTCGATCTACGGTTCCGACGCGGTGGCCGGCGTGGTCAACCTGATCACCCGCAAGAACATCAGCAAGCCGGAATTTTCCGTTTCCTTGAGCAATCCCGTTGAAAGTGGCGGTCGCTCATACTCGGTGTCCGCCCTCACCGGCTGGAACTTCGCGCGCGGCAATGTCGCCATCGCGGGCAGCTACAACGTGTTCGAACCGCTCAAGCGCGGCGACCGCGACTACCTGAACTGCTCGCAGGATCTCTTCTACGGCAACGCCGGTCAGCGCATTGACCGCCAGGATCGCTCGATCATCGGCGGCACCAAGCTGGCGGGCTGCAACAATATGTACTTCAACACCGTCATCGACGCGGTCTACGGCACTCGCTACATTCCGTCGCCGAACGGCGTGACCATCGGTGGCATCCCGGGCTACCGCCCGCGCGCCAACAAGACTTACGGGCCGAACCGTACCGGCCAGGCCTATTACGAGGATGTGCTGAACGGCGACTTCCTCAAGAACGACGACATCATCAACCGTCAGGAGCGCGGCAGCCTGTACGGCACCGCCGACTTCGTGCTGGGTGGCAGCGTCAACCTGACTGCTGAACTGCTCTACACCGAGCGCAAGACCGAAGCACGCAATTTCCGCCAGTTCTTCCCCTATGTCGGCGGCGCGACTGCGATCTTCCCGGGCTACAGCTATGCCAACAACCCGACATACACGGCACCGGTCGCCAGTGGCATCGCCGAACCGATCATGCCGTTCCCGTCCAACCAGAACATCAAGGTCGACTACCTGTACGGGACGTTCGGTCTTGACGGCCAGCTGCCGTTCGGTGACTGGACCTGGAGCACCTATGCCACGTACACCCATTCCAAGGGGACCTATGACGTCCTCAGCATCCGTGCCTCGACCTCGGGTGACGTGACCTATAGCGACAACGCACCCACCGTCAACTATTTCGATCCGGGCTTCCTCAGCGGCGCCCGCATGGACGAGCTGGTGAAGGCAATTGGCGTCTGGCACAAGGGAACCACCGTCTACAACCAGCTCGATGTGAATGGCAGCATCACCGGCACGTTGTTCAAGATGCCGGCCGGTGACGTCAGCGGTGCCTTCGGCGTCGAATACCGCCGTTACAGCATCGACGACCAGCCCAGCGAATTGTCGAAGAACGGCGACCTCTGGGGCCAATCCTCGGCCCAGGTGACCAAGGGCAACGACAAGGTGAAGGAGATCTTCGGCGAAGTCGAGGTGCCGCTGTTGAAGGGTATTCCCGCGATCGAATCGCTGACTGCGAACGCCTCCGCGCGCGCCTTCAAGTACGACTCGGTCAAGAGCGGCTGGAACAACGTCTGGAAGCTGGGCCTCAGCTGGCAGGTCACGCCGTCGATCCGCCTGCGCGCCACCAAGGGTACTTCGTACCGTGCACCCGGCCTGTATGAGCTGTACCTGGGCAACCAGACCGGCTTTGTCGGCCAGACCGGCATCGACCCTTGCATCAACTGGGCCGACCCGCAGAACACCAACGACCACATCCGCGCCAACTGTGCTGCCGCTGGCATTCCCGGCGACTATAGCGGCGCTGCTTCTTCTGCCACGGTCTACACCAGTGGCGGCTCCGGACAGTTGAAGCCGGAAACCTCGAAGGCGTTCAATGCCGGCATCGTGTTCACACCGTCCTTCGCGCCAATCAGCGTCGCGCTGGACTATTACGACATGCAGGTGAACGGCGAAATCGCGTCGCTCGGCGCCTCCGACATCGTGTACGGGTGCTATGGCGCCGCGGTGTATCCGAACCGCTTCTGCAACATGCTGACCCGCCGGCCGGGCACCGATCCGACCCAGCCGTACAAGATCGAGTCGGTACGCGCGCAGTACGTCAACATCAACAAGCAACGCGCACGCGGTTACGACTTGCTGATCCGTTACGACAACAAGTTCAGCTTCGGCAAGCTTGAAGTCGAAACCAACGTCACCCGTGCGGTCGAAGATGTTTCCCAGTTGTTCGACAGCGCCGAAGAAAGCGGCTTCAGCACCTCGAACGCAACCGGCTATATCAGCGAACCGAAGTGGGTGGGCAATGTCCGCGTAGGCCTGAAGCGCAACGATTTCACCTACACCTGGTACATGGACTACGTCGGTCGCACCAAGAACCGTGATCTGAACGTCCTGACCACCTACAGCAGCTATCCCGGTGCCTTCCGCGACATCGTCGCCAATGCCCGGCTGTACCACACCGCTTCGGTGCAGTACTCGCATGGCAAGTGGTCATTGCTGCTCGGTGTCAACAACATCTTCAACAGCAAGCCTCCGTACGTGTCCAGCGGCGTGGCGACCCGCTACGGCAATGTCCCGGCATTCGCAACCCAGTACGACCTGATTGGTCGTACGGTATTCGGCCGCTTCAACTTCAAGTTCTGAGGCTGATCGCGATCGTTGTGACGAGAACCCCGCTTCGGCGGGGTTCTTTTTTGCCCGAGTTCCATACCAGCTGAACATGCGGCGTAGCGACAGGACACGTTCACCATGTTCGGCTATAACTCATCCAATGCCGATGCCCGGCATCCAAGGAGCTTACGAACCATGCGCAAGACCCTGATCGCCCTCTGCCTGTTCGCCCTTCCGCTGGCGGCATTCGCCCAGAATGCGTCACCGGTTGGAATGTGGACGACCATCGACGACGCGACCCACAAGCCGAAGTCGACTGTCGAGATCTACACCACGACCAATGGCTCGCTCGCCGCCAAGGTGGTGGAAGTGCTGCAGTCCGACCAAGGCCCGCATCCGGTGTGCGAAGCCTGTACGGGCGAGCGCAAGGGCAAGCCAGTTGAAGGCATGGTGATCATGTGGAACGTGCGCAAGGACGGCGACACCTGGGACGGCGGCAAGATCCTCGATCCGCACAACGGCAAGACCTATTCGGTGAAGCTGACCCCAAGCGCCGACGGCAGCAAGATGGAAGTGCGCGGCTACATGGGCTTCTCGCTGCTCGGCCGCAGCCAGACCTGGATCCGCAAACACTGATCGCTGCGGACATCGCTCCACTGCACGGGCCCGGCATTGCCGGGCCTGTTTTTTGGGCCCCATGCGATAATCGCGAACCCCGCGTCACACGATCTTCCAGATGTCGTCTCCGACCCTCGTCACCTGCGCCCTGCCCTATGCCAACGGGCAGATCCATCTCGGCCACCTGGTGGGCTACATCCAGGCCGACATGTGGGTGCGCGCGCGGCGGATGGAAGGCCGCGAGGTGCATTTCGTCTGCGCCGACGACACCCACGGCACGCCGATCATGCTGGCGGCGGAAAAGACCGGACAGACACCGGAAGCCTTCATCGCCGGCATCCAGCTGGCACACGAACGCGATTTCGCTGCGTTCCACGTCGCCTTCGATCACTAC
>JAFEBY010000058.1 GCA_018242465.1 Pseudomonadota bacterium | reverse complement strand
TGATGGAGCCGGTCGAGCAACTGGTGGTCGACGTCGAGGAAATCCACCAGGGCGGCGTCATGGAAAAGCTCGGCATCCGCAAGGGCCAGCTCAAGAACATGGAACCCGATGGCAAGGGTCGCGTGCGTCTGGATTACATGATCCCGGCGCGTGGCCTCATCGGCTTCCAGAATGAGTTCCGCACCCTGACCCAGGGTTCGGGCCTGCTGTTCCACGTCTTCGACCATTACGGCCCGAAGGAAACCGGTCCGATTGCCAAGCGCCAGAACGGCGTGATGATCGCCAATGCCGCGGGCGCGACGCCGGCGTATTCGCTCGGGCCGTTGCAGGAGCGCGGCCGCCTGTTCGCTGCCGAAGGCGACCAGGTGTACGAAGGCCAGCTGGTCGGCATCCATTCCAAGGACAACGACCTGACCGTCAACGCGATCAAGCCCAAGCCGCTGACCAACATGCGCGCATCGGGCAAGGACGACGCGATCAAGCTGACGCCGGCGATCAAATATTCGCTGGAACAGGCGCTGGACTTCATCGAGGACGACGAGCTGGTCGAAGTCACCCCGAAGGAAATCCGCCTGCGCAAGAAGTTCCTCACCGAAACCGACCGCAAGCGCGCCAGCCGCGCGGCCTGAGTCGAGTGCGGCGGAAGCACGGATCCGCAACATTCGGGTGGTACAAATAAGGAAGGACCGCTGTTTCCGGCGGTCCGTGCGCAGACCGCGACGACAGGGGTGACGATCCACCCTTGCCATTCGTCGGCGCTGGCCCCATCGTTTCCACATCGCCACGCCACATCCGGCCACCCGACACCCCGCCGATGCATCTTCCGAAACGCGATCCGTCACCAGACGGCGCGCCTTACAACCCGGACCCCAACGCGCATCCCGGCCTCCATGTGATCGCGCTGTTCGAGGCAACCAAGGGTTTTCTCGCGCTGATCGCGGCCAGTGGTCTCGCCATCACCGGCCCCGATCCGGTGCGTCATTTCGTGTGGATGCTGATCCGTCGCTTCAACCTCGATCCACGCCACGGAATCGCCGCCTGGGCCGACCAACTCGTCAGCCCGACCGGCGTGCACATCGCGGTCGCAGTCGTATTCTGTTATGGCCTGCTGCATATCGCCGAAGGCTGGGGCCTGTGGCGCGACAGGGCCTGGGCATCATGGCTGGGCTGTGTCGGGGTGGCAGCCTACCTGCCCTTCGATCTCTACGCCCTCTATCACCATCCGCTGCATTGGCTGGCCTGGGGCGTGGTGGCCATCAACCTGCTGATCCTCTACGTCCTCGCCCGCGACCTGATCAAGCGCCACCAGCATCCCCCGGTCGTCCAGCCCGCGGATTGACGCCAGCGGCATCGCGCTATGCTCACGACTCCTTGTCAGGAGCCATCGCGATGCGCCGCCCGCCCCTCACGCTACTGTCGCTCCTGCTTGCGCCGATGCTCGCCGTCGCCGCACAACCGAAACCCGCGTTCGACGTCAGCGAAGCCAGTGTCGGCGAACTGCAGGCGCGCATGCGCGAGGGCAAGCTCGACAGCCAGGCGCTGACGCGCGCCTACCTGCAGCGGATCGCCCGCATCGACAAGGCCGGCCCGAAGCTCAACAGCATCATCGAGCTCAACCTCGATGCACTGAAGGAAGCCGCGGCACTCGATCGCGAACGCCGCGCCGGCCATGTGCGCGGACCGCTGCATGGCATCCCGGTGCTGCTCAAGGACAACATCGATGCCGTGGGCATGGCGAATTCCGCTGGCTCGCTGGCACTGGCCGACAACCGTCCTTCCGTCGACGCACCGATGGTCGCCCGACTCCGTGCCGCCGGCGCAGTGATTCTCGGCAAGACCAATCTCAGCGAGTGGGCCAACTTCCGCTCGGCACATGCGTCGTCGGGCTGGAGCGGACGCGGCGGCCAAACGAAGAATCCCTATGTACTGGATCGCAACCCCTGTGGATCAAGCGCCGGCACCGGTAGCGCGATCGCGGCGAACCTTGCGACCGTCGGCATCGGCACCGAAACCGATGGCAGCATCCTGTGCCCCGCCAGCATGACCGGGTTGGTCGGACTCAAGCCGACACTGGGATTGGTGAGCCGCACCGGCATCATTCCAATCGCGCATTCTCAGGACACCGCAGGGCCGATGGCGCGCAGCGTCGCCGATGCCGCCGCGCTGCTCACCGCGATGGCCGGCAGCGATCCGCACGATGCCGCGACAAAAGACGCTGATGTGCATCGCCACGACTACACCACCGATCTCCACGCGAACGGGTTGAAAGGCAAGCGGATTGGTGTCGTGCGCAAGCTCGCCGGCATGGAGCCGAACGCGGATCGTGCTTTGGACGCGGCGATTGCGACGTTGCGCGCACAAGGCGCGATCGTGGTCGATCCGGTCGAGGTGCCCAACCTCGACACGCTGGGCGACACCGAGATGACGCTGATGCTTTACGAGTTCAAGCACGATCTCGCCGCCTACCTGCGTGACAGCAACGCCAAACCCAAGACGCTGACGGCATTGATCGACTGGAACAAGGCGCACACCGATCGCGAAATGCAATGGTTCGGCCAGGATCTGTTCGAACGCGCCAACACGATGGGTGGGCTCGACGATCGCAAGTATCTCGATGCATTGGCGAAGGCGAAGCGTCTGTCCGGCCCCGAAGGCATTGATGTGCCGCTGCAGAAGGAACATCTCGATGCATTGATCGCACCGAGCTGGGGACCGGCTTTCCCGACCGATCCAATCCTGGGCGACCACATCGTCAGCGGCGATCCGACCATCGGCGGCGTTTCGCAGCTGCCGGCGATCGCGGGCTATCCATCGATCACCGTGCCTGCGGGATTTGCGCATGGATTGCCGGTCGGCGTGATGTTCATCGGCACCGCGTGGAGCGAGCCGGTGCTGCTCGATATCGCCTACGGTTACGAACAGGCGACACGCGCGCGCAAGCCCCCGACATTCATCCCGACGATCGCGCCTTGACGATCAGCGCCCAGGCAAAACGATTTTCGCAAGCGCGCCTTTTGCACCGCTGAGCCAGGCGACATTGCCGCGGATCGACACCGCATCGAAACTGGCATCGGAAATCGTCGTCCAGCGCTTGCCGTCCCAGGCATCGACACCGGAAGGGCCGGCCACGATGCAAATTCGTTTGGTGCAGGCGACACCGGAGCGATAGCCACGCGGTGCAGCATCAATGCGCATCGACTTGGCATTCAACGCCGCAAGCGTCGCTGCATTGCCCGGCGATTTTTCTGCCGTGTATTCGCCACCGACCACGAAGGCACCACCGCGCCATGCCGCAACCGAGAACGCGCCCGCTGCCGGCTTGCCGCGTGCCATGCCGGTATCGAGCGCGCGCCAGTCGTGCTCGCCATCGCGCAACAGATGCAGGCGCGAGGCCGCGCCGCCACTCACCACTGCCGTCGCACCTTTCAATCGCGCGATGCAGGTGCCGCTGGCCGCGAATGCCGCTTCGTCCTTCAACGCCGGGGGACCGTTGTCGTCCAGCGTCCAATGCTCGCCACGGTCGTTCGTCGTGTAAAGCTGGTAGCGATCACCGACCGGATCACCCAGCAACCAGCCGCGTGCACCGTCGAAGGCCATGCAGTCGAAGAACGCTTTCTCGTTGTTCGTATCCAGCACCTGCGTCCACGTCGCGCCACCATCGCGGGTGCGGAACACGCGCGATTGCACGCCGGGCCCCGCAGCCATGATCACCGCGTTGCCGGCATCGAAGCCTTCGACGTCGCGGAAATCGAGCTTGTCGGCATCGGGCACCATCATGCGCTGCCAGTGCGCGCCGCCATCGATCGTGCGCAACACCGTGCCCTTGCTGCCACTCGCCCACGCGACGTTTGCATCGACCGCCGACACACCGCGCAGGCGTGCATCGACGCCGCTCCGTTGCACTTCCACGCGCAAGCCAGCCTGCGCCGCCAGCGGTAGCGCAAGCAGCAGGCCAGCCAGCATGCGACGCATGGCGATCAGGCCTTCGACGTGCGCAGCTGCGTCGACTTGCGCACGATGCACATCGCCGCTTCCAGTGACTGCTCGTAATTCAGGCGCGGATCGACGGTGGAACGGTATGCGCGTTGCAGGTCGGCGTCGGTGAGTTCGCGCGCGCCGCCGGTGCATTCGGTGACGTCTTCGCCGGTCAGCTCGAGATGGATGCCACCCAGGCGCGTGCCGCTGGCGCGGTGCATGTCGAAGGCGTGCTCGATTTCCTGGCGAATGTTCTCGAAGCGCCGGGTCTTGTAGCCGGTCGCCGCGTTCTCGGTATTGCCGTGCATCGGATCGCAGACCCACAGCACGCGACGGCCCTCGCGACGCACTGCATCGAGCAGCGGTGGCAACGCCTGCGCGATCTTGCCGGCGCCCATGCGGTGGATCAGCGTCAGGTGGCCAGGCTCATCGGAAGGATTGAGCACATCGATCAGGCGCAGCAACTCGTCGGGCTTCACGCTCGGACCGACCTTCACCGCGATCGGGTTGCGCAGTCCACGCATGTACTCGGTGTGCGCGCCATCCAGTGCCGCCGTGCGCATGCCGATCCACGGGTAGTGCGTGGCCAGGTTGAACCAGCCCCACTGCCGCGGTACCTGGCGCGTTTGCGCCGCTTCGTATGGCAGCAGCAAGGCTTCGTGCGAGGTGAAGAAATCGACGCGATTGAGATTGCCGACTTGCCCGCCCGACAACGTTTCCATGAACTGCACGGCATCGCCCACCGCCTGCACCATGCGCTGGTAATCTTCGGCCAGCGGCGAATGCCCGACCCAGCCAAGGTTCCAGTATTCGAGGTGATGGACGTCGGCGAAGCCGCCGTCGATCAGCGCGCGGGTGAAATTCATCGTCATCGCCGAACGCGCATGCGCCTTGATCATCCGCCGCGGATCGGGGATGCGCGCTTCGGGCGTGAAGTCGGGCGAATTGATGATATCGCCGCGATAGCTCGGCAATTCCACGCCATCGCGCACTTCGCTGTCGGACGAACGCGGCTTGGCGTACTGCCCGGCAAAACGCCCGACGCGCACCACCGGCATGCGCAGGCCATGCACCAGCACCAAGCTCATCTGCAGCAACACCTTGAGGCGGTTGCTGATCAGGTTGGAATCGCACTCGTCGAAATTCTCGGCGCAATCGCCACCTTGCAACAAGAATCGCTTGCCTTCCTGCGCTTCGGCGAGCTGGCGCTTGAGTTCGATGATTTCCCACGACGTCACCAGCGGCGGCAGGTTGCCAAGCTCACGCGTGGCCTTGTCCAGCGCTTCTGCATCCGGATACGTCGGCTGCTGCATCGCTTCGCGAGACTGCCAGCTCCACGGATTCCAGTCCTGCGCTTCCCGCACCGGCTGCACCTGTTGTTTGTGTCT
>JAFEBY010000057.1 GCA_018242465.1 Pseudomonadota bacterium | reverse complement strand
GCGGATGCGCTGGTGGTATCGAGCACGATGTCCGCGGATTCCGGCGCCTCGTAGGGCGAATCGATGCCGGTGAAATTGGGGAGCTCGCCGCGACGCGCCTTGGCATACAGGCCTTTCACGTCACGATCTTCTGCAACCTGCAACGGCGTGTCGACGAAGACTTCGATGAAATCACCACTGTCGAACAGGTCGCGCGCGGCCTTGCGTTCCGTGCGGAACGGCGAGATGAAGCTGACCAACACGATCAGTCCGGCATCGGTCATCAACTTCGCAACTTCGGCGACGCGGCGCAGGTTCTCGACGCGATCGGCATCGGTGAAGCCAAGATCGCGATTGAGTCCGTGGCGAACGTTGTCACCATCGAGCACGAAGGCATGGAGGCCGAGCGCGTGCAGGCGTTTGTCGACGAGATTGGCGATCGCCGATTTGCCTGCGCCCGACAATCCGGTGAACCACACGCAACGGGGTGTCTGCCCCTTGCTGCGCGCGCGCGCGGATTTGTCGACGTCGAGGTGCTGCCAGTGGATGTTTCCGGCGCGACGCAGGGCGAAATCAAAGGTGCCGGCGGCGACGGTGGCGTTGTCAATGCGATCGATCAGGATGAAGCTGCCGAGCGTGCGATCATCTTCGTAGCTGTCGAACGCAATCGGCTGGTCCAGCGAGAGGTTGCAGACACCAACTTCGTTGAGGTCGAGCTGGCGCGCCGCCAGTTGCGCCTGGGTATTGACGTCAATGCGGTGCTTGATCTCGGTGACTGTGGCGTTGACGGTACGCGTACCCGACTTGAGCAGGTAGGCGCGCCCGGGCAGCAGCGGCGATTCATTCATCCACAACACGTGCGCGGCGAACTGGTCGGCGACCTGCGGCAGCTGGCTGGCGGCAGCAATCACGTCGCCGCGACTGGCGTCCACTTCATCAGCCAGCGTGAGCGTCACCGCCTGCCCAGCCATCGCCACGGCGAGATCGCCATCTGAAGTGACGATGCGCGCGACCTGCGTTCTCTGCCCCGAAGGCAACACCACCACCTCGTCGCCGGGACGCATGCGGCCGGAAGCGATCGTGCCGGAGAACCCGCGGAAATCCTGGTGCGGACGATTCACCCACTGCACCGGGAAGCGCATGCTGGCATCGTCGCGCGCATCTTCGATATCAACGTTCTCCAGCCATTCCAGCAAGGTCGGGCCGTGATACCACGGTGTCGCCGTCGATCGCTGCAACAGGTTGTCGCCCTTCAGCGCCGAAAGCGGCACCGCCTGCACGTTGGCGATACCGAGCTGCGCCGCCAGATCGCGATACTCGCGTTCAATTCGTTCGAACAAAACCTGATCGTACCCAACCAGATCGAGCTTGTTGACTGCGAGCACCACATGACGGATGCCGAACAGCGCCAGGATATAGCTGTGGCGACGCGTCTGTTGCAACAGTCCCTTGCGGGCATCGACCAGCACCACGGCGGCATCGGCGGTGGATGCGCCAGTCGCCATGTTGCGGGTGTACTGCTCATGACCGGGGCAGTCCGCGACGATGAACTTGCGTTTTCCGCTGCCGAAGAAGCGGTAGGCGACATCGATGGTGATGCCCTGTTCGCGTTCCGCTGCGAGGCCGTCGAGCAGCAAGGCGTAGTCGATGTCATCGCCCTGGGTACCGTGGCGGCGGCTGTCCTGTGCGAGCGCGTCGAGTTGGTCGGCGAACAGGCCCTTGCTGTCGTGGAGCAGGCGTCCGATCAGCGTGCTCTTGCCGTCGTCGACGCTGCCGCAGGTGATGAAGCGCAGCAGCGTGTTGGCTTCGTGATGGCGGAGATAGTCGGCGACGCCCATCAGAAATAGCCCTCCCGCTTCTTCTGCTCCATCGACGCGGAAGGATCGTGGTCGATCATCCGACCTTGGCGTTCCGAAGTCGTCGCGATCAACATTTCGCCGATCACCTTTTCCAGCGTGTCGGCATCGGATTCGACCGCGCCAGTCAGCGGATAACAGCCGAGCGTACGGAAGCGCACGCGACGCAACAATGGCGTTTCGCCATCACGCAACGGCAAGCGGTCGTCGTCGACCATGATCAATGCACCGTCGCGCTCCACCACCGGGCGTTCGTCGGCGAGGTAGAGCGAAGGCACCTCGATGCCCTCACGATAGATGTAGAGCCAGATGTCGAGTTCGGTCCAGTTCGATAGCGGAAACACCCGCACCGATTCTCCAGCGGAAATCCGCGTGTTGTACAGCGACCACAGTTCCGGGCGCTGCTGCTTCGGATCCCATCGATGCTGTGCATTGCGGAAGGAGAAGATGCGTTCCTTGGCGCGCGACTTCTCCTCGTCGCGACGAGCGCCACCGATCGCGGCATCGAAGCCATGGGCATCCAGTGCCTGCTTCAACGCCTGCGTCTTCATCACGTCGGTGTGGACGGAGGCGCCATGCGTGATCGGGCCGATGCCGCGCGCGAGGCCATCGGGATTGCTGTGCACACGCAACTCGATCCCTGTTTCAGCAGCACGGCGATCGCGGAAGGCGATCATCTCGCGGAATTTCCAGCCGGTATCGACGTGCAGCAGCGGAATCGGTGGACGCCCCGGCGCGAATGCCTTCAACAACAGATGCAGCAGGACCGAACTGTCCTTGCCGATCGAATACAGCAGCACCGGATTGCGGAATTCGGCCACGACCTCGCGCAGGATGTGGATGCTCTCGGCCTCGAGGCGATCAAGATGCCCGAGCCCTGCGACGGGTGTCCGCGCTGCAGTGGTGTCGAAGCAGGATGGTGTGGCGATGGGGAGCGAAGACACTGCAATGATCCGGTACGGGCATGTGGATGGCCGCATGTCTGCGGACGCCATCGAGTATCGACAGCGTCGTCTCCTGCAGGAAATACGCACAATGCATGACGACATGACCGTAGATGCTTATGCGAGGACAGGCATATCCGCATAACCATCCGTCCTTTTCGGCCAGCGGCCCGTTTCCCTAGTCTTTGCGTTGTCGCAATCCAGGCCCACCCGTGCATGTCCGCCGCCCTGCCCTCGCACTTCCAGCCAATCACCGACGAACAGGCCGCCCTGGTCGCGCGATTGACCGATGCCCTGGAGCCCAGCGGACTGTGGTGGCTGTCCGGTTACGCCGCCGGCCTCGCCCGCGGACGCAGTGGTTCCGGCACATCTCTGGCCACCGTGGCCAGCGGAATACTGACTGCAGCACGGCTCACCATCGTCTATGGCAGCCAGACCGGGAACGCCAAGCGCCAGGCCGAATCCTTGTCGGCACAAGTCGAGGCGGCGGGATTCAGCGTGCGGCTACTGCGCGCGGATGCCTACCCCCTGCGCGAACTGAAGGATGAGCGCCACCTCATCATCGTCGTCAGCACACAAGGGGATGGCGACCCTCCCGATGACGCCCGTGCCTTCGTCGAATTCATTGCTGGAAAGCGCGCGCCTAAACTGCCCGACCTCCACTTTTCGGTGCTTGCACTCGGCGATTCCAGCTATCCACAATTCTGCGCGATCGGGCGCCAGCTCGACGAACGCCTTGCCGAACTCGGCGCGAAGCGCTGGTTTGCACGTGGCGATGCCGATCTCGATATTGAAACCGTCGCCTCGCCATGGATGGCGACGGCACTGGCTGCAGCGAGGGAGGCGCTGAAGCCACAGGTGCCGCTGGCCACCGTCACGCCGCTGCGTCCCCATGCGCAAACGGCTGCCAGCATCTATACGCGCGACCATCCATTCAATGCCGAGGTGCTGGTCAATCAGCGCATCACCGGGCGCGGAAACCGCAGGACGACATTGGACAAGGATGTCCGCCATGTCGAGCTGTCCCTGGAGGGTTCCGGCCTCAAGTACGAACCGGGCGACGCGCTCGGCGTGTGGCCGGTCAATCCTCCGCGCGTGGTCGATGCAATCCTGACGACATTGCACCTTGATGGCCATGCCAGCATTGTCCACGACGGGCACACGCTGCCGCTACGCGAATGGTTGTCGACGAAACGCGAAATCACCCGCCTGTCGCGCCCGTTCCTCATCCGTCATGCAGAACGTGCCGGCGCCGCCGCGCTCGACGCCATCCTCGCGGCGAACGACACGGCTGCGCTGGCCGACCTTCTTGCCAATCGCCAGTTGATCGACTTGCTGCGCGACTATCCGGCGACATGGAATGCCGACGAGTTCGTCACCGTGCTGCGTCCATTGGTGCCGCGGTTGTATTCGATCGCGTCGAGCCCGCGTGCCGTTGGCGAGGAAGCGCACCTCACCGTCGCCCATGTCGAATATGCGGCGGAAGGCGATTCCGATCCGCGTTGGGGCACTGCCTCGAATTTCCTCGCGCGCAGCGGCGAAGGCGTGACGATTCCGGTCTTCATCGAACGCAACGAGCGCTTCCGTCTGCCGCATGACGGGAACAGCGACATCATCCTGATCGGTCCCGGCACCGGTGTCGCGCCGTTCCGCGCCTTCGTTCAGGACCGCACGGAAACCGGCGCGAACGGACGCAACTGGCTGTTCTTCGGCAATCCACACGCACACAGTGATTTCCTCTACCAGCTGGAATGGCAGGATGCGCTGAAGTCGGGCGCACTGCATCGCCTTGACCTCGCCTTCTCGCGCGACCAGGCGCACAAGATCTACGTGCAGGACCGACTGCGCGAACGCGGCGCCGATGTCTATCAATGGCTGCAATCTGGTGCGCACCTGTATGTTTGCGGCGACGCCACCCGCATGGCGAAGGACGTGCACGCAACCTTGCTCCACATCATCGCCAGCCATGGCGGCAAGTCGGCCGACGAGGCCAATGAATACCTCAACGAACTGCAGGCGCAAGGTCGTTACGCACGGGACATCTACTGATGGGTACGCATACCGTCGAAGAGATCAAGCGCGACAGCCAGCGGCTGCGCGGCACGATCACGGAATCCCTGCACGACCAGGTCACCGGCGCGTTTCCCCACGACGACGAACGCCTGATCAAGTTCCACGGCAGTTATTTGCAGGATGATCGCGACATTCGCGAGGAGCGCCGCAAGCAGAAGCTCGAGCCCGCCTACGGCTTCATGATCCGCACGCGCACGCCGGGCGGCGTGGTGTCGCCGGAACAATGGCTGAAACTCGACCATGTCGCCACCACCTATGCCGAACGCGGTCTGCGCATCACCACCCGCCAGGCCTTCCAATTCCATGGCGTGATCAAGCACGAACTCAAGGCGACCATGCAGGCGATCAACGCCGCGATGATCGACACCGTCGCGGCTTGCGGCGACGTCAACCGCGGCATCATGGTCGCGGCCAATCCGCACGAATCGCGCGCCTACGCCGGCATCCATGCCCAGGCAGCCGCATTGTCGAAGCACCTCGCCCCGCGCAGTCGTGCCTATTACGAAATCTGGCTGGACGAGGAACGCGTCGCCGGTAGTGGCGAGGAAGACGAGCCGATCTATGGTGCAACCTATCTGCCGCGCAAGTTCAAGATCGGCTTCGCGATCCTCCCGTACAACGATATCGACGTGTTCGCGCAGGATCTCGGCTTCATCGCCATCATCGAGGATGGCGAAGTGGTCGCCTACAACGTCACCGCCGGCGGCGGCATGGGCGCGACCCACGGCGACCCCCTCACCTATCCGCGTCTCGGCAGCCTGCTCGGCTCGATCGCGCCCGACCAGGTCACCGCCATCGCCGAAGCGGCCATCACCACCCAGCGCGACTGGGGCGACCGCGTGTTGCGCAAGCACGCACGCCTGAAATACACCATCGATGATCGCGGCGTCGACGCCTTCAAGCGTGAAGTCGAATCGCGCGCCGGCATCCCCTTCGCGGAAGCACGCGATTACCGATTCATTCACAACGGCGACCGCTTCGGTTGGGCACAGGGCGAAAACGGCCTGTGGCACCTCACACTGCGCATCGTGTCCGGACGCATCCTCGACAACGAACAACCGCATCTCAGCGGCCTGCGCGCCATCGCCACGCATCTGCTCGCCATCGATCCCGCCACGGCAACGCCGGAATTCCGGATGACGCCGAACCAGAACCTGGTGATTGCCAACATCCCGGACGGCGAACGCACGCACATCGACGCCCTTGTCGCCACGCACGGGCTCGCCATCCACGAGGCTGCATCGCCACTGCGGCAGAACGCCATCGCCTGCGTCGCACTGCCGACTTGCGGACTGGCGATGGCCGAAGCAGAACGCTACCTGCCCGATATCCTCGCCTGCTTCGAGGCACTGCTCGCCAAGCATAGTCTCTCCGGACAACCGATCCATTTCCGCATCAGCGGTTGCCCCAACGGCTGCTCGCGTCCATATCTTGGCGAAGTCGCACTGATCGGCAAGGCGCCCGGCCGCTACAACCTGATGCTCGGCGGCGACCATCGCGGCGAGCGCCTCAATGTGCTTCATCGCGAGAACATCGACGAAGCCGCGATCCTCGCCGAACTCGATCAACTGCTGAAGCACTACGCCAGCGAGCGCAGGGACGACGAATATTTCGGCGATTTCCTCGTGCGCTCCGGCGTCGTCGTCGCCCGCGCCCTGCATCTGGAACTCGCGCATGATCCCTCCTGACCCTGCTGCGCTCGCTCATTCGCCACATGCATTGGCATCCCTCAACCGCTGGCTTGAACTGCGCACGGCCGATGAACGCGTCGCTTGGGCGCTCGCGGAACTTCCCGGCACCCACGTCTTGTCATCGAGCTTCGGTGCACAGGCCGCAGTGTCTCTGCACATGGCCACGCGCGAACAACCGGACATCCCGGTGGTGCTGGTCGATACCGGCTACCTGTTCCCGGAAACCTATCGCTTCATCGACGAACTCAGCGAACGCCTGTCGCTCAACCTCAAGGTCTATCGTCCGCACATCGGCATCGCATGGATGGAGGCGCGCTTCGGAAAATTGTGGGAGCAAGGCATCGACGGGATCGAACGCTACAACCGCATTCGCAAGGTCGAGCCGATGCAGCGCGCACTCGCCGAACTTGGTGCAGGCACCTGGATCTCCGGCATCCGCCGCAGTCAATCGCACAGCCGCACCGCTACCGATATCCTTCAGCACCGCGATGGCTGCTGGAAACTGCATCCGCTTGCAGACTGGAGCGATCGCGATGTCTGGAATTATCTCCAGCGCCACGAACTGCCCTATCACCCACTGTGGCACGACGGCTATGTCTCGATCGGCGACATCCACACCACGCACCGCCTCGAGGACGGCATGAGTGTTGAAGACACGCGCTTCTTCGGCCTCAAGCGCGAGTGTGGACTGCACGAAGAGTGGAACGACCACGACCAGGCCGCGGCTTGATCGTGCGGAACGCTAGATCACGTAAGTCGCAATGGTCTCGCTGAGTTCCGCCCACGTCGGCGGAGCCGGCCAATCCGCTTCGACATTGCCTTCCAGTACGCGACGGACATCGCGACGATCGAGCTGTGGTGCCACCGCATGCAGCAATTCCGTGGCGTAATCGCGCAGCACGCGCTCACGGGGCAACACTGCCCAAGCGATACATTCGGGAATCGACGCCGGCGCCGCCAGCGCGACCAGATCGGAATCCTCCGCCGTCAACGCCATCTCGGCCAGCAGCCCGACACCGAGGCCAGCACGCACATAGGTCTTGATGAGATCGGCATCGCGCGCGGTCATTGCCAGCTGTGGTTCCAACCCTTCCGCCGCGAACGCACGCCGCAGCGAGGAATCGGCGCGGATCGATGATTCGTAACTGACCAGCGGGTATGCGGCGAGTTGTGCCAGCGTCGGTGCTCCGCTCGATGCCAACGCATGCTCGCGCGGCACCAGCACCTTGCGCTGCCAGCGGAACAGCGGTACCGCGATGCCGCCATCCGGCATGTGGCCAGCGGTGCTGATCAACGCGAAATCGGCCTCACCGCTGGCCAGCATGTTCAGCACCTCGCTGTCGGAGGTTGGCATCAGGTGCACGCTCACCTGCGGATACGCACGCTTCAGGCGCGCCACCGCCTGAGGCAGCACGAAACGCGCCTGCGTGTGCGTGGTCGCCAGCACCAGGCGACCATTGGCATCGCTGCGCTGGTTGGCGGCATAGGCGCGGATGTTGGCGGCTTCTGCGAGCAGGCGACGGGCGTGCACCAGCACTTGCATGCCGCCGCTGGTGATGCCGTCGAGACTGCGGCCCTTGCGCGAGAACAGCAGGAAGCCGAGCTCATCCTCGAGCTGCTTCAGCTGTTTCGACATGCCCGGCTGCGTCGCGTGCACGCGTTCGGCGGCCACGGTGATGTTGAGGCCGGAATCGGCGATGGCAACGAGATAGCGGAGCTGGGTAAGGGTCATGACGTAAGCCGGCAGAGATCAGGCCATCCGCAATACCATCAGATGGATATCTCTTTATTCGTATAAAGCGATAAATCTACAACCTCGATCGCACCCATGTCCAGCGTGGCTTATGCCTTTCCAGCATAAGTCAAGCCCAGCGTGCTATTTCCGTCCGCGCATGCGTCCCTGCAAGGTGGATACGCCTCTCTTGCCCACCCAATCCATGACCACCCGGCTGTTCCCCGTGTTTGCCGATCTCCGCGACCGCACCGTGCTGGTGGCCGGTGGCGGCACCGTGGCCCGACGCAAGGTCGCAGCCCTCCTCCAGACCGGCGCCCGTATCGTCGTCGGCGCCCCTGTGCTGGACCGGGAGCTGGAAGCATGGGCTGCCGAAGACCGGATCGAGACGATCATGGGCGACTTCGTGGATGCATGGCTGGATGATGTCTGGCTGGTGATCGCCGCCACCGACGATGCTGCCGTCAATCGCGCGATCGCCGCCGCGGCCGAGTCACGGCGCATCTTCGCCAACGTGGTCGACGACGCGGAATTGTCGACCATCCACCTGCCCGCGCGCGTCGAACGCGGGCCGCTGCAGATCGCCATTTCCAGCGGCGGCGGCGCACCGATGCTGGCGCGCCACATCCGTGAACACCTGGAGATCCAGTTCGACGACTCGCTGGGCGCGTTGGCCGAATTGCTGCAGAAATCACGCGCGCGGATCCGCGCAAAACTGGCAGATCTTCCCGCACGACGTCGCTTTTATGATCGCGTGCTTGCCGGACCGATCCCGGCGCTGCTGCGGCGGGGCGACACGACCAGTGCAGAACGTACCCTGCAGGCGAACATCGATACCGCATCGCCCCAACCCGTCGGCCGCGTCGCCCTGGTTGGCGCCGGCCCCGGCGACCCCGGCCTACTGACATTGCGCGCATTGCGTCTGCTCAACGAAGCCGATGTCATCCTCCACGACCGTCTCGTCAGTGACGGCGTGCTGGCGCTTGCGCGACGCGATGCCGAGTTGATCGAGGTCGGAAAGCACGTCGGCGGCGATCATCACGCCACCCAATCTTCCATCCATCGCCTGCTGGTGGAACACGCCAAATCCGGCAAGCGCGTGGTCCGTCTCAAGGGTGGGGATCCCTTCGTCTTTGGCCGCGGTGGCGAAGAACTGGAAGTACTGCAATCGCACGGCATCGATTTCGAAGTGGTCCCCGGCATCACCGCGGCGGTCGCCTGCGGTGCCTACGCCGGCATCCCGCTCACCCATCGCGAACATGCGCAATCCGTCCGCTTTGTCACCGCACAGACCAAGAGTGACGACGACGGGATCGACTGGCACGCACTGGCTCAGGATCGCCAGACACTCGCCTTCTACATGGGCGTGTCCGGGCTCGAGCGCATCCGCGATCGTCTGGTTGCGTGCGGACGTTGCCCGAACACACCAGTCGCGCTGGTCGAAAACGGCACACGCTCCGGACAACGCGTGGTCATTGGCACCCTGGCCGAGCTTCCGGAGCTCGCGGCGGCGCACCGGGTTTCAGCGCCAGCCATCCTCTTCGTCGGCGAAGTGGCAGCACTGGCGACACGCCTGCACTGGTTCGGCGCCGCTCCGCTACTGGGGTTTCCCGCATCTGCGCGGGGCGCGACACTGGCCCGCGCGGCCTGACCCGATCCGCCCCTCCTGACCGATCATGCCGCAGGGCAACAGCGCCGACACCCGGACCTTGCTAGGATCGGCCGGCAACACTCCCACACACCCTCAAGAGGGACTCAGAAATATGGGCGGCATCCTGTACACCATCATCATCGGCGCAGTCATCGGCATCCTCGCGCGCTTCTTCAAGCCCGGCGCGGATCCGATGGGTTGGATCCTGACGATCGTCCTCGGCATCGTCGGCGCGTATGTCGGCAGCCTGCTGTACCACGGCGGCGGCTTCGTCGGTTTCGCGATCTCCATCGTCTGCGCCATCATCCTGCTTTTCATCTACGAATTCGTCCGCGGCAAAATGGCCAGCAGCAACAGCTGACCTCCATCCGCAACGATGCACGACACCAACGCCCCGGCCAGCCGGGGCGTTGTTCTTTCCGACGCCCAATGCGCACGGTAAGCTGGGCGAATGCCCCTCGAAACACTCACTCCGCGCGATCACGAGCGCATTGCATGGACCTCACGGGTCCTCGGCGCCGGGACCGCGCAACACCGCGCCTCGTTTGACGCCGGCTTCCGCAGCTATTGGCGCACCGACTCCTCGCCCACCCGCATCGTGATGGATTCGCCACCGGGACTGGAAGACGTGGCGCCGTGGCTGGAGATCTGCGACCTGCTCGAACGTGGCGGCGTGCGCGTGCCGCACGTACTGGCTGCCGACATCGAGCATGGATTCCTGTTGCTGGAAGATCTCGGCGTCAATACCTACCTGCACGACCTCGATGCCGGCACTGCCGATGCCTTGTTCGATGGCGCATTCGCGCAGCTCGCAAAACTCCAGGCCATCGTGCCGCCGACCGACTTCCCACGCTACGACCATGCCCGCCTGTCGATGGAACCGCGGTTGTTCGACGAATGGTTCTGCGTCCGCCATCTCGGAATGGCCCTGGACTGCAGCGAGGCGGAGATGCTGGATGCCGCCTGCCTGCACCTGGTCAACGCAGCATTGGCGCAACCGCAAGTCCTGGTGCATCGCGACTTCATGCCGCGCAACCTGATGCGCACGTCGACCGGCGAGTCGCCTGCAGTGATCGATTTCCAGGGCGCCGTCACCGGACCGATCGCCTACGACCCCGCCTCGCTGTTCAAGGATGCCTTCATCAGCTGGCCGGAAGACCGCGTGCAGGCGTGGCTGCATGATTACCATCGCCGCGCGATCGCCGTTGGTTTGCCGCTTCCGCCGATCGAACGATTCCTCCACGATGTCGACCTGATGGGCGTGCATCGCCACCTGAAGGTGCTCGGCATCTTCGCGCGCCTGAACTATCGCGACGGCAAGCCGAAATATCTCGAAGACGCGCCACGCTTCATCGCCTACCTCGATGCCGTACTGCCGCGTCACCCGAAACTCGCCGACCTGCACGACTTCATCCAGCATCGGGTGAAACCGGCAATGGCCGCACACGGGAACGCTGCACGATGAAGGCGCTGATCTTTGCCGCCGGCTTCGGCGAACGCATGCGCCCGCTCACCGAACACACCCCGAAACCGCTGTTGCAGGCGGGCGGGAAATCGCTGATCGAGTGGCATCTGGAGAAGCTCTCCGGGTTCGGCATCAGCGAGGTGGTGGTCAACACCTCATGGCTGGCGCAACAATTCCCGGAACGCCTCGGCGATGGTTCGCGCTGGGGATTGCAGCTCCACTTCATATACGAAGGCCCGCAACCGCTGGAAACCGGTGGCGGCATGTGGAACGCACGCACGCTGCTCGGCGAGGCACCGTTCCTGGTGGTCAATGGCGACATCTGGACCGACTTCGACTTCGCACGACTGCCGCGCGAACCTGCCGGCGACGCACATTTGGTGCTGGTCGACAATCCACCACAACATCCGCAGGGCGATTTCGCATTGGCGGCAGATGGCCATGTCCATCTGGATGGCGACGACAAGCTCACCTATTCCGGCATCGGCGTTTATCGCCCGCATTTTCTCGATGATTGGCGCGCGCGCATCGGCGATGCACCGGGCTCGGATGAAACGCCACCGCGCTTCCGTTTGCTGCCGTTGATGAAGGCCGCGATCGCGCGCGACGCGATGACTGCGACGCATCATCGTGGCCGCTGGACCGATGTCGGCACGCCACAGCGATTGGCGGCGTTGGACGCGGAATTGCGCGCTTGATCGCACGCGCTGGGTTGACGTAGTCGCGAACAGTATCGCCCGGCTGAGCGCCTTTAGCGGATAACCGCACGGCGCCGCCAGTGGCGGGCTTATCGCTCTTCGAGAAAGCCACAACACGCGCGCGGAAGTGGGTCGCTGCTCCGATGTGCGGGCATTGCGAGCCATGGATGGCGAGCATGAGCCATACATGGACGTACTTGCTGGCGTCCCGCACAGCGGAGTGGTGACCCACGCCACCAGCGCGTGCATTGACGCGCACCGGACTGGCCACCCGCTGAGACAGCGCGTGCCATGCCGCCCACACTCAACTCGCCGAAGAACCGCCAAGCACCTCGCGCAAGAACGGCAAGGTGAGCCGCCGCTGCGCCGCCAACGACGCGCGATCGAGCTGATCGAGTACGTCCATCAGGCTACCGAGATCACGATCGCAGCGTCGCATCAACCACTCCGCGGACGCATCATCCAGCACCAGACCACGCTGCGCCGCGCGCGACTGCAACAACTCGAGACGCTGCGCCTCATCGAGCGCCGGCAACGGCAGGCGCGTCGCCTGCGCCAGGCGCGAACGCAGGTCGGGCAATGCGAACGACAGTTGCTCTGGAGTTGATCGTGCGGCGTACAACAGGCGGCCGCCATGATCGAGAACGCGATTATGCAGGTCGAACAGTGCCAGTTCGTCGTCACGATTGCCGACGATCGCTTCGAGGCCATCAAGCGCGAGCAGTCGATGGCGTTCGAACATCGGCGCGACATCGGCGAGGCTGCCCGCCACCTGCGGCAGGGCGAGATAGGCCGATTCGCCGCCACTCGCCGCATGCGCTGCCATCAACAGATGGGTCTTGCCGACGCCCGCAGGTCCCGTCAACAACCAGGCGCGATGCCCCTCACCAACGCCATCCGCGAGCACTTGCGCAGCCGCGCCAACGAAATTGTCGAAGCGACGGTCGGCGCGCGTTGCCAGCGCCAATGGCAATTGGATGCGGTGCCGGCTCACTTCACTCGGGGATGTCGATGTCGTTCAGCGCTTCGCCGATGCTGTCGGGCACGATGATGTGCGACTGCGCGGGTTCGTCGCCGCGATACAGCTTGCTGGACATATAGGTTTGGTGGATGTGCCGCATCAGCACATTGGCCACTGCCGCCACCGGCAACGCCAGCAGCATGCCGAGGAAGCCGAACAACGCCTCGCCCGCCATCACCGCGAAGATCACCGAGACCTCGCCGAGGCCAATGCTCTTGCCGACCAGTTTCGGCGTGAGCACGTAGCTCTCCAGCAGCTGGCCAATGCCGTACACGATGAATACGCCGACCAGATAATGCCAGTCTCCGTACTGCGCCAGCGCCGCGCCGCAGCCGAGGGTGAGCAGGACGATCGGGCCGAGGTAGGGCACGAACGAACACACGCCCGCGAGCAGGCCGATGAGAATGCCGAGTTCGAGCCCGGCCAAGCGTAGGCCGACCGCGTAGAGCACGGCGAGGATCAGCATCACCAGCAACTGGCCGCGCAGGAACGATCGCAGCACT
Source organism: Pseudomonadota bacterium (assembly GCA_018242465.1). Classification (GTDB taxonomy): domain Bacteria; phylum Pseudomonadota; class Gammaproteobacteria; order Xanthomonadales; family Xanthomonadaceae; genus Solilutibacter. Next base: position 28,153 of record JAFEBY010000057.1, on the reverse strand, counting down.
TCGCTGGATTCCTTGGCCAGGCGATGCACCAGATCTGTGTGATCGCGCGGCACCAGGCTGGCGACACGACGCACGACGTCGTCCCAGTCGCGCAGGAAGAAGAACGTGAGGATCGGAATCAGGACAAGATTGACCGCCCAGCCAAGCACACGAAATCCGGAGCGCGACACCACGCCGAGCACGGTGGTGGCGTAACCCCCGGCCTGATTCCAGTGTTCTTCAATCCAGGCGGTGATGCGCCCGGTGTCCAGCCATTCGGCGATGCGAACGTTGAAATGGCCTTCGATCCTCGGAATCGCGGTCGCCAGGAACCAGTCGCGATAACGCGGAAAAGCCGCGATCAGCGTGGTGATCTGGCGTTCAATCAGCGGCACCAGCACCAGTGCCGCGATCGCGACGATCAGCAACATCACCAGGTAGACCACCACGACGGCAAGGTTGCGCGACAATTTGTATCCCTGCAGCCGGCGCACGAAGGGATCGCCCAGCCATGCCAGCAGCAAGGCAACCGCAAACGGCACCAACACCGAAGCGAGATGCGCCAGCAGCCATAGCGCAGCAAGCGCGATCGCCGCGAATTGCACGCGCTGGAAGAACGCAGCGATGCCTGCCAGCGACGCCCGCGGCGAACCGGTATTCATCGCACCCGATAGACGGTCGGCACAGGTGCCGGCGTCTTGTCGGCATCGGTGGACGTCTTTTTGTCGCCGTTCGCATTGGCATCGACGACTGGTGCCGACACGGCTTCAGGCACCACCACGCCACCATTGGCCGCAATGGTCGCAAGGCCAGCGCCACCGCCCGCAACCGAGATGCGCAGATGCATGCTGTCTGCGGTCGCATCCACCGGCACCACGCGCTTGATCTGCGGCTGGCCTTCCAGCCACGCCATCGCGCGCAGGTAATCCTCGCTGGAACCGATGCCAACCAGCTGGATGGTGAAATCGGAAACCTCGCCATTGTTCTGCTTCGGCACCGGCTTGCCCGGGCGTGCGTACTTGCGGATCAACGCATCGGCGGCGATGTCGGCGCCACCGGCCATCGCGGTGCGTGCGTCCGCATTGCTGGTGGACGAGCGCGCCAACACCTTGCCCTTGTCGACGAAAATCCAGTCGCCGCGCCAGGCAGTGCCGGCGCGATAGAGCTTGCCGACCAGCTGCATCGGCGGATCATAGGCAGCCGACGCACGCGCCACCGCGGCAACATCGCTGCGCCAGATCGAAGCGGCCATCACCTGTTCGGAGGCGTTGCCCGTGGGCAGGCCAAGCCGGTAACCACGCACCTTGGCGCGATCCAGTACGGGCCGCGCGGCGTTGGCCTGCGCCAGCCCGACCAAGCGTGGACCACTGCCGTCATCGATGGCCAGCCACAGCACCGGCTTCGGGCGTGGTTCCGGCCAGCTTGCAAAGCCGGTCTTGCCGACCAGCTCGGTCACCTTGGCCGGATTGAAGCGCACCACCAGCATGGTCTTGAACGACGGCGCCCCGGTCCTCGAGACCCCTTCGTCCTGGCGGAAATCGAAACTGGTGACGTAGGCCTTGGCGTTGCGAATTTCATCGGCCACGCCGGGCCGGGCGATCGGGTTGCGTTCGCCGGAAAGATTGGCCAGCACCTTGAGCAGCGCGCGCGAAAACCCATTGTTGCGTTCCGCTTCGGACTGGTTGCGCACCGGCACTTCGGTCGCGTACTGGCCTTCCGCCACGGCACGATCGCCTTCCACGCGCTGGGCCAGCACCGGCATCGCCAATGCCAGCAGGCACGCGCAGCAGAACAGTTTGAACGCTCGCATCAGGACTCCTTGCGGCCCATCACAAGGCACGCACACCTACGAATGGTGCCGCACGGGGCGTGATGCGTCCATCCCGGCTAAACTCACAGCCCGTTTTCCCGGAATTTCCACCGTGTCCCAGACCCCGACGCCCCTGACCTATCGCGACGCCGGGGTTGACATCGATGCGGGCAACGAAGTGGTCGAACGGATCAAACCGCTGGTCCGCCGCACCATGCGCCCGGAGGTGCTTGGGGGCGTCGGCCTGTTCGGTGGGCTGTTCGATCTTGCCGGCCGCTACCAGGAACCGGTGCTGGTCTCCGGTACCGATGGCGTCGGCACCAAGCTGATCCTCGCCAAGCAGCTCAATCGCCACGACACCATCGGCCAGGACCTGGTGGCGATGTGCGTGAACGATGTGCTGGTCCAGGGTGCCGAACCCTTGTTCTTCCTCGACTATTTCGCCACCGGCAAGCTCGACGTCGACACCACCGTGAACGTGGTCGCCGGCATCGCCAAGGGATGTGAGATCGCCGGTTGTGCGCTGATCGGCGGCGAGACCGCCGAGATGCCCGACATGTACCCGCCGGGCGAATACGATCTCGCCGGCTTCACCGTCGGCGCCGTGGAAAAATCTAAACTGATCGATTCCAGCAAAGTCCGCGTCGGCGACGTACTGATCGGCATCGCCTCCAGCGGCCCGCATTCCAATGGCTATTCGCTGGTGCGCAAGATCCTGCAGCGTGCCGGCAACCCCCTCGATCTCGATGTCGGCGGCGCCAAACTCGCCGATGCGCTGATGGAACCGACGCGCATTTACGTCAAACCCGTGCTGGAACTGCTGGCGAAGCACGATATCCACGCCATGGCCCACGTCACCGGCGGCGCGCTGGTGGAAAAGATCATCCGCGTCGTGCCCAGGGAATTCGGTCTCGAAATTGATACTTCAGCATGGCCACTGCCGGCGGTGTTCGACTGGCTGCAGCGCGAAGGCAACGTGCCGCGCGCGGAAATGTGGCGCACTTTCAACTGCGGCATCGGTTTCGTGCTGATGGCCGCGCCCGGCGCTGTCGCCGCGATCGAAGCCAGCCTCGATGGCCGGGGCCTCGCCCACTGGCGCATCGGCGAAGTCACGCCCGCCCACGGCGACGACCGCCTGCATATCCGTTGATGTCGTGAGCGATCGCGCGCCCTTGCCGCGCCTCGCGGTGCTGTGCTCGGGACGCGGCAGCAACCTCGCCGCGATCCTCGCCGCCATCGATGCAGGGACGCTGGATGCGGAGATCGCCGGCGTGTTCTCCGACAAGCCCGAATGCGGAGCACTGCACCTCGTGCCCGCCGCATTGCGCTGGAGTGCGAAACCGCACGACTTCGCCGACCGCGGCGATTTCGACCAGACCATGGGCGATGCCATCGCCGCTGCACGCCCGGACTGGATCGCCTGCGCCGGCTACATGCGCATCCTCGACACCGCTTTCGTCGAACGTTTCCGCGGACGGGTACTGAACATCCATCCCTCGCTGCTGCCACGCCATCGCGGGCTCGACACCCACCGGCGCGCGCTGGAAGCCGGTGACCACGAACACGGCGCCAGCGTCCACTTCGTCATCCCCGAGCTCGATGCCGGCGCGGTGATCGCCCAGGTCATGGTTCCGGTGCAGCCAGGCGAGACACCGGAATCCCTCGCACACCGCGTGCAGGCACGGGAACACCGCCTGTATCCGGAAGTCCTGCGCTGGGCGGTGGCCGGGCGATTGCATGAACGCGATGCCACCGCGGTGCTCGACGGTCATACGCTGTTTACACCGCGACGGCTAGAGTTCGCCGAATGATGAATACGGGTCTTTCCGTCGTGAAACCAGTCGCCGTCGGCACCATTGCCGGCTTCGCCTGCCTGTTGTCGCCCTTGGCGATCGCGCAGACGACGACGCCCGCCACGCCGGCCTCAGCGGTCGCGCCGGATGCCGCGTTGCCGCCGCTGGTGCGCAAGGTGCTGGTGCCCTTCCGCGCCACCTATTCCGTCGCCCGCAACGGCAGTCCTGCCGGCGTCGCGTCGATGCAGGTGGTCGATCTCGGTGGCGGACGCTGGCGGCTCGATCTCGGGATCCGCGGCACGCAAGGCCTGGCTGGCCTCGCCGGATTGAACCTCCAGCAAAGCACGGTGTTCGAACGCATCGGCGATACTTTTCGTCCGATCAGCCAAGCGACGATCAAGCATCTGTTGCTGAGCAACAAGCGCATCACCGGCACCTACGACTGGTCGCGCAATTCCGCGCATTGGACTGGTGATGTCAGCTCCAAGCGCCGCGCGGCTGTGCCATTGCAAGCCGGTGACATGAACGCATTGCTGGTGAATCTCGCCGTGGTGCGTGATGCCGATGCCGGCAAGCCCCTGCACTACCGCGTGGTCGACAACGGCCGCGCACGCCTGCAAACCTTCACGACGTCCGCCGCGAAGGAAGTCGTCACCGTCGGCGACCTCTCTTACGATGCCTGGCATGTCAGTCGCACCAATGCCGGCAATGACGGCATGGACGCCTGGGTATCGGACAATGTGCCGACGCCGGTACGCATCCTGCAGAAGGACAGCGATACCGGCACACTCGAATTGCTGCTGACCGATTACAAGGGACCCGTGAAATGAAACCGATCTTCAATGCCTTGCTGGCTGCTGGCCTGCTCTCCGCCAGCCTGTCCGCACAGGCTGCGCTCAAGCCCTTCAGCGCGACCTACCAAGCCACCTACATGGGCATGGACGCGGTCGGCAAGATGAGCCTGGTGTCGCAGGGCGGCAGCCAGTGGAAATACAGCATGTCGATCGCAGCCAAGGTCGGATCCGCGAAGCAGAGCACGACGTTCGAGGATGTCGGGGGCATCTGGCGCCCGCTTAGCGGGCAGGATGCGACCAACGTGCTGTTCCGGTCGGATCTGCGCAACGCCAATTACGATTGGGGCAAGCGCGAAGCGACGTGGTCGGGCAAGGTCAAGCCTGATCGTCGTGGCCCGATCGCGCTGCAATCCGGCGACGTCGATGCGATGCTGATGAACCTGGCGATCGTCCGTGACGTCGAGGCCGGTAAGCCGCTGCATTACCGCCTAGTCGACAACGGCAAGGCCAAGATGGTGAGCTTCGCTATCTCCGGCAAGGAAATGCTGAGCATTGGCGGCAAGCAGGTGCAGGCGACGAAAGTGACCGGCGAAGACCTGGTGCTGTGGGTAGCAAGCGGTTATCCGGTGCCGGTGCGCATCCACAAGAACCAGGACAACATCGATCTCAAGCTGCAGAGCATTGATTGAGGGTTGAAAGCGCATTGCACGCGCTGGCTTGGCGGGTGACCAGCTCCAGAGCGCGGGACGCCGCAAGTACTTCCATGTAGGCTCGTGCGCCGCATCCATGCGGCGCAACGCCCGCGCACCGGACTGGCACACCCGCCGCCGCGCGCGTGTTGCGACTTTCTGGGTGCGTGAGTAAGAGCAACAGCCTCGCGTGCTGTTGCTTCTCAAATCTCCACTTAATTAACCGGACTGGCGCGTTTGCCGCGCGAGCTGTTGCTTTCCCGAACGCTTGAAAGCCACTACCGGCGGCGCCGTGCGGTTCGTCCGCAGTGGCCGACCATGCGAGGCATGGATGGGTTCACGGCGTGTCGGACACTGCGGATAACCGCTAAAGGCGAAGAGCCGGGCGATGCTTTTCGCTCAGCCAGCGCGTGCGATGAGCTTTCAGTCGACCCGCCGAATTCGCGCACCAAGCCCGGACAACTTCTCTTCGATGTGCTCGTAGCCACGATCGAGATGGTAGATCCGGTCGATCACCGTCTCGCCATCGGCCACCAGGCCCGCGAGGATCAGCGACGCCGACGCACGCAGATCGGTCGCCATCACCTGCGCACCGGAGAGCTGCGGCACACCGCGCACCATCGCGCTATGGCCTTGCACATGGATGTCGGCGCCAAGGCGCTGTAATTCCTGCACGTGCATGAACCGGTTCTCGAAGATCGTTTCGTTGATGATCGCCGCGCCATCGGCGATACAGTCCATCGCCATGAACTGCGCCTGCATATCGGTGGGAAACCCCGGATGCGGCGCCGTCGCGATATCGACCGCCTTGGGGCGGCGACCATGCATGTCGAGGGTGATGCGGTCGCCATCGACCGTGATGTCCGCGCCCGCCTGTTCCAGCTTGCGCAGCACCGCATCAAGTGAACCCGGATGTGCGTTGACCACGGTGACGCGACCGCCGGTCATCGCCGCGGCAACCAGGAAGGTGCCGGTCTCGATGCGATCGGCCAGCACCGCATGATGCGCGCCGTGCAGGCGCTCGACGCCTTCAATGGTGATGCGCGGCGTGCCGGCGCCTTCGATCTTCGCGCCCATCGCGATCAGGCAATCGGCGAGATCGACGATCTCCGGCTCCATCGCACAGTTTTCCATCACCGTGGTGCCGCGCGCGAGCGTCGCCGCCATCATCACGTTCTCGGTCGCACCGACGCTGACCATGTCGAACACGACATGGCCGCCGCGCAGGCCGCCTTCGACTTCGGCACGGATATAGCCGTGTTCGACGGTGACGGTCGCACCCAGCGCTTCCATTCCCTTCAGGTGCAGATCGACCGGACGCGAACCGATGGCGCAACCACCCGGCAGCGACACTTCGGCCTGGCCGAATTTCGCCAGCAGCGGCCCGAGGACCAACACGGAAGCGCGCATGGTCTTCACCAGCTCATACGGCGCGACATGGCTGTTCACGCTGCGCGGATCGACTTCCACCGCGCTCGCCTTGCCGGTGCCCAAGGTGCCCTGGTCGATGGTGATCCCCGCACCCAGCCCGGCCAGCAGGCGGGTGGTGGTCACCACGTCGTGCAGGTGCGGAACGTTGGAAATCGCCACCGGCTCGTCAGCCAGCAGGGTGGCGCACAGGATCGGCAATACCGCGTTCTTGGCGCCGGAAATGCGCACCTCGCCCCGCAACGGGATGCCACCTTGCACAACGATTTTCTGCATCAGATCTCTCGAATCACAGGCCGGCGGCGGTCGCCTCGGCGGGAGTCAGGGTACGCAGCGACAGGGCGTGGATTTCGCCGCCCATGCGCTCGCCCAGGGTCGCGTAGACCATGCGGTGGCGGGCCAGCGGCAGCTTGCCCTCGAAGTCCGCGCTGACCACCAGCCCCTCGAAATGGACGCCGTCGTCACCCTGCACTTGGGCGCGGGCACCGGGCAGGCCGGTTTCGATCAGTTCCTGGATGGTTTCGGCACGCATCGGCACGACAGGTCCACGGCTACAATAACGGCCACAAGATTAAAGGAATCCCGGGGAAATGTCCGGAGCCGGACCCACCGCACCCACGTTCGCCGCCAGCGGAAAACGCGTCCTCGACGTCGAAACCGACGCCTTGCGCGCGGTCGGCGCCCGCATCGATGGCGACTTCAGCCGCGCCTGCGCAGTGCTGCTGGCCACCCGCGGCCGCGTGGTCTGCGTCGGCATGGGCAAGTCCGGCCATATCGCCCGCAAGATCGCCGCCACCCTGGCCTCGACCGGCACCCCGGCATTCTTCGTGCATCCCGGCGAAGCGGCCCACGGCGACCTCGGCATGATCACCGACGCCGACACCGTATTGGCGCTGTCGAACTCCGGTGAGACCGACGAATTGCTGATGCTGCTGCCGGTGCTGGCGCGCCAGGGCAACGTCCTGGTGGCGATGACCGGCCGCCCCGACTCCACCCTCGCCCGCGAAGCCGCCGTCCATCTCGACGTCAGCGTGCCCGCCGAAGCCTGCCCGCTCGACCTCGCGCCGACCAGCAGCACCACCGCCGCATTGGCAATGGGCGACGCATTGGCCGTGGCATTGCTGGAAGCCCGCGGCTTCACCGCCGAGGATTTCGCGCGCTCGCATCCGGCCGGCAGCCTCGGCCGCCGCCTGCTGCTGCACATCCGCGACGTGATGCACAGCGGTGACGCCGTGCCGACCGTGCCTGCGGACGCCACCCTCGGCGAGGCGCTGATGGAGATGAGCCGCAAGCGCCTCGGCATGACCGCCGTGGTCGACGACGGCCAACACCTGCTCGGCCTGTTCACCGACGGCGACCTGCGTCGCACCCTCGACGACGCCGGCATCGACGTCCGCGCGACCCCCATCGCCAGCCTGATGACGAAGACGCCGCGCACCGTCAGTGCCGATGCCCTCGCTGTCGAAGCCGCCCGCCTGATGGAAGCGCACAAGATCAATGCGCTGATCGTGGTCGACGGCGAACGCCGGGTGGTTGGTGCCCTCAATATTCATGACCTGTTGCGCGCCCGCGTGGTGTGATCGGCCATTCATGCATCCCGACTATTCCTCCGACCTGCTCGCCCGCGCCGCCCGCATCCGCCTGATCGGCTTCGATGTCGACGGCACGCTGACCGACGGCCGCCTGCAGTTCGACGACAACGGCCACGAGTCCAAGACCTTCCACTCTCAGGACGGCATGGGCATGGTGCTGCTGCGCGAATCCGGGATCGAGATGGCCATCGTCACCGCACGCGTCAGCAACCTGGTGGAACTGCGCGGCAAATCGCTCGGCGTCCCTCACGTCCACACCCATGAGCGCCGCAAGCTGGCGCGCATGCAGGCCATCGCGGCCGACATGGGCATCGGCATGGACGAGGTCGCCTTCATGGGCGACGACCTGCCCGACCTCGCCACCCTGCGCGCCGTCGGCCTGTCGATCGCGCCCGCCGACGCCCATCCGTGGGTTCTCGCCGAAGCGAACTGGATCACCCCGCGCAAGGGCGGACGTGGCGCTGCCCGCGACGCCTGCGATCTGTTGCTGGCCGCGCATGGCAAGCTCGACGCCATCCTCGCCCTGGGAGAGCATCCATGAGTTGGCGCGCATGGCTGACCGTCGCACTGGCCGTGGCCGCCGTGCTGGCGGGCCTGGCGATCTGGAACGAGAACAACCACCTCAAGACCCGTGGCGCGGCCGAATACCGCCCCGACTATGTGCTGACCGATTTCACCATGGTCTCGCTCGACGAGAAGGGCAAGGAAGCGTTGACGGTGTCGGCGCCGCAGTTGCGCCGCAATCCCGACACCCAGGCGATGGACCTCGATACCCCGACCTTTCTGTTCCCCGACCGCAACAATCGGCGCTGGCGGGCGACATCGAAGACTGCATGGGTCAGCGCCAAGGGCGAGCAGGTGAAGCTGCGCGGCGACGCCGTGATCGATTCGCCGACCGGCGACGCCGACCAGGGCCGGATTTCCAGCCCGACGCTCGATGTCTTTACCGAAAAGGGCAAGGAACGCGCCACCACGCCGGATGCGGTCGTCATTACCAAGCCGGGCACTATAATCCGCGGTCGGGGTCTGGATGCCGATTTCAACCAGGATCGCGTCGTGCTCCACAACGAAGTCAGGATCCAGTATGTCCCCTAAGCTGCGCGCCAGTCTGATCACCACGCTGTTGCTCACCCTCGCTGCGTCCGTCGTTGTCCAGGCCAAGACCTCCGATCGCAAGCAACCGACCAACATCGAAGCGGATCACGTTGAGTACAACACCAAAGCCGGCTCGGCCAGCGTCCTCAATGGCAATGTTTCGGTGGTTCAGGGCACGATGACGGCGAAAGGCGCGCACGCCACGGTGTGGGACAACAAGGGCAAAACGAGCCGCATCCTGATGACCGGATCGCCAGTGGTGCTCACCGAAACCCTCGACGACGGTTCGCCGATGAAGGCGACCGCCGCCCAGGTCGACTACAACCTCAATACCGAAACCGCGGTGTTCACCGGCAACGTCGTACTGACCCAGCCGAAGGGTTCGATGACCGGCCAGAAAGTCACCTACAACATGAAGAGCGGGCAGGTCCAATCGGGTGGCGACGGCACCCGGGTGAAGATGACCTTGCAGCCGAAGGGCACCTGACGTGCTGGTCGCGGAAGGTCTGCGCAAGAAGTACAAATCGCGCGAGGTCGTGCGTGATTTCGGACTCACCCTTGACGCCGGTGAAGTCGTCGGCCTGCTTGGCCCCAACGGTGCCGGCAAGACCACCTGCTTCTACATGATCGTCGGGCTGGTGCCGGCCGATGCCGGCCACATCTCCCTGGACGGCCAGGACATCACCCCGCTGCCGATGTACACCCGCGCCAAGCGCGGCGTCGGCTACCTGCCGCAGGAACCCTCGGTGTTCCGCAAGTTGTCGGTGGCCGACAACATCCGGCTGGTGCTGGAGCTGCGCACCGATCTCGATGCCAACGGCCGCCGTCGCGAACTGGAATCGCTGATGGACGAATTGCAGGTCGCCCACGTCGCAGACCAGATGGGCGCCAGCCTGTCCGGCGGCGAGCGCCGCCGCGTCGAGATCGCCCGCGCGCTGGCCGCACGCCCGCGCCTGATGCTGTTGGACGAGCCGTTCGCTGGCGTCGATCCGATTTCGGTCAACGAGATCCAGCGCATCGTCCGCCACCTCAAGGATCGCGGCATCGGCGTGCTGATCACCGACCACAACGTCCGCGAGACCTTGGGCATCTGCGATCGCGCGTATATTCTGAATGAAGGCGCGGTACTGGCCCAGGGTGCCCCCGCGGCGCTGCTGGACAATGCCGATGTGCGCCGCGTGTACCTGGGCGAATCCTTCCGTCTCTGACAAAACACCGTCATGACGGAAACCGCCTGATCCGATCCCCCCGGAGGCGGTTTGAAGCAGCAGGTCAATCTTTCGCAGTCGCAACAGCTGTCGCTCACGCCACAGCTGCGCCAGTCGCTGCACCTGTTGCAACTCTCGGCGCTGGAACTGGAAGCGGAAGTCGCCCAAGCGATCGAGAACAATCCCTTGCTCGACTGGTTGGAAGGCGGCGAACTCGGTACCAGCGACAGCCGCGACACGCTTGAGCCAGACGAGGACGGGGATGTGGGCGGGGACACCCGTGAGGCCGAGGCTGCACACGAAGACGGCGAAGCCAACAACCTCGGCGATGTCGAATGGAAGCTCGATGAGGGCGATGTCATCGGCCAGTGGACGCCGGGCAACGACGACGGTGACGAGGACCCGCGGCTCAATCGCGCCGCGCAGGAATCGCTGCAGGAACACCTGCGCTGGCAACTGCACCTGAGCCCGCTCGACGCCCGCGCCCAGGCGATCGGCGTGGCCCTGATCGATGCCATCGACGACGACGGCTACCTGCGCGATTCACTCGACGCCATCGCCGAGGCCCTGCGTCCCGATATCGAGGCCGGCAATGACGAAATCACCGCAGTACTGGCGCAGGTACAACGCTTCGATCCGCCCGGCGTCGGCGCCCGCGATCTTGGCGAATGCCTGTCGCTGCAATTGCGGATGCTCCCCCCTTCGCGCGAACGCGACTTCGCCCTCGCCCTGTGCGGCCCGCAACTGGAGCGCCTGCCGAAACTCGGCATCGATGGCGCCGCCCGCCTGCTCGGCTGCAACAGCGAGGACGCCACCGCGGCGATTACCCTGTTGCGCAGCCTCGACCCCAAGCCCGGCGCGGCGATGGCGTCACTGGAGCAGGACACCTACGTGATCCCGGACGCGGTGATCTGGCGCGACCGCGGCGTCTGGAACGTCGCCCTGACCGGCAACTCTGTGCCGCGCATCGGCATCCACGAAGGATATGTGCGGATGATTCGTCGCGCCAGCCGCGATGACGCCAGCTATCTGCGCGGCCAGCTGCAGGAAGCGCGCTGGTTGCTCAAGGGCATCCGCGCCCGCGGCGAAACCCTGCTCAACGTGGTGCGCTGCCTGGCGCGCGAACAATCGGGCTTCCTCGAATTCGGCGAGCAGGCGCTGCGCCCACTCACCCTGCGCGAACTGTCGGTGAAACTCGGGCTGCATGAATCAACCATTTCCCGAGCCATCGCCCGCAAGCACGTGCGCACCCCGCGCGGCACCCTGCCGTTGCGCGCGTTCTTCGCTTCCGGCATCGACACCGGCGCCGGCGGCGAAGCGTCGAGCGGCGCAATCCAGTCGATGCTGCGCCAGCTGATCGCTGCCGAAGATCCGCGCAAACCGCTGTCAGACGCTGCCCTGGCCGACAAGCTGAAGCAATCCGGAGTCCCGGTCGCCCGTCGCACCATCGCGAAATATCGTGACCTCCTGCGCATTCCACCGTCGAACGAACGCGTGCGCATGAATTGACGATTTTGTTGACGAAATTTTCACCCCAACGGCCGCGGATTGCGCAATGCTGGATGCGCCCATCCGGGCGACACAGGAGCCGCCATGAATCTCGAAGTCCACGGCCACCAGCTTGAAGTCACCGACGCGCTGCGCAGCTATGCGAACGAAAAGTTCCAGCGACTCGGCCGCCACTTCGAGCACCCGTTCGACTCGAAGATCCAACTCTCCATCGACAAGCCGAACCATTGCGCGGAAGGCACGGTGGTCGTCAACGGCCGCAGCCTGCATGCCGAAGCCAGCGCACCGACGATGTATGCGGCGATCGACATGCTGGTGGACAAGCTGGATCGTTCGTTGATGAAAGTGAAAGACCGCATGGTCGATCACGGCCGCGGCGATTCGGTGCGACAGCAGGTATAAGGAGCGCCGGGCACGCGCGCGTGCAGGCTGCGATATCCTTGCGGCCTGCACCTCCCCGGCCTGGGCCTGTTCGCGCTATCGGGACAGGTCATGCCGCGCCGACGCGCATGCGATGCAAGGAAGAACGAGTGAGTTTATGTCGATCAATGAGCGAGTGATGACGCCGCAGCGCATGCGCCTCGGCGCGGCCCTGCGGGTTGCCGTGCGTGGCCGCCATGCGGCCGCACGCGGCTTGAACAGGCAACCAGCCTGTCGCAGCGCCACCCGCGACCACCTGACGGCCACGCACGGCAACATGATCCTGTCCCGATAGCGCGAACAGGCCCTATCCATGCCGATTGCCTCATTGCTCAATCGCGAACGCGTCAGCACCAGCGAACGCGCGCTCGACCCCCAAGACGCCCTGGCTGCGGTCGCCGACCTGCTCGGCCAACCCGGCGCGCTCGAGGCATTGCTGCAGCGCGAACAAATGGGCAGCACCGCGATCGGCCACGGTGTCGCGGTTCCGCATGGTCGCATCGCCGGCTTGAAGGTGCCCGTGGGCGCCTTCCTGCGCCTCGCGTCACCAGCCCTATTCGGCGACCAGCAAGTCGACCTCGTGTTCGCCTTGCTGATGCCAACGGACAACCCCCAATTGCACCTGCATGCATTGGCCGATATCGCCGCACTGTTTTCCGACGATGACTTGCGTGATCGCTTGCGCAGCGCAGCGGATAACGACGTGTTGTTCCGACTGCTCGCCGGAGGCGAATTGCCATGACGCTGTCGGTCACCGCACGCGAAACCTTCGACGGGCTTCAATCGCGGCTTGACCTGCGCTGGCTGGCCGGCCGCAACGGCGATTCGCAGGTGCTCGAAGCGGTCGAGACCAATGCACGGCGTCCGTCGCTGGCCGGCTATCTCAACATCATCTACCCAAACAAGGTGCAAATCCTCGGTGCAGAGGAACTGGCGTGGCTGGATTCGCTCGACGCGCGCCCGCGCTGGGACGCCATCGGCCGCATGATCGACGCCCGTCCCCTGGCGCTGGTGATCAGCAAGAACCAGGACTGCCCGGCCGACCTGCTGCAGGCCGCCGAGGAAAGCGACACGCCGTTATGGTTATCGCCGCGCCGCGGGCATGAGCTGTTCAACCACATTCAGTATTTCCTCGCACGCCGGCTCGCACCGCGCATCACGCTGCATGGCGTGTTCATGGAGATTTATTCGATCGGCGTGCTGATCACCGGCGAATCCGGTTCGGGCAAGAGCGAACTCGCGCTGGAACTGATCACGCGCGGCCATCGCATCGTTGCCGACGATGCGCCAGAGTTCACCCAGATCGCGCCCGACGTGCTCGACGGCACCTGTCCGGAAATCCTGCAGGACATGCTGGAAGTGCGCGGCATCGGCGTGCTCAACGTGCGCCAGACCTTCGGCGACACTGCGGTGAAGCGCAACAAATACCTGCGCCTGATCGTGCATCTCACCCGCCCGCACCTGGAACCGAAACCAGGCGGCATGGATCGCCTCACCGGCGACCTCGACACGCAGCGGATCCTCGACCTCGACGTCCCGCGCATCACCCTGCCGGTGATGCCCGGCCGCAACCTCGCTGTGCTCGCCGAAGCGGCGACGCGCCAGCACATCCTGCGGGCCAAGGGCGTCGATGTCGCTGCCGCCTTCATGGCTCGCCATTCGCACTTTCTGGAACCTTCGTCATGACCACGCCCCGCCTCATCCTGGTCACGGGCATGTCGGGTTCCGGCAAATCGGTGGCGCTGCGCACACTGGAAAACCTCGGCTTCCATTGCGTCGACAACCTTCCCGCGGAAATGCTGCCGGAATGGGCACGCCGGATGATCGCCGACGACGGGTTCCCGGTCGAGCGCATGGCCGCGAGCATCGACATCCGCAGTCGCAGCGATCTCGCGCAGATGCCGGAATGGCTGGGCGAAGTCGGTGCAATCGGGCTCGATCCACAACTGATCTTCCTCGAGAGCTCCGACGAAGTGCTGATGAAGCGCTATTCGGAATCGCGCAGCAAGCACCCGCTGAGCCATCTCGGCCTGGCGCTGGCCGATTCGTTGCGCCTTGAGCGCCAGGCGTTGAAACCCTTGCGTGCACTGTCCGACGTCTTGATCGATACCAGCGCACTCAACGTGCACCAACTGCGGCGCATGCTGACCAAGGAACTCGGCGTCGCCCCCGACCACCAACTGTCCTTGCTGTTCGAATCGTTCGCCTACAAGCGCGGCATCCCCGCCGACGCCGACTTCGTGCTCGATGCGCGCATGCTGCCCAACCCGCATTGGGAGCCGGCATTGCGCCCGCTGTCCGGGCGCGACCAGGCAGTGCGCGAATACTTCGAAGGAGAACCGGAAGTCTCCACCTATGTGAAACAGGTGACAGACTTCCTCGACACCTGGCTGCCCAAACTGCAGGGTGAAACCCGCAGCTATGTCACCGTCGCCTTCGGTTGCACCGGCGGCCGCCATCGCTCGGTCTACCTCGCCGAAGTGATCGCCGAGCACGCCCGCGCCCGGGGCTGGGATGAGGTCGCCACCTTCCATCGCGAACTCGAGTGATCGTCGCGGTCTTCATGCTAATTTGATGGCATGAGCGTCGGACTCCTCCTCGTCACCCATGAAGGCATCGGCCGGCCAATGCTGACCGTGGCCGAACGCCTGTTGCGACAGTTGCCGCTCAAAACCGGGGTCTACGAATTGCCGTTCGACCTCGACCCGCAAACCGCGTTGCCGCTGGCGAGCGCCGAACTGCGCAAGGTCGACGACGGCGAAGGCGTGCTGGTGCTGACCGATGTCTATGGCGCCAGCCCGAGTAATCTCGCCGCGCAACTGGTGCGTCTGGGCACGCCGGCGAAGCGCGTGGCGGGCGTGAGCCTGCCGATGGTGTTGCGGGTGATGAACTATGCCGACCACGACCTCGCCGGTTTGCAGTCGATCGCATCGGTGGGCGGCCGCAACGGTGTTGTCCTGGACGAAGGCTGAGCGATGATCGAGCGCGAGATCCCCGTCATCAACAAGCTCGGCCTGCATGCCCGGGCCAGCGCAAAACTGGTGCAGACCACTGCATCGTTCAAGTCGAAGATCATGATTGCCGCGCGTGGCCGCGAAGTCGACGCCAAAAGCATCATGGGCGTGATGATGCTGGCCGCCGGTGTCGGCACCACGGTAGTGGTCCGCGCCGAAGGCGAAGATGCCGATGCCGCGGTCGCCGCGGTCGTCGACCTGTTCGCGCGCCGTTTCGACGAGGGCGAGTAACCCATGCGTCGCGTGTACCAGGCACAACCGGCCGCACGCGGCAGTGCACTTGGTCGCGCCCGCGTGGTGCACACGCACCCGCTGCAGATCCGCGAGGAACGCATCCGTGCCAGCGATGTTCCGGGCGAACTGGCGCGCCTGCGCTCGGCGATCGGTGTGGTTCGCGGCGAGATGGCTGCGCTGCGCGAGAAGCTGCAGGACACCCTGACCAAGGAAGTCCGCGACCTGATCGATGTCCACACCCTGGTGTTGGACGACCCCGAACTGCTCCGTGGTCTGAAATCACTGGTGCAGGATGAACATTGCAGCGCCGACTACGCCCTGCGCCTGCAACGCGATCGCGTCGCAGCGGCCTTCGCGGCAATGGACGATGCCTACCTCCGTGGGCGCATGGAGGACATCGATCAGGTCATCCTGCGCATCCACAGCGCGCTGCACCAGCGCGATGCCGAAGTGGCCGGTGCCGCCGGCGACATCCTGGTCACGCCCAGCGTGGCGCCCGCTGATCTCGCGCGCCTGCCCTCACAGGGCGTGCTCGGCATCGTCACCATCGCCGGCAGTGCCTATTCGCACAGCGCCATCCTCGCGCGCAGCCTGCACCTGCCGATGGTCAGCGGCTCCAGCGAAGCGCTGGCCGACATCAACGATGGTGACGTCCTGATCGTCGATGGCGATACCGGCACGATCATTGTCGAGCCTTCCGCCGCCGACCTGCGCCAGCACCGCGTCAAGGCACGCGAAGAGCAACGCGAACGCAAGGCCCTGCAGAAGCTGCGCCGCGAACGCACCCGCACCCGCGATGGCCAGGACATCGAACTGTGGATCAATGCGGAAACGCGCGAAGACATCGCCACCGGCCACATGCTCGGCGCCAATGGCGTCGGTCTTTATCGCACCGAATTCCTGTTCCTGCAGCGCGATGAAGTCCCGAGCGAAGAAGAACAATTCCTCGCCTATCGCGATGCCGTGCTCGGCATGGCCGGGCGCCCGGTCACCATCCGCACCCTCGACATCGGCGCCGACAAGGCCGATCGCACCGGACTCGCACTGACCGATGAACCCAATCCCGCGCTCGGCGTGCGTGGCATCCGCCTGTCGCTGCGTCGCCCCGACCTGTTCGACGATCAATTGCGCGCGATCCTGCGCGCCTCCGCCTACGGCCCGGTGCGCATCCTGCTGCCGATGGTGTCGGGGCGCGAAGAGATCAAATCGGTGCGCCTGCGCCTGAAACGCCTGCATGGCGAACTGTCGAAGACGCATACGGCGATCCGCGAGCTGGTTCCGCTGGGCGCGATGATCGAAGTGCCCTCGGCGGCACTGTCGCTGTCGCGCTGGATCGGCCTGGTCGACTTCGTCTCGATCGGCACCAATGATCTTGTGCAATACCTGCTCGCCGCCGACCGCGGCAACGACGCGCTGGACGATCTCTACACGCCACTTCATCCGGCGGTGTTGCGCGTGCTCGCCGACATCATTCGCACTGCGCGCCTGCGCGGCCGTGCGGTAGCGATGTGCGGCGAATTCGCCGCCGATCCACTCTACGCCCCGCTGCTGCTCACGCTCGGCCTCGAGCAATTCAGCATGCATCCGTCGAGCCTGCTGGAAGTACGCAAGGCCGTGCGCGCCTGCGATTACGAAGCGCGCCGTGCGATGCTGCCACACCTGCTGCGCCTTCAGGACCGCGCCGCCATCGAACACTGGCTGCGGGACAGCGCTGGCGCGGGGTGACGGCGGCAACCTCCGCGGGCGATAATCGTGCCATGAACGCCTGATCCGCCGCGCCTTGGCGTGGCCGCCCAACGGAATCCGCGCCTTGGCCGAAATCCTCCGCCACAAGAGCCTATCTGCATACCATGCATCATGGGCATACAGCCCCAGCGCGAGCCAGGTAGCGTATGCAGATAGGCTCTGAGACCGCTCGACAGCTGCGCCTGCTCAGCGACGCGCTCGACAGCGGCCGCCTCGGCCCGGTGCGCCGGCTGGTCAACACCCTGTCGCCGGCGGAAATCGGCAACCTGCTGGAATCGCTGCCGCCGGCCAAGCGCAGCGTGGTGTGGGGGCTGGTCGATCCCGAGGACGACGGCGAGGTGCTGGTGCATGTCGGCGAGGAAGTCCGCGAAGGCCTGATCGCCGACATGGATCCCGACGAACTGGTCGCTGCGGTCGAGGACCTCGACATCGACGACCTTGCAGACCTCGCCGACGATTTGCCAGACACGGTCGTCGATGAAGTCCTGAAGTCGATGGATCGCGAGAACCGCGAGCGCCTCGAACAGGTACTGTCCTACGAGGAGGACACCGCCGGCCGCCTGATGAATCCCGACGTGGTCACGGTGCGCACCGACACCACCGTCGACGTCGTGCTGCGCTACCTGCGCCTGCGCGGCGAACTTCCGGAACATACCGATCATCTCTACGTCGTCAGCAAGCGCCACCAGTACCTCGGGCGAATCGCGCTGCAGGCGTTGCTCACCCACGATTCCAACACGTCCGTGAACGAATTGATGGACGGCGAGCAGCCGGCCATCGACGTCCACGAAACTTCAGATGAAGTCGCGCGCCAGTTCTCCAACCACGACTGGATCTCGGCGCCAGTGGTGGATGACAACAACATCTTGCTCGGTCGCATCACCATCGACGACGTCGTCGACATCATCCGCAACCAGGCCGAACACCAGGTGCTGTCGGCCGCCGGCCTCGACGAGGAAGAGGATCTGTTCTCGCCGGTGCGCCGCGCCTTCCGACGCCGCATGCTGTGGCTGACCATCAATCTCGCCACCGCCTTCCTGGCATCATCGGTGGTCGGTCAGTTCCAGGGCACCATTGCCCACCTGGTTTCGCTGGCGGTGCTGATGCCGATCGTCGCCGGCATGGGCGGCAATTCCGGAACACAGGTGCTCGCGCTGATGGTGCGTGGCCTTGCGCTGGGCCAGATCGGCGCCAGCAACGTGATGACGTTGGTATGGAAGGAAGTACGCATCGCCATCATCAATGGCATCGGCATCGGCCTGCTGCTTGCCCTCATCGTGCTCGCCTGGTTCCGCGACCCGATGCTGGCGCTGGTGATCGCGATGGCGCTGACCATCAACTTCACCGCCGCCGCGCTGGGCGGCGTGTTCGTACCGGTGATGGTGAAGCGGATGGGCTTTGATCCGGCGCTGGCCGGCGGCGTCATCCTCACCACCATCACCGACGTGATGGGCTTCCTGAGTTTCCTCGGGCTGGCGACGCTCTTGCTGTTGCACCGGTGATCATGGCGATCAGTTGACGTTGCAGGTGACCTTGATTTCGTAGAACTGCCCTGCAGCCAGCGCCGGGAGTGCATAGCCGCTTTCCAGCTGCGCGTTCGTCGGCGTGGTGCCTGCCGTGCATTGCCCCGGCGTGGCAGAGCAGACGGGGGCACCGATCTTGGTCAATCCGACAACAGCCGGATCCCTGAGCATCGCACCAGTTGCCGTATCCGCGCCGCTGTTGTTGGTCACCCGGATCGTGTACGTCGTCGTGCTTCCGGAGACAACGGAAGTGGCCCCGTTGGTCTTGATGATCGACAGGTCGGCCGTGAGCTTGCGGTTGGTGAAGGTGCAAATGATGGCGCTGCCGTTTGCAGTGGCGGCGGCATCCAACGTGACCGTGCGCGCGGCAATATTCGGCGTCGCCGTTCCACCGGAACCAAGCCCGCTGCAACTGATGCTCTGCAGAGTCCAGCCCGCAGGCGGTGCGCCTTCGGTGACGGTGGTCGACGTGCTGGCGGCGGTCAGGGTGTCCGCCGGACCTGCGGCAGGCACGCTGTCACCAGTGGTGGTGATGTTACGGCTGACGATGCCGTTGCTTCCGGAGAAGGCAAACGTGCCGGTGCCGCCAATACTGACCTTGTTGACGGTCACGGTAGGTTTGGCGTTGCTGGTATTGGTGATGGTGCAGACGACCTGATCGGTAGCCCCGGCTGCCCCGAGACTCCAGCGCCGCTGCGAGGCAGTCCCTTCGGCTGTCGGCGTGAATGCAGTCCCATTCTTGGTACAGCTGATCGCCGCCGTGTATGCGGTGATGACGGAACTGCTGCCCGCCGCCATGATTTCGCGCACGTGGTACGTGGTCCCGGTCGTCGTCGCGAACGAAGTACTGGCCTGCTGGCCGGTGGCGGAACCGCTGGTGGTCGCGGTGGCGACAGTACCGCCGCCCGCAGTGGTACCGATCTCGATGGTGAACTGGTCGGCGGCATTGATGCGCGGCGAACCAATCACCTTGTTCAGGGTGATTCCTGCCAGGTTGCCACTGATCGAGCCATTGCAGCCCGTAGAGCTACTCACGGCACCCGGGTCTAGAAGCATCGTAGCCGGGATGATCTGGGTCACGCCGCCTGGCGTTGTCCATTGCAAATGGTTGAAGTTCTGTCCAGCCTGATTGTTCCAATACATGCGCAGCAATGCGCAACTATTGGCGCTGGCGGCCGTAAACGATCCGAATGTCTGGAAATCGGTTTCGCTGTTGCTCCAGTCGGACACCGTACCCGCCAGAATGCTGTAGCTCGCAGTGCGGTAATTGGTGTTGGTGAAGTCAGGAGACAACTCGATCACCACGTTGTCATCGTGCGCAGCGAGGATGCTGTATGTGCCTGCTTGCGGAAACCGCACCAGCGCATAGGCGACCTTGCCTTGCGCCTGGAGGCGGCACGGCACGCTGGTGGTATTGTTGCGATTGTCGCATAAGGCATCGGCGGCACCGCCGGAGAAGTCGATGGTGCTGCTGGTTCCGGTGCGCACGGCGTTGCCAATATTCGTCGAGACCGCCCGCAAATTGGCAATCGCCACGGAATTGGGATAGTTGGTGAACTTGGGTGCGCCCGCGGGACCATTGTAGTTGGCATCCGGCGCGACATTCTGGTCGCCGCGGTAATCCTCCCAGCGCACGCCTTGCGCCATCGCCTGCCCCGCCAGCAATACCCCCGCAAGCACCAGGCCAATGCGGAGAGACCAAGCACGCACCACATCAAGCTTCTTCACGAACACCGTCTTTTCTCCATCGCGGATGGGCATCGCACGGTGCCCATTTCCTTTATCAATAGCTGCCCACGACATTCAGGAACCAGCCGTGGTGGCGGTAGCTGAAATCGGTGAGGTTGTCGCTGAAATCGGTGAAGTTGTAGCCGACACCGACACGCAGTCCCTTGGTGATGTTGCGGTCGATGCCGAGCAGCACGCCCTTGCGCACGCCACCCTTGTCGACACCCAGCCAGCGGTATTCGGCCAAGGCGTTCCAGTCGGTGTGGATCAGGCCGTAGCGCACCTGCACCGCACCGAATGTCGCCGCCGAGCTTTCCCATGCCCCGGTGAAGCGGCCGAAGCGCACTTCGCCATCACGACGCGCCAGCTTGCCGGAGAATTCCCAGCGCGGCAGCGGGTGGTAGACACCTTCGATCGAGAACACGCGGCTCTGCTGGTCGTAATAGGCGGTGTCGTCGCCCACCTGCGGCAATGCCGAGACGTCGTACAGATAGGTGTACTTGCCCAGCAACGCGTACTTGGTGGAGTTCCACGGGCGCCAGGCGAAGCCGACATTGCCTTCGACGAAACGCGCGCCAGCGATCGACTGCGTCAGGTCGAGGGTATCGGACATATTGAGGCGTCCGGCGAAACGCAGGCTCTCGTTCCACTTGTAATTGAACCAGTTGGTCGTCACCCATTGACGGCGGCGTTCGGCACCACTGTCCTTGCGCCATTCCAGCTTGCTCTGCCACTGCGCGATCGGGCTGGTGTAACCGCCGGTGATGCTGACCGCCTGGCGATCGGTCTTGCCGTCGGCCTGTTCCAGCGACCCCTGTTGCAAGGTGAAGCCCGTGTTCCAGCCCTGCGACGGATAGAAGTTCATGCCGAAGGTATGGGCGAGGCCGGACTGGTTCGGCGCCTTCAGGAACTGGCTTTCATTGAAGACGTTGACCTTGCTGTTGAGCTGCCAGCGCTGCCCCACGGTCCAGCCCGGGGTGACGCTGGGGTTGAACAACGGGTCGTACTGGGTGGTGTCGGTCGAGTACGTGTAATTGGCGTACAGTGTGTGGTTCTGGCTGGCGCGGTATTCGCCGTTCACGCTCACCGCGTTGCCGCGATCGCCCACCGTCGCTTCGCCGCCGATGTTCGACAGGTTGCCGAAAATGTATTTGGCGCCTGCGGTGAACGCATTGTTCTTCGCGTACTTGCCGCCATCGTCATCGAGCGTGACCTGGCCGATGCCATAGACATCCAGCGAAGTGCCGATGTGCTTCGAGTATTTGGCAGCCAGCAGGGTGCCGACGCTTTCAACGCCGGCGTTGCGCTGGTCGACCCGGCGCAGTTCTCCGCTCAGCAGCGTCCGCTCATTCAAGCGCCAGTCGGCGGTGACCTGTTCCTGCTCGAGCAAGTCGCTGCCGCGTTCGGCGCGACTGACGCGGGCATACATCCGCACCACGTCGCTGACATCGCCCAGCACTTCGGCGCCGACTTCATGCACCGGCTGGCCAATGTCATAACGCGAGACCGAATAGCCGGCATCGACGTCGCGCCACCAAGCCCCGGCCTGCCATTCGCGCTGGGTCCAGCCCAGTTCCTTGGTGTTGATGCGCGCTTCGACCGCGCGTGCGGTGCCGCTGCCATTCGTCGGCTGCGCCGCGTTGGTCTGGGTGAAGCTCAGACCGCCGTTGCTTGAATAGAAAATCGGCGCGCTGGTCGCCTGCGTATGCGTCTGCTCGACCTTGAGGTAGGTGCCGCGTCCCGCCTGCAGGGTGATATCGGCGCCCGCCATGCGGTAATCATCGCCGGCGCGATTCTCGTCGACGTAGGTCGCACCGACTCCGACGTGGTCGCCGAACCAGTGCTTGACGCGCAGACCGGCGGCGATATCGTCGGCCTTGAAGCCAGTCGGCACATATTCGTAGTCGACCAGCAGCACTTGGGTGTAGCCAGTCAGTGGGGTATCGCGCGTCAGCGTGTGCACGTTCTCGCTGGCGACCTGCGACAACGGCCGCGTCAGCAGGATCCGGCCCTGGTAGGCATCGATCTCATAATCGACGCCATTGACGAGGGTGACGCGATTGATCACCGATCCCGTGGTGGGGTCGCGGATTTCCAGCACCACCTGTTGCGAACCAGGCAGGATGCCGGTGTGCTTGAGGTAGTACAGGCTGCCGCCCGTACCAAGGAATTCGCTGTGGCCGGGCGCACTCTGCGCCTGCGAACCGAAGGCACGCACGAGCGTTCCCGGTTCTGCGTATTTTGTCGTCGCCTGCGAACGCCATGCCACTGCCGCACCGTAGAGACTGCGGTTGTATTGTGCGTATTGGGTGCCAGTCAGGCCCGTGTTGTAGTTGCCCCACAGCGCCTGGTTCTTGTCCCAATCGACGCGCAGGTAGAGACGGCCCATGGTGTCGACATCGCGATAGGTCGTCGAATCGTCGCCGTAGACCGGGTAGTACGCATCAGGGTCAAGCTGACGGAAGATGTCCGTTGCATCGGCCTTCCAGAAGCCGGTGAACAATTGTGAAACCTGCTTCTCCTGGGTGTCGGCCTGCGCCGTCCACAGGTATTTCCCCTTTACCTTGCCCTTGAGATAGAACGCCAGGCGACCTTCCAGCAAGCTGTCCTTGGTGAATTGCGGCTGGTTGGCCAGCGGTTCCACCGAACCCGACACACTGTTGCCGGACAGGGTGAAGTCGGCAATGCCGACACCGAAGAAATACTTGCCGGTCACGTCGATGTCGAGCTTGCGGTTCGCAGTACCGGCATCGCCTTCTTTGCCGACCTGCACATCGAAGGAATAGTGGCCGATCGGCAACAGATATTCGGAGACGAACTTGCGTTCGAGATCGACCGGCATCGCCTGCCCGTTGATCGTCACCATTTGCTGATCGGGGACGTTGCGGCCCTGGATACGCACGCGCGATCCATACACCGGAATGTTCTGCAGGCGCAGGGTGTTCTGGCCGAACACCTGCTGGATCTGCAGCATCTCGCTGGCGGCCGCATCGGTCAGCGGCCGCTGCCCGGATTGCACCGCCTGTGCGGTGGTGCGCTGTTGCTGGATCTCCAATTCCTCCGGACGCACCAGTTGCATGCGCGCAGGATAGGTTTCGTCGTAGGTCTTGTCGTCGGACCACGCACGCACGACATAAGTCAATTCGTCGCCAACGCGCAACGGCGCGCCGGTGGCGGCATCGATGTGGCCGTCCCACTCGCCTTCCATGATCGCACCGATCTTCAGCGGGACCGTCGCCAGCGGCGTCACCAGATCACTGTCGCTGGCGCGGAACACCACGATTTCGGCGTGCTTCATGAACGCCGAATAGTTGGTGCTGCCGTAGAACTTCACCGGCTTGGTGATTTTGCTGCCGTCATAGGCCACCAGATTGCTTGCGGACACCGCCATCTGGGGCTGGCTGAGGCTGGGATCTTCCGTCGCCCAGATCACGCCGCCATTTGCGAGCTGTACCGACCACTTGCCGGCTGCCGTAGCCTTGCCAGGCATTTCCGGCGCATCCGTTGCGATGGTGACACGGCGATCGGGTTGTAGTGCCTGCGATGACGACTTCTTGTCGGTCCCCTGCGTCACTGGTTGGTCATAGCTGCGCGTGCGCAACTTGAACGTCACCCCATCGCCACCGGCATCCTGCGCGAATACGAGCGGCGACATGCCTGCAAGCAGGGAGATCAGCGTGTAATCCAGCAGTTTCATCTTCAGTTTCATCGCACGTCCCCCGACTTGCGTGGCACAGATACATCGACGGGGGCCGTCGAATCGTCGTTGATGTCGATGCGAACCTTCGCTCGCATCTCCGGCTTCATCCGCTTCGTCAGTGCTTCGTATACCGCCTTAGCGCGGCGCAGGCCGAGTTGCGTGTTGTAGGCATGCGATGCGCGGATGTCGGTATGCCCGACCAGGGCGATCACTCCACCACCACGTTTCTCCAGCTCTGCCGCAACGGTATCGAGCAATGCTTCGAACTCCGGACGAATCGCCGACTTGTCGGTATCGAACAGCACGGTCCCCAGCAGCGTCCCGTTGCCGCCAATGCCTGCAACCAGCGTGGCCGGATTGTTGACATCGGTGCGCACGCTCACGGTCAGCCCTTCCGCCGTAGCCTTGTCGAGCTTGCCCAGCAACGCAGCTTTCACCGCTTCGGCACGCCGGTAGGCCAGTGCAGCGGTTTCCCCGTTCGCACGGATCACCACTTCACCACCACCATGTTCGCGCGCCTTGTCGGCCATCTTCGCGATGGTCGGCAGGTACTGCTCGCGCACCTCGGACTCACCCGGGGCGAAGACCACTTCGCCCAGCTCCATCTCAACCTCTGATTTGCCGCCTTCGATCACGCCCTGCGGCAATTTCACGCCGAAGTCGAAGCGCACCGGCAGGCCCGGGGTCACCCGGCGCACCAACGGATTGTCGGTGGTGAAGGTGGTGCCCGGCGGCAACGTCGACGGATCGACCTTGAGGATGTAGTTGCGCCCGCGCTCCCATGATCCGCCCGGTACCGCAGCGACGTGGTAGCGACCGAACTGGTCGGTTTCGATCAGCAGGCCTTCCACCGATGCGATGCGCACGCCCGGAATGCCACGTTCGTCAACACCGGCATTGCTGATCACATAGTCGACTTCGTAGCCATCGGCAACTTGCGCAACCTTGCGCTCGACGCGCAGGTCGACCGCGTTCAAGCCCTTGGCAGCATCGCCGCTGGTCTCGACACGCGTCTTGCCTGCGGCATCCATGCGCACGCTGACCCCTTCCTTCGAGCTCAACACAAAGTCGTCGTTGAAGGCGAGTTCACGCAGGTGCTGGCGAATCACGATCTGGTGCTTGGCCACCGGATCGGCATCCGACTGGCGACCCTTGAGTTCGCCCAGCGAAATGCCATGCAGCATCGGCGAGCTGTGGTCGGCTTCCGGCTTGGGACCATCGCCATGGTCGACCGTGGTCGAGTTGGCGATATAGGCCGCCGGCGAGAACCCGCCCTGCACCTTGAGACCCGAGGCATCGGCGGAATCCTGCCAGCCGTCGCCATCACGATCGTCGAACACGGTGCCGAGGATCAGCGTGTCATCGGTCATCGGATCACCGACCACCTGGACATCTGCCGTCGCCATGTTGGATGCATCGTGGCCACGGTCGCGCATGATCGCCTGATTGGTGTAGGTGCCCGGACGGACCCCTGCACCCACGCGCAGCATATAGGTCACCACTGCGCTCTTGCCGACATCGATATCGATGCCCGATACCGTGATCGCTCGCAGCGCCACCAGATCACCCCTGTTGTCGCGATCGACCACCGCCACCGAATTGTTGACGTAGCTGAAGCCCGCCGGAGGCGTATCGATGACCGAGACATCCGTGATCGCCGATGTTCCCGTGTTTTCGATGGTGATCGTGTAGCGCACCAGGTCACCCACGTGAACATTGGTCGGCTGGGCCGTCTTGGTCAGTCGCATGCGACCACTGAGCGCACCGATCGGATCCAGCGGGATGTGGTTGTTCAACGCCTCGCCCGGACGCGTCGCGAAATCGATGTCGTAGGCCAAGTAGTAACGTGTGCCCGGCAAGCCGTTCACTCCCGTTGCCGGGGCCGTCGGCTGCGGCTGCACCAACGTGCGGCCCACCGGAACGACCAGAGTTCCTTGGCTCGGCGCCACGCCACCCGCTTGTGCCTGCGGCGGCACGTAGTTCGCCGGTGGTGTGATTTCCAGGCGATAGGTACCCGCAGGTGGCGCGTTGACGAACACGAACTGGTAGATGCCGAGGCTGTCGGTCACATAGGTATCGCTTCCGCTCACCAAATGCTTGGCCGGATCGAAGCCTGCTGGGCCAACGATCTTCACCGTGGCACCCGCCAGCGGCTGGCGTGTCACCGAGTCGTAAACCACACCACTCGGATCCAGCGGCAAGTTCTGCTGGATGGTGTTGTCACCGGAGTACAGCGTGATTCCGGTGATCACCTGGGCAGCCGGCATCGACGTCGTCGGCGAAACCGGCGTGATCAGCGCATTGGTACCCGTGGACGGATGACCCAACTGCGTCTTGACCGCCTGGTTGAACGGCGTACCCAGAATCAGGTTGCCGATCGGATCGCGGAAGCGGACCTGGTAACCAACGCCCGGAGTCAGGTTGGTGATGGCATAGCTGCCGTCACTGCCGGTCTTCGTGGTCGCAATCACACTGGTCGTTCCGCCCACAGTCTGGAGCAACTCAACCGTGTAGCCCACCAGCGGTCGATCGCCGGCGCCCTGCACACCGTTCAAGTCCATGTCGTAGAAGGCCACGCCGGAAATCGTTGCCGGTTTGGCTGCTTCCACCGTCAAGGTGACCGTGGAGGTGCAGTTGCCTGCGCCATTACAGGCCGGATCACCGCCTCCATTCGCCACCGCCGTGTTGGTCACGGTCGGCATCGCCGTCGCCGTCGCCGTCACCGGGATGACGAAGCTGGTGCTGCCACCCGTGACAAGGCCCGTCGGCACCGTACAGGTAACCGTCTGGCTTGCCGCCGAGCAGCCCGCAGGCATCGCGCCGAGCATCAAGCCCGTCGGGATTGCATCGGTCACCACCACAGGAGCCGTGGTTGCGGAATTGCCAGTGTTGTCCACCTTCAGTGTGTAGTTGAACGGCACTCCAACGGTCGCAGTCGTCACCGAAGCAGTCTTGGTCAGCTTGATTGCAGGTCCATTGACCGGAATCGTGATAGCCGAGGTGCAGTTGCCCGTGCCATTGCAAGTCGGATCACCACCACCGCTCGCCCCCGCCGAGTTGGTCACACTCGGTACGGACGCCGCCGTCGGGGTCACCGGAATCACGAAGCTGACGCTGGCGCCCGCAGCAAGACCCGTCGGAATCGTGCAGATCACCGTCTGACCTGTTGTCGAGCAACCAGCAGGTACCGCACCCAGAATCAAGCTCGGCACGATGTTGTCGTCCACAGTCACCTGCGCCGTGGTAGCGGTATTGCCGATGTTCTCCACCTTCAGCGTGTAGTTGAACGGCACGCCGACACTCGCAGTCGCTACCGAGGCAGTCTTGGTCAGCTTGAGCTTGGGCGCACTCACCCCCAACGTCACCGTCGAGGTGCAGTTGCCCGCGCCATTGCAGGCCGGATCGCCACCGCCATTCGCCACCGCCGTGTTGGTCACGCTTGGCACAGCCGCTGCCGTCGGGATCACCGAGATCACGAAACTGCTGCTGCCACCCGTCGCAAGACCCGTGGGCACCATGCAAGTGACCGCCTGACCCGCGACCGTGCAGCCCGCAGGCGTGCCGTTGATCGTCAGACCCGTCGGGATGTTGTCGGTCACTGTCACCGGTGCCGTGGTGGCCGTCGTGCCGACGTTGTCCACCTTCAGCGTATAGCTGTAGGGCACACCTACCGTCACATTCGCTACAGAAGCACTCTTGGTCAGCTTCAGTGCTGGCGCGCTGATCGTCGTCGTCACCGGCGTGCTGTCGCAGTTCACGCTGCAGGCCGGATCACCACCGCCCTGCACGTGCGCCGTATTCGTCACGCTCGCACCCGCGGCCGCCTGCGGCGTCACGTTCACCGTGAACTGCTGCTGCGCACCCACCGCCAGCGAGGCAATCGCACAACTC
>JAFEBY010000056.1 GCA_018242465.1 Pseudomonadota bacterium | reverse complement strand
GGCGCCCTCGCGATGCATGGCCTCGGCGATGCCGGTGGCGATGGAACGCTGGCTGGCGATGCCGGTGATGAGTGCGCGTTTGCCCTGCAGGAACCCCATGGATGACACCTGTGTCGCTTGGAAAGAAGACAGTGTGCCCGTGGCGACGCCTGCCGTCACCCTTCGCGGGCGTAGGCTTCAGCCTTTGGCCCGCAACACGCTGGGCAGTTTCAGGCGCGGCAACTGGCGTTGCATGGGCGCCTTCCAGTGTTCACTGTCACCGCGGTCAAGGATGTCGCAGGCGATGGCGTGTATTTTGTCCGGGTAAATCCGGGTGATGAAGGAGAGGCCGACGCCTCCCCGGCGTTGGGCCATGCGCATGCGGCCATCGCCGGCGTTGTAGGCCATGACGGTGGTCCGCCAATTGCCGCCGAACTGGCGATGCAGTGTCTTGAGATAGGTCACGGCGGCGCGGGTGGAGGCTTCCATCGACATGCGGTCGTCGTGATCACCGCCGACCTTCAGGCCATGCAGGCGCGCGGTCGGGGCGGTGAACTGCCACAATCCGGCCGGACCCGCGCTGCTGCGCTGGTCCGGCTCGTAGTGGCTTTCGACGAAGGGAATGATCGCGTATTCGCTGGGCAGGCCGGCTTCGGTCATGCGCGCCAGCACGTAGTCGAAGCGGGCCAATGCGGGATCGCGAGGATCGATCAGCCGGCGCACGAATGGCGCGTAGTGGCGGCGCCAGGTCGCGGAGGCATCATCGCAGCCGGGCGAGGCAAGGTGCGCCTGGAATTCCGCGAGGACGGCGGCGCCCGTGGTGGTGTCGTCAGCGGCCCTTGCGCAGGGCGCAGCGATCAGCGCCAAGGCGAGGGACATGCCGTGGCGCAGCCGCATCATCGGAAGCCATCCTTCCAGCTGCGCAACGCGGCGAAGGCATCGACGCGCCCTTTGGGCAGATGGCCGAGATGGTTCGCAAGCGATTGCAGGATTTCCGGTGAATCGACCCGCAGGAACGGATTGCATGCACGTTCGGAAGCGAGGGTGGATGGCAACGTTGCTGCATTGCTGGCGCGCAAGGATGCGACTTGGGCGGCGCGTTGTCCCAGTGCGGCATTGCCGGGTTCGACCGCAAGTGCGAAGCGAGCATTGGCGGCGGTGTATTCGTGGGTGCAGCAGAGCAGGGTGTCCCCCGGGAGTGTCGCAAGACGATCGAGCGATTCCAGCATCTGCGCCGGCGTGCCTTCGAACAGGCGACCGCAGCCGAGGCTGAACATCGAGTCGCCGCAAAACACCAGCCCCGCGCCGTGGTAGGCAATCTGCGTCTGGGTGTGCCCGGGCACCGCGATCACCTCGAAACGCCACGGCCCGATTTCCAGCACGTCGCCGCCGGAGACGCGCCGTGTCGCGATCGGAATGCGTGGGTCATCGGGCGCGAAGATCGGCACCTCGGGCCAGCGCACATGCAGTGTCGGCAGGCCGTCGATGTGGTCCCCATGGTGATGGGTGATGAGGATCGCGCTTGGTGGCGTCGTGCCCAAACGCGCGATCACCGGTTCGGCATCCCCGGGATCGACAACAAGCGTCGCCGGCCCGTCCCGCAGGAGCCAGATGTAGTTGTCCTCGTAGGCGGGGATCGGCTCGGGTCGTGCCATACACTAGTCACCATGCCCAGCCTGTTGCCCCTCCGTCAACCCGACCTGTCCGCACGGGATTGGTTCGAGGGCGCCCATGGTCGGGTGGTGCTGGCCTGCGAACAGCCGTTGCTGGCGCGTGCCGGGGGCGAGCGTCCGGGGCTGACTTGGGTCTGTATTTCACCCGTTGAACGCCCTGCCGGGGTCGCGGATGGCCATCTGCTGTGGCTGCGCGTAGACGGCGCAGATGCCCTGGCGGGCGATGTCGCCTGCGTGGCGGATTGTTGGCCGCTGGCCAGCGAATCGGTCGGCACCATCGTCCTGCAGCATGCGGGGGATTGCGGCTTGGGCTGGGAGGATGTGCTGATCGAAGCCAATCGCGTCCTGGTGCCGGGTGGCAGGTTGTGGTTGTTCAGTCTCAACCCGCTGTCGCCGTATCGACGTTACTGGTGGCGGCAAGGGGTGTCGGATGCCGAGCCATTCACCTGGCGCCGGCGCCTGCGCCGACACGGCTTCGAGCCCGAGACGGTGGCTGAAGGCATCGGGCCGGCCTGGAATGCGCAACGGATTGCCGCCGTGCAGATCGGCGCGGGGGCGCGGGCGGCATATCGCCTGTGCGCGGAGAAGCGATCGCTCCCTCTCACCCTCAAGCGCGCGCGCGCACCCAGTCCTGCGCTGACGCCGGCATGAGTTCCGGCAAGAAGCGGATCGAGGCGCATACCGATGGCGCCTGCCTTGGCAATCCCGGCCCCGGTGGCTGGGCGGCATTGCTGCGGTATGGCGCCCACGAGCGCGAACTGCATGGCGGTGAAGCGCAGACCACCAACAATCGCATGGAATTGATGGCGGCAATCCGGGCGCTGGAAGCGTTGACCGAGCCGTGCCAGGTCGCCTTGCACACCGACTCGCGCTATGTGCAACAGGGGATTTCCGAATGGCTGGCGGGTTGGCGTCGACGCGGCTGGAAAACCGCGGGCGGCGATCCGGTGAAGAACCAGGACCTGTGGCAGCGACTGGATGAGGCGCGATCGAACCATCAGGTCGAATGGAAGTGGGTGAAGGGCCATGCCGGCGATCCCGACAACGAGCGCGTCGACATGCTGGCGCGCGACGAAGCAATCAAGATGAAGGAGATGGCGATCTGATGCGCCAGGTTGTACTCGATACCGAAACCACCGGTCTGGAATGGAAGATCGGCAACCGCGTGGTGGAAATCGGTTGCGTGGAATTGCTGGAACGGCGACCGAGCGGCAAGACCTTCCACGTCTACATCAATCCGCAGCGCGAATTCGAATCGGGCGCGCAGGAAGTCACTGGGCTGACGCTCGATTTCCTCGCCGACAAGCCGCTGTTCGCCGACATCATCGACGATTTCATCGCCTTCATCGATGGGGCCGAGCTGGTGATCCACAACGCTGCGTTCGACATCGGCTTTCTCGATTACGAGATGTCGCTGGCGGGCGATCGCTACGGCAGGATCGAGACCCACGCCGGTGTCCTCGACACGCTGGCACTGGCGCGACAGAAATATCCCGGCCAGCGCAATTCGCTGGATGCCTTGTGCCGTCGCCTGGGTGTGGACAATGCGCACCGCCAGCTGCATGGCGCCTTGCTCGACGCCCAGCTGCTGGCCGAAGCCTATCTGGCGATGACCTCGGGGCAGGGCGAGATCGGCTTCGATGCAGGCAGCGATGGTGCCGTCGAAGTCGCGGTGCCGTCATGGATGCCGACGGGTGATGCCGGCGTGCGTCCGCGCGCCACGGTGTCCGCAGCCGACATCGATGCCCACGAAGCGCGCATGGCGGCGATCGCGAAGAAGGCGAAGGACGGCCGGGTACTGTGGCCCCGGTAATCAGTTGTTGCGGATCAGTACCGCAGTGATGTTGTCGGAGCCGCCACCATCGAGCGCCGCGGCGACCAGCGTATCGACACTCTCCTGCGCGCTGCAGCCGGTATTGGCAAGGACACGCCCGATCGCCTGATCGTCGACGTGCTCGGTCAGGCCGTCGCTGCACAGCAAGAGTTGTGCTCCCTTGGCAAAATCGCCGCTGATGCGTTCGATATTGAGCTGGCCCGGATCGGTGACACCGAGTGCCTGGGTGACCATCTTGCGCTGCGGGTGGGCGCGGGCCTCGTCACGGGTCAAGATGCCCTGGACGACCAGTTCCTCGACGTGGCTATGATCCTGGGTGAGTTGCAGCAAGCCCTGGCCGGGGCGCCACAGGTAGGCGCGGCTGTCGCCGACCCATGCCACCTCGAAGCGGTCGCCGCGGACCAGCGCAGCCACCACCGTCGTGCCCATCGGCAGCGCTTCGGAGCGTCGCCGCGATGCCCGCACGATGTCCTCGCCGGCGATGCGTACGGCTTGCACCAGCGGCGTGCCGTCGCGAACCTCGCGCACCAGGGCTTCACGCGCGAGCGCGCTGGCGATTTCGCCGAAGTCGTGGCCGCCGATGCCATCGGCCACCAGCCACAGGCCCAGCGTTCCTTCGCCGTGGTAGGTGTCCTCGTTGAGACTGCGCCGAAGCCCGGGGTGGGTCAGGTGGCCGAATTCATACATCAGCGCATGATCGCGGCTGATGGAAATGATTACAACCGCGCAAATGCAAAACGCCCCGTGAGGGGCGCTTTGCGGTGACTGGCGGAGGGGGGGGGATTCGAACCCCCGAGGCGCTATAAACGCCTGCCTGATTTCGAGTCAGGTACATTCAACCGCTCTGCCACCCCTCCGGATTGGGTGCAGCGAGCCGGGTATGATACGGCTCCACCGCAAATGCGGCAACCCGCGCCGGAGCCAACGATGTCCGAACTGCTCGTCCCCGTGTCCTATGGCGAATTGCTGGACAAGATCGCGATCCTGCAGATCAAGTCCGAGCGCATGAGCGATCCGGCCAAGCTCGCCAATGTCCGCAACGAACTGACGGCGGCAGATCGCACTTGGGCCGCGCATCCGGCCTCGGCGCAGGACATCAGCGATCTGCGCGCACAGCTGAAGGCAGTGAACGAGCGCTTGTGGGTGATCGAGGACGATATTCGCCTCAAGGAAAAGGCCCAGGCCTTCGATGCGGAATTCATCAAGCTGGCGCGCAGCGTCTACTTCGAGAACGACGTCCGCGCGAAGATCAAGAAGGACATCAACCTTGCGTTGGGTTCGACCTACGTGGAAGAAAAGTCGTACCAGGATTACGGCAGCGGTTCGGGGGCCTGATCAGCCGAAGTCCCGGCGATAGCGCTCGAACGCCGCGATCGCATCCTCCACCGTCACCAGTTCCATCACGCCGTCGTGTTCGATCTTGGTGCCCCATTTGATCTCGGACGCCGGCTTGCCAAGGTATTTGCGCGCGGCGGCGTCGTAGCGATCGACGCAATAGTGGCGATCGGAATAGGGGCCGCTGCGCGCGGGATTGCTGGCGGCGTGCAGGCCCAGCACCTTGCTGCCCATGGCGTTGGCGATGTGCATCGGGCCGGAATCCGGCGTCACCACCAGGTCGGCACGGGCGAGCAGGGCGGGCAGCTGCTTCAGTGTGTCCTTGCCGATCAGGTCGAGCACCTGCTCGCGTGACTTCATCGCTGCGAGAATTTCATCGCCGGTCGTGCGTTCCAGTTCGCTGCGACCGCCGCACAACACGATCCGCCAGCCTTGCGCGATGGCATGCTCGGCCAGCGCGGCGTGGCGATCGGGAGACCAGTTGCGGCGCGAGTGGCTGGAGCAGGGCGAGATCATCAACGTGCGGCGGCCATCGTCGTCCCATTGTGCGCGGGCCCAGTCGTGCGCTTCCCTCGGAACGGGAAGATCCCACACCACTTCGGTCTGATTCAGCCCCAGCGGCTCGCAGAAACTGCCGATGGCATCGAGGACATGGATGCCGGGGCGATCCTCGATGCGCGCATTGATGAAGAGTCCGTGCAGATCCTTCGAGCGCGAGCGGTCGTAGCCAACACGCAGTTTTGCGGGTACGAAGGCCGAGAGCAGGTTGGCGCGCGCCGCAACTTGCATCTGCAGCAGCGCGTCGAAGCCTTGCGGGTGTGAGGTGCGTAGTGAGCGCCCGAGCGCGCGCATGCCCTTGAAGCCGCTGGCCTTGTCGTATTCGACGAACTCCACCCCTTCCAGCCCGGCCAGCAGCCTGTGTTCGCCCTTGCCTATGATCCAGGTCAGCGCGACGTCCGGCCACGCCTTGCGCAGCGTGCGTACCAGCGGCACGACATGGATGACGTCGCCGAGCGCGGACAGGCGCAGCAGGCAGATGTGGCGGGGCAAACCGGATGAAGGACGCACGACGTTGCTAGACTCGTTGCATGGCGATCGCGCATCAAACTACCACGGCTGCAGGCGGCGCCCCGGCGATGCTGGGCGCGAACGGCATGCCGCAGCCACAGGCATGGTGGTTCGATCCTGCATCGGTGGAACTGGCGGCGCAGTCGGTGCAGTCCGGTGGGCGCGGTAGCGCGTGGTTCGTGCATGGCCCGTTCGGCGATGGCGTGCTGCGCCATTACCGCCGTGGTGGTGCGATGGCGAAGTTGAGCCAGGATCGCTATCTGTGGGGCGGCGAGGAGCGCGTGCGCAGTGTCGCCGAGTTGCGGCTGCTTGATGCGCTGCAGGAGCGCGGATTGCCGGTGCCGCCGCCGATCGCCGCCGCATGGTGGCGTGATGGCGCGACCTATCGCGCGGCGATCCTTGTTGCGACGATTCCAGATACGCACACGTTGGCATCGGAACTTTCTGCTGGCGTAGAAAACGAGAACGGGTGGCGCGATGCCGGCGCGATGATCGCGAGCTTCCATGCCACCGGTCTCGAACACGGCGATCTCAACACACACAACATCCTGTTCGATGCCGCACGCAAACCGTGGCTGATCGATTTCGACAAAAGCCGCCTGCACGCGAAACCGGATCGTCGACGTGTGGACGCCAATCTCGCACGACTGGAGCGATCGATCCACAAGGTGGGTGCAGGTCAATCGCCAACATATCTGCAGCGAGTGATCGACACGCTGCGCGCAGGTTATCGCTCGCAAGGGGAACAGGCATGACGTGGTCGCTGCGATTTCACGGCGTCGGCAATGCCTCGGCGGCGGGCAGTCTCGGTTCGGCGATGGCAACGATCGAACGCAGCGGCCGCCCGTGGCTCACCATCGACTGTGGCGCTGAAGGACTCGATCACTATCTCGCCACCTACGGTGAATATCCGAAGGCGCTGTACATCACCCATACCCATCTCGATCACGTCGGCGGTTTCGAGCGCCTGTTCGTCGGTGCGTGGTTCGATGAAGCATTGCGTGGCGGCGTGCGCGTGTACTGCCCGGCCAGCGTGGTCCCGCTGCTGCACCAGCGTGTCGGTGATTATCCGAACGTGCTGGCCGAAGGTGGCGTCAACTTCTGGGAAGCGTTCCGGCTGATTCCGGTCGGGGATCGTTTCTGGCATGAAGGCCTGCATCTGGAAACTTTCGCGGTGCGCCATCACTGGCCGAAGTCGGCGTATGGATTGCGTCTGCCCGGCAGCGTGGTGTGGACCGGCGATACCCGGCCGATTCCGGAGGTGTTGCGCGTGATCGCCGATGCCGGCGAAGTGATCGCCCACGATTGCGGATTGCACGGCAATCCGTCGCATACCGGGTTCGACGATTTCCTGCGCGAATACGACGCCGGGACGCGCGCGCGCTGCATCCTCTACCACTATGGTTCGGCGGAGGAAGCACGAGTGATGCGTGGGCAGGGTGCGCGGGTCGCGGAGCCGGGCGAAGTGATCGCACTGCCATTGCCGCGTCTGATCGAATCCTGAAAAGGGTGACGGCCCCGCCAACGATCCTCGGCGCACGCGTCATTCAATACCGTTGCTGCCTTCCGGCCCTGGCGGGGTTTTCGAACTAGCGTCGCGAGGGGCCGACGGGGCCGCCATAGAGG
Organism: Pseudomonadota bacterium; assembly: GCA_018242465.1. Classification (GTDB taxonomy): domain Bacteria; phylum Pseudomonadota; class Gammaproteobacteria; order Xanthomonadales; family Xanthomonadaceae; genus Solilutibacter. Next base: position 7 of record JAFEBY010000056.1, on the reverse strand, counting down.
CTTGCGC
>JAFEBY010000055.1 GCA_018242465.1 Pseudomonadota bacterium | reverse complement strand
TCTCGGCTTCGCGCAGGATCAAAATCATTTGTTCGTCGGTAAAGCGCTTCTTCATGGAGTTCTCCTTGCCTTCCTAGGGTAGAGAACTCACCATCAAAATGGCTACACGTTTCGTCTCAGGTCACCACGACTACCGCAGACGTGGCGATGTCGTTGAAAGCAGATGTATCGCCCCCTTAGGTTCTCCAGAGTGGTCAATGGACCCTCAGGCGCTGTGGAATGCGTGCGAAGTCGCAGAGAAGCGTAAAGACGCCACCGTCTGTCGGGAGTTCGAAATCGCGCTTCCGCATGAACTCGATGACAGTCAGAGATTGAACCTGGTGACTGATATCTGCTTTGACCTCGTTGGGCGCTATGGGTTCGCCATGCAAGCGAGTATTCATGCGCCCCCAATTGATGGTGGCTTGAACCATCACGCCCACTTGTTGGCAACGACACGACGGATGACACCAGATGGCCTAGCCGGAAAGACACGAGAACTCGATGGCGGTGCGTCGGGTAGGGTGGAAGTCGAATGGATACGACAGATGGTGGCTAATCGAATCAACCAGCATCTCAATTCCGCCAGCATTGATGCTCGGGTAGACCATCGTTCACTTGAAGCACAAGCCGCCGAGGCAATTGAACGTGGAGACCCGGGCGAGGCTATCAAATTGATGCGTGAACCAACGAAGCACGCAGGCAAAGATGCGACCGCCCTACATCGGAGAGGTCGAGATAGCCGAATCATCGAGGAGAACGCAGAAATCGCAGCAAGCAATGAAGCACAACACCAGGAATTGCTTCGACAACTCCATGCCGAAGGGCGTCTCCAGCCAACTTCAAACGGCCATAGTCATGCGCAGGCTTTGAAGGATGCCGGCAAGCATCCAGGCAACTTCATGCCGCTTGGAAGGGATTCAATGCAGGGAGAGATTCAACTTGGCCAGGGTGCTCGAAAAGTTGTGGAAGCCAAAACGCATGGTCTGGACGCCACGGAAGCCCAGAAAATCGTCCGTGTCATGTTCGACGAGGCCGCTTCACTCTTTAGCGAGCCTTTCGTCGCCACCGTCGGCGTGGGATTCGAGCAGACGAGCAAGGTCATCCGCCATCGAAATTCGCGGGTATTAGCGCATGCGATGACTCGTCGCTTCCAGAATGAAGTCCGCGACTTCCTCAAACTGATGAAGCGACTGAAACATGCAGCATTGCGGTTCACTCGGCGGATGAGTGAGGAAGAGCAGGCGAGGCGTTTGCTTCATGATGCCGAGATGGAATTGGAACTGTTTGATGACAAGAATGCGGGCATCCTTTCACCAAAGGAATACGCCAATCGCCGTGCCACCCGATTAACCGTTCTACGCGAACGCCAAAAGGGATATCAGAAGGCTCGGGCCGCAACAAGTTCTGAGGCCCAGGTTGCGTGCGTCAAGGAAACCGACAAGGTGGCGCACGAATTGGAAGAGTTCAGCCGGCGGATGCTGACGCGGTTTCCTGTGGATGCGGATTTTGACGAAGGTCTAGATACGACGCCAAACATCGAGTCGCAAGATTCAGGAGTGAAATACGAGGCCAGAAAGTTCAGGTTGCATTGAGCCGCCAGAAGACCAAGGCCTCGCAGATGCGGGGCCTTGTTCGTCTAAGGGATTAGTGCAGTGTTGGCCCCTTGCGTGGCCTCTGCTGTTCCTTGGAGCGCCGCTCTTTGAGCAGGTCGCCCAAGGGGCGTTCGATTTTCCGCATCATTGCTTGCGGTGGGGGCTGCATCGGAGGGCTGTAGTCGTAACTAGGCGGGTTAGTCTGGTTGCTTTGTCGAATGAGTTCATCCGCAAGTTTCAGGGAATATCTGACATCTTCTTCATGCGCTTCAATGGCGCGATTTGCGTCACCAATAATCATGCAACCGAGCAGATGCTTCGCGATTTCGAGTTGAAGTTTTCCAAGCATATGAAACGATTCCTAACGTGGGTGTCATTTCATCGAAACAGAATCAGATAAGTCCGCAAGATGATTCTTGCGGAATATTTTTGAGTTTTAATCGTGTACTAGAAATGCCTTTGAGGCGTTATCAAGATTGCTCTCGAAGTTGCTTGAGCAATTCGTTTTGTTTGCGAGCAGGCATACGGCTGTACAACAAAATAAGTTCCGCCAACTTGTCGTCTTCCGCGTAGAAGTAGGCGAGCGGGAGACCTAAATAGCCAGCGATGGTTTCCGCGATGCGCGGGCGGGGAGACTGCTCACCTCGTTCGTACCGGGAGACTTGTGGAGCCCCAGTGGAGTAGTCGTCATGTCCCAAGGCTTCGCTCATATCCCCCAGGGACAGACCGGCCGCCAGCCGCGCGGCTCGGAGGCGGCGGCCATAAGTCGACGAGGCAGGCTTTGGAGAGGGCATTTGGTCACGGAATTAACCAGCTTGCAAAAGCCTCCATTCCCGGTGTTAGGATTACTATTGTGTTTAACACAACGGACGGAGCGGGACTGGTTTACAGGGGGGAAACCGAGGCTGCTCCAATGTGGCGTCTTTCCCTTTGGGGTGCGTGCAGATGGTTCTGCGGTAATCCCGAGTCCCGCTCTCCCTATGCCACTGGGAGACAATCGAAATGCAGGGTATCCATAGGTTCCTCGGTATCGCACTTATTGTTCTGGCCAGCACGCCGTCCATCGCGCTGGCGCAGTCGTCGAGCCAAGAAGGGTTTTGGTCCAAGGTCAAGAAGGCCGCCGGGGCGGCGGTAACCATCAATGGACGCCCATTGAATGCCGATGCCGGTTCATCGAACGGCGCGGCAGGTACCTACAAGCAGATTCGAGATACTCCCTTGGCCGGGATTTTCAATTCCAGTGCGGCAATCAATGCCGACTATCCGCATGTGGCTATCACCATCACGGATTTTTCGGACCGCCTGTTGACGCCCCAGGGGCAGGACCCGACCAATCCGGCACATCCAAATGATTGCCTGTGGTTCGACGCGACCTTGTGGCGAAGTGCGAAATCGTCTGAAAAGTTTACGGGGCTGGCCATCTGTGCGGCAGACGCCCATCAGGGGTTCATGAAGGGCCATTTCAATGGAAATGTCTGGCTAGGAACTGCGCCTAACAAGAACACGGGGCAGCACCGCACCACCGGCCCATTGCCGCCTTTCAACATCTACCCACAAGACGCCGGCGCCGAGAACCTGACGAATGGGGTAGGCCAGTTGTTACTTGGAAACCTGTTGATGCAGATGGGTTTTGATTTCACCTACAACGGCAACACGGGTCGCGTTTGGGTGGTCTCCGTCAGCAACAAGCCTGGGACTTGAAGCAGAAGGCTCCTGACCATCGGGGTGCCGATTCTTCAGCAATGCATCAATAAAGAGGGGCTGATGCAATGAAGCGCTTTTTTCTAGCACTCATCGTGCTATTGCCGATTTCAGTATCGGCCCGCGAATACACGGCATTTGAATGCGCACTCGATAACGGGCGATGGGCCTCGTTAAAACAGACCTCCACCATGACGACGTATTCCTACGGTGGTGGTATGGGTCATGCGCCCGATTTGAAGTTTTCGGTACCAAATGCCACCGTCGAATATTACGAAGGTGGCATAAACGCACATCAAAGGTTTTGGAAACTTTCTCGTGGGTCCGCGCATTACGTCGTATGGAATACGACTGAGAACTCCAACTCTGGCGTTAAAGCAACGATAGGGAGTCAAGCCGTCTCTTTTCATCGTTGTAAAGACAAGGCATTTGTCAGTACCGCCCATCTTCCATATGAGTACCCTGTGGCCCAGGGGGATAGTGCAGATGCACCATTGCAAGAAAGCCCGCGTGAGCGAAATCTTGTGGGTGAGGAGGGAGTGACTGGTTACTCGTTGAATAAGAAAGGCGCCCATGTATCGAATGGGTTCTATGTACTTGGTGGAACTGTAATCCTTCTCTTTGCATGGATACTCTCTTCATCCTCTCAAAAACGGCGGCGCAAATTCCATTTCAGAGATGGTGCATTTATTGAGGATGCTGGTGAGCATGTTCTCGTGCATTGGAAGGATTCTTTGGTCGGATTTAAAACACTAAAAATCAGAAAGAGTTGCTTCAGATTCGATTCTTCCAAAGTCGAAGATAAGAAAACCGTGCATGTACCGGCAACATCCTTCACAACGACGACAGGAACTGTTGGGCCATATGGAGCGGTGATAGGCTCCTCGAAGACGACGCACTACGAAGGTGGGTCGTATGAGAAAACGACAGGCTATACAAGCATCATTGATATTGATGGCATGTCCGATAAGCGCATCTACAAGGAGCAGTTATGTGCCGGAAACCCAGCGAATGCACTTCAGTTGGAACCGTTTGAGTCAGGCGGGTATTTGATGTCGGCTGAAAAGTCAGTTTTCCGGGATGCTTGCATTTCTATTCGTGCATCGAAGGAGGAGGCATTCAGGAGTTGGCTCAAGCATCATGGAGTCCCACTGAAATATGACGGGACAGAGGCGAAGTCCAGGTACGAAGCCGAAATGTCCAGAATTTTGGAAGAGTTCAGGGCGAAATCCGGATTTGTGCCTGGGGACCTGGACGTAATGGCGATGGATTTTGAACATCCCTACAAAGTCGTGCATTACGTCCGGATTTCATCGGATGCTTCACATGTGTACGTGATTGATGAAGACAAAAGTATTGACGAAAAAATCGGTCTGAATTCATCCAATATCGTTATTTTGGATACGCTTTTCTTTGAATACGATGCAAAAAATCAACATAGGGAGTTGCTGGCGAGTTATTGGCGTCTATATCTTGGGGAAGATAAATATCTTAGACGCGAAGGGGGTCGAAAGCTCTACTCAGTATTTGAGGTCTCCGATGCAATGGGACTGCATTACAGGAATTTGAAAACCTTGTATGAGCGTCGAGGGGATGGAAAGATTGTTGATGCGTATTTGTAGTGATTTAGGCTGCCCGCAAGGCTGTGGTTTTTTTGCGCTGGCTGGAAGGCCAGCCCAGCGGCGCGCCTAACTTTTGAGTTGCACTGATTAGCCCATCTGGGGCGACGCCTGCTGTGCTTTCAAGAAGCAGGTGGCAGCAGGGCAGATGCGGCAGTATTTAACGGCTGCCTAAGATGTAAGCGTAGGTATTTACTGACCAGGTTTCGTGTGGATTCGGAGGGAAGAAGTTTTATTTGGACATCTTCGCCATGAACGAATTTATCGCGAGTTTTCTTGGCACTAGTAAATGTTTTCATGTCCTCTTCTGCATCTGGCATGCATAGAGTTCTAGAAATGGCGGCGAATTGATTGGTTAATGTGAACTTGCTCGGTGTTGCCGCAGGCTTCTCTCCTGCCGCTTGATTGTTTGTCGATGACTGCTTTGTCATGGGTTCGTTTGGCGTAGAGTCTGCATATTCCGAAATTATTTTCCGAACAAGGATTTCCAAGGCGGTCCACGCAGATAGGAATGACAGCAAATTGTCGCTATTTAAATCCATGGATTGTCTAAGGAGCCTGAAAACGGTCTTGAGGCTGCTTTGACGTAAGAGCCTTTCGGTGGTTGCGCTGGTCTCTTCTGCCATGATTTGGTTAAAGGGAGAAGCGGTGAAGGCTGTTGCACGCCCCTCAAGTTCATAGCAAAAGATAGGCTTCCCGTCGTTCCTATAAAAGAGCACGGATTCAATTAGGTTGCGTGTCCATACAGGGGTGGTGGACGTTAGATTCAATGCAATCAAGAGGGACTGAACGCAATTTTGATGCAGTTTTTTGATGTATTTAGTGGGGGATTCCCCAAGGGAAAAGATATAGCCTGTCTCTTCTCTGAAATGCTGGAGTTCAAAATCTTCAATATCACCAGTGATTTTTAGGAGCACAAGCATTTCCGTCTGGGCTTCTGTTTGTCGACGCTGTCGAGTCGCTCGCACCATGTGCATAAGTTCATGGTCTGCGGCGGCTTTCCCAACTAGTCTGCCGAGCATTTGGGTTCCTAGCGCCGCTCTCAGGTCAATATCCTCTGGGATGAGGTTTCGATTGTTTGAATAGGTGATGGTCGCCTGGGCATCAGGTATGTTGATGACCTTGATAATGTCATCCGTGCCGCCCATGAGCCCCCTGACTTCTGCTGCGAATACATACTCGTACTTCATTGAGTAATAGCCCCTTTCTTCTTCTCCTATTGGCGCCAACTGTAAACGTTTTGCACCTGGATGAATGCTCAATCAAATAAAATACTAAGCGGAAAATATGAGCGGACGAAAACAACACTATCTCCCCCGGTTTCTGCAGCATCCATTCGCCTTCAAGGAGAATGGAACGCGGTTCTATGTCTATGCACACCATCGCGCCCACGGTTCCTACCCTGCTAATGCCATGAACCTTGGGCAGGAACTTGATTTTTATAGCGGGCCGGATGATACGTCTCTGGACGATGCAATTACCGTTACGGAGAAGTCGCTGGCCATCACTGTGCATCGGCTCAATGGCGGAGAGAAACTATCTCAGGCGGAAATCGCGCAACTGGTTAGCGCTTTATCTATCCGTACTAAGGCCATGCGGCAAGCGTTGATTGGAATGATGCCTGCATTTCTAGAGGCGGCACACGCGCACATCTTGGACAAGAAGAACTCACAGAAAAGGCTTTACGATAGCCTTCAGAAGCCCGCTACACGAAAAAAAGCAATAGATGAGTGCATTTGCGAAAAATGGCCAGATTTGAACCGGGAGCAGCGCGCACAAATGCGCTTCCATCTGTTGCCAAAATGGAAGTCATTCGTGGAGAACAACAAAGAGAGTCTTGTAGCGGAGATGCATGACTTTGCGACAAGAATTTTTGACCTCATGCTTGATGAGGCTGCGCCCATAGCAGATAAGGCCTTCATCAATGCCCTAACTCGGGGTCCAGATACACCGGTCCGCACGGAACGCTTTGCGGAAGAGATGCAATTCGATATCTGGGATGTCGATGGGGCTGGAGAATTCGTCTTGGGCGATTGCGGTCCGGTTGCAGTGTTCACCGATGGCGTGGCGCGCTTGGCATTAGGGACAATGGACGATGATGTGGAGATGGAGTTCGTATTTCTCCCCGTTTCCCCAACCAAGTGCATTGTGGGGCGTCGTTCACAGGGCAACCATGGGCTGAGCGTGGACGACCTCAACCGGATTAGCGCTGGGCTATCTCATGAGTTCGTAGTGAGCCGTAAAATGGAGGGCGCGCCGGTCGCAGGGCTAGCCTCTCTTATTGGTTCAATGACCCCTATCGCCAGTAAAGAGGCCATCTTCCAGGCCTTGAATGACGATGGGGGTGAAATGGTCGCTTAAGTTGGTCTTCCAACAGCCAATACCTGTCCGACGGTCCGAAGCCCGGCCTCCCACCATTCTGAAATGGGGCCTGACTAGCCGACTCCGTCGCAGTCACCTTCAATTGCTAAGATGCGCGGCGACCGGGTACCGTTATCCGTTCAAAAGGTATCAGTTTAGGTATCGATTTTTTGGGCCAATCTTTCGCTAAGCGATTGATTGGAAAGGATAACTTGGAGTGGGAGCTTATTCCCTTCACCCGCTCCAACCCCATTCACGGCGGCCTCGGCCGCCGTGAACGTCTCGAGGCCGTGTGCATGTCAGGAGAGGTCACCGTGGGTTGGCGGGAAACCGTGGCCCTGCCGGAATTGGGCATCGAGCGCATTCGCGCCAAGATCGATACCGGCGCGCGCAGTTCGTCGCTTCACGTCGACCGCCAGTGGCGGCTCGAACGCGATGGCGAGGCTTGGGTCGGATTCGAGATCCGTCCGCGCCCAGGCGCCGAGGTGGTCACGGTGGAAGCCCGCCTGATCGACGAGCGCGAAGTCGTCGATTCCGGTGGCCATCGCGCACGGCGCCCGTTCATCCGTGCGCGCATGCGGCTCGCCGACATTGATCGGGAGATCGAACTGAACCTCGCAGATCGCGCCGGCATGCGCTTCCCGATGCTGCTCGGCCGCCAGGCCATGCGCGATGGTTTCGTCATCGATCCGTCCCGATCGCACCTGCACCGACGACGCAAGGGCGCCGAATGAAACTCGCGATCCTGTCGCGCAACACCAAACTGTATTCCACCAAGCGTCTGGTCGAGGCGGCGCGCCAGCGCGGCCACAGCGTGCGCGTGCTCGATCCGCTGCGTTGCTACATGAAGATCGGCGTCGATGCCTTCGAGATGCATTACAAAGGCATGCAGATCGCCGGCTATGACGCGGTAATCCCGCGCATCGGCGCATCGGTCACGCGCTATGGCACCGCGGTGCTGCGCCAGTTCGAACTGATGGGCACGACATCGCCCAACGGATGCGATGCCATCCTGCGTGCGCGCGACAAGTTGCGGTGCCACCAGATGCTGGCGGCGGAGGGCATCGATTTCCCCGCCACCGTGTTCGGCGACAACCCCGACGACACCGTCGACATGCTGTCGATGCTCGGGCCGCCACCACACGTCATCAAGTTGAACGAAGGCACGCAGGGTGCCGGCGTGATGCTCACCGAGAAGCCGTCGGCGTCGCGCGCGGTGATCGAGGCCTTGCGCGGCCTTTACGCGCAATTCCTGGTGCAGGAATTCGTCGCCGAAGCCAAGGGCGCCGACCTCCGCTGCTTCGTGGTCGGCGGGGAAGTTGTCGCGGCGATGAAGCGCCAGGCGCCGGAGGGCGATTTCCGCTCCAACCTGCATCGCGGCGGCAGTGCAGTCCCGGCGGTACCGCGCGCGGACGAGATCGACGTCGCCGTGCGCGCGGCCAGGGCCATTGGACTTGGCATCGCCGGCGTCGACCTGATCCGCTCGAAGCGCGGCCCGCTGGTGCTGGAGGTCAATTCATCGCCCGGTCTTGAGGGCATCGAACAGGCGACCGGCGTCGACATCGCCGGGGCCATCATCGACCATGTTGCCGCCGGGGCGGAACCTCGCGCCCGCAAACGGGTCAAAGCAGGCAAGGGCGCTGCGAAGCGCCGTTGAGCGACCCTGTGCCAGAATGAAAACTCGTATGAAGGAGATGCCCGTGCGCGTGCTCTTGATTGAAGACAACCAGGACATCGCCGCCAATCTCGGCGATTACCTTGAAGACCGCGGCCATGCCGTCGATTTCGCCGCCGATGGCGTCACCGGCCTGCACTTGGCGGTGGTGAACGATTTCGACGCCATCATCCTCGACCTCAACCTGCCGGGCATGGATGGCCTCGAGGTCTGCCGCAAGTTGCGCAATGACGCGCGCAAGCAGACGCCAGTGTTGATGCTGACCGCGCGTGACAGCCTCGACAACAAGCTGGAAGGCTTCGAATCCGGCGCCGACGATTACCTGGTCAAGCCGTTCGCGTTGCAGGAAGTCGATGTGCGCCTGAACGCGCTGGCGCGCCGCGGCAAAGGCCCGCAGGCGCGGGTGCTGTCGATTGCCGATCTCGAATACAACCTCGATACCCTGGAAGTGCGCCGCGGCGGCAAGCTGTTGCAGCTCAATCCGACCGCGCTGAAAATCCTGCAGGCGTTGATGGAAGCAGCACCCGCAGTGGTGACGCGCCAGGACCTGGAAACGCGCGTATGGGGTGAGGAGTTGCCCGATTCCGATTCGTTGCGTGTCCACATCCATGGCCTGCGCGCGGTGATCGACAAGCCGTTCCCGGTGCCGCTGATCCAGACCCGCCACGGCATCGGCTATCGCATCGCACCACCGGATGCTGGTTAAGCCCGCACGTTCCAATTTGCCCGGCTTGCCGTCGCGCCACAATCGGCGTCGGCTGCGCTCGCGCATCGTGCTGTCGTTCTTCCTGTTGGGCCTGGGGTTGAGCACGCTGATCGCGGTCGCAACACTCTATTTCCGCAATCGCATCGATCATGACGTGATGGATGCTGCGCTCCAGAAGAACAACGATCTCTATGCCGACGGGTTCTACCAGCACCCGAATGGCATCGCTGGCGTTGCTTTTGAAAAAATCCAGGGCAAGGTGTTCTCAAAGGAAAAATTCGATCACGCGCCGCCAGCGTGGCAGTCGCTACCCAATGGAGTATTCGACATCGTCGAGCCTGCCCCCGGGACTGGCGAGAAAAGCTATTACAAGTTGGCGGTTCGCAAGGACCCGAATTACTGGTTCTTCATGGCGTATGACACGCATGACGAACATGAGGCGCAGCTGCGATTGAACCGCTGGATCCTGGCCAGCATCGGGGTGTTCAGCATTTTCGCGCTGGTCATCGGCATATGGTCGGCCTCGCGCGTGATGAGCCCGGTATCCGATCTCGTGCGATTGATTCGACGACGTTCGGGCGAAGGGGCGAATGCCAAGGCGCTGGCACCACGATTTCCAAATGACGAAGTCGGCGAACTGGCGCGCGCGCTCGATGACTATTCCGATCGCATCAACGACGCGGCGCGCCGCGAACGCGAGTTCAACGCCGATGTCAGCCACGAGTTGCGCACGCCGCTGGCAGTGATCCGCAGTACGGTCGAACTGATGCTGGAACAGCCCGACCTCGGGGACAAGATGCGCGAACGCATCCAGCGCATCCAGCGCGCTCAGGAAGGTGGCACGGCGATCACCGAGACGCTGCTGCTGCTGTCCCGTGGCGAACGCGTGCGCGGCGAGACGTCGGTGGCACGCGTCGCCGAGCAGTTGCTTGACGCCCACCGCTTGCAGCAACGCCGCGGCAAGCAGCTCGACCTGCGCATGGAAGGCAATACCGCACTGATGGTGGATGCGCCGGAGGCGACGGTGAACGTGGCGCTCGGCAACCTGATCGCCAATGCCGTTCGGTATACCGATACCGGCAGTGTCACCGTGCATATCGGCGTCAATTCGGTGGACGTGATCGATACTGGCCGCGGTCTCAGCCAAGAGGACGAACAGCGCATGGCGGAGCGTGGCTATCGCGGCGGCGCATCGGGCAACACCAAGGGTGCCGGCATCGGCCTTGCGATCGTGACCCGCATCTGCGCGCTCTATGGCTGGCAGATGCAGGTGCAGCCGCGTCGGGACGGCACCATCGGTACCGTGGCGACGCTGGATTTTTCCGACGTCAGATGAGGTCGAGCCAGTCTTGACTCACCAGGGCCAGCGCTAATAGCTGAGCCACCAACAGTCCCGGTAGCGCCGCAGGTGGAAGTTGACGCTGCTGGTGGTGTTTGTCTTGCCCTGCGCAAGCAGCAGGCGGACCCCGCTATTGTTGACCTGGGTGTCGACCAGTTGCCCGCGGGTTAGTCTGGCCAACCGGTCGGCGATGTCGTAGCCCGATTCCGTTGCCAGCCCCGGCCAGTGGTACACGCCGATGAGCCGGTTGGGATCGCTGGTATCGAAGGCAAGGGTGATTTCATGGACGAGGTCATCCAGCGTTCGCGCACAGTCCGTGCGCACTGCCTGCCTGCCAAGGCTCATCGTCGCTCCGGAGGGTGCCGCATGCGGGATGGTGCGATCCGCCGCGCCGAAAGCCGCGCAGGGTTTGTCGCTGTAGATCGCCTCGCCGCTGGCGCCCGTGCATTGGTGGACGGCCGATTGCGCGCGCGCGCGCATCGGCGATGCCGAGATCGCGAGCAGGGCCAGACAGAGCAGAAGGAGGCGGGAGCGCACTCGTGCACTTTAGCGCGGTCAAACCGGCCACTGCGCCATCGTCCGTCGGGACAGCGGCACGTCCTATAATTCCCGGGCACTCGCCAAGGATTTCCGCATGAACGCTCCCGCACCACTGGCCTATCAAGTCGCACTTTCCGGCCACGCGCGCAGCGACGAACAGCGGGCAGCGATCCTTGCCGGCGAATTGGGCTTCGGCAAGGTCTTCACCGATCACATGGTCGCCATCCAATGGGACAAGGCGAAGGGCTGGCACGACGCGCAGGTTCGCGCCTACGGTCCGCTGGTGCTGGATCCGGCCGCAGCCGTACTGCATTACGGTCAGGAAATCTTCGAGGGGATCAAGGCGTATCGCCACGCCGACGGATCGATTTGGACCTTCCGTCCCGATGCCAATGGCCTGCGCCTGCAGCACTCCGCCGTGCGCCTCGCCTTGCCGCAGCTGCCGGTCGCCGAATTTGTCGAATCGTTGCGCCAGCTGATCGCCGTCGATCACGGCTGGGTGCCGTCGGCGCCGGAAAGCAGCCTGTATTTCCGGCCTTTCATGATCGCCACCGAAGGCTTCCTCGGTGTGCGCGCGGCGAATGAGGCTGGCTATTACGTGATCGCCAGCCCGGCCGGCGCGTACTTCGCCAAAGGCGTGGCGCCGGTGTCGATCTGGGTGTCCGAAGACTATGCGCGCGCAGGCAAGGGCGGCACCGGCGCGGCCAAGTGCGGCGGCAACTACGCGGCTTCGCTGCTGCCGCAGCAGGAAGCGCAAGCGCGTGGTTGCTCGCAGGTGCTGTTCCTCGATCCGGTCGAGGGTAAGTACCTGGAGGAGCTTGGCGGCATGAACGTGTTCCTCGTGTTCAAGGATGGCCGCTTTGTCACCCCGGAGCTGTCGGGCAGCATCCTCGAAGGCATCACCCGTTCAAGCATCCTGCAACTGGCGCGGGATCGCGGGTTGAAGGTCGAGGAGCGCAAGGTGTCGATCGACGAAGTGAAGGCCGGCATGGCCTCGGGCGATATTGCCGAAATGTTCGCCTGCGGCACTGCCGCGGTCGTGACCCCGATCGGGGAATTGAAGGGCAAGGGTTTCACGGCGGGCGACGTCATCGCCCCGGCCGGCGAGGTCACGATGTCGATCCGCAAGGAGCTGACCGATATCCAGTATGGCCGCTTGCCGGATCGCCACGGCTGGCTGGTCAGGTTGCGTTAGCGTTCAGCCCAATCGCTGCAATACGCCCTGCGTTGGCCGTGCCATGTTCAGCGTATAGAAGTGCAGGGCGGGTGCACCACCTTCCACCAGTCGCCGGCACAGGGTGGCGACCAAGTCGGCGGCGAACTCGCGGATCGCCTCGACGTCGTCCCCGTGCGCACGCATGCGTTGGCCGATCCAGCGCGGGATTTCAGCGCCGCAGGCTTCCGAGAAACGGCGCAGCTGGGTGAAGTTGGAGATCGGCATGATGCCCGGGATGATCGGGATGTCGATGCCGCGGCGGCGCACGTCGTCCACGAAATGGAAGTAGGCATCCGAGTTGTAGAAATACTGGGTGATCGCACTGTGCGCGCCGGCCTTGACCTTGCGCTCGAAATTGGCGAGATCGGCGTGGGCATCGTTGGCCTGCGGATGCGTTTCCGGATAGGCGGCGACCGAGACGTGGAAATGGTCGCCATGCTCGCTGCGGATCAATTCAACCAGTTCGTTGGCATAGCGCAGGTCGCCCTGGCCGATCATGCCGGAGGGCATGTCGCCGCGCAGCGCGACGATGCGGCTGCAGCCGAGCGCGCGATAGAGCTTCAGTAGCGCGCGGATTTCCTCGCGACTGCCGCCGACGCAGGTCAGGTGCGGCACGCCATCGACGTCGTGTTCGCCGCGCAGGCGCTGCACCGTTTCCGGGGTGTGGCTGAGCGTGGAACCGCCGGCGCCGAACGTCACCGACATGAATTCCGGGGCGTAGGGCTTCAGTTTCTGCACGCTGCGATCGAGCTGGGCGCGTTGTTCGTCGGTCTTCGGCGGATAGAACTCGAAGGAAAGCGGAACGGAAGGCATCGGCGAGTCCGGGGGTGCTGTCCAACTATTATATCTCTTTGTGCGGATGAAGCGATAGATGTTTCGGTCCAAATAAAAACGGACACCGCTTGGTGTCCGTTTTCCCTGCTGCGCTGGCCGTCCGGCGATCAGTAGCGGTAGTGCTCCGGCTTGTACGGGCCTTCCACTGCGACGCCGAGGTAGTCGGCCTGGTCCTTCGACAGCTTGGTCAGCACCACGCCGATCTTCTCGAGATGCAGGCGGGCGACTTCCTCGTCGAGTTGCTTGGGCAGGCGATAGACAGTCTTCTCGTACACGTCCTTGTTCGCCCACAGGTCGATCTGCGCCAGCGTCTGGTTGGCGAACGAGTTCGACATCACGAAGCTCGGGTGGCCGGTGGCGCAGCCGAGGTTCACCAGGCGGCCTTCGGCCAGCAGGAAGATCGCGTTGCCGGCTTTTCCATCAGATGAAGCTGGCATCACGTACTTGTCGACCTGCGGCTTGATGTTGACGTGCTGCACGCCCGGCAGCGCGCGCATCGCATCGACCTGGATCTCGTTGTCGAAGTGGCCGATGTTGCAGACGATGGCCTGGTCCTTCATCTTCGTCATGTGATCGACGGTGATGATGTCCTTGTTACCGGTGGTGGTGACGTAGATGTCGGCCTGGCCCAGCGACGATTCGACGGTGTTGACCTCGAAGCCTTCCATCGCCGCCTGCAATGCGCAGATCGGATCGATTTCGGTGACGATCACGCGCGCGCCGTAGGCACGCAACGAATGCGCCGATCCCTTGCCGACATCGCCGTAGCCGCAGACCACCGCGACCTTGCCGGCCAGCATCACGTCCATCGCGCGCTTGAGGCCATCGGCCAGTGATTCGCGGCAGCCGTAGAGGTTGTCGAACTTCGACTTGGTGACCGAATCGTTGACGTTGATCGCCGGGATCAGCAGCTTGCCCTGTTCGGCGATCTGATAGAGGCGATGCACGCCGGTCGTGGTTTCTTCCGACACGCCCTTCCACTCGGCGACGACCTTGGTCCACCAGCCCGGACGCTCGGTTGCGACGCGCTTGAGCAGATCCTTGATCACCTGCTCCTCGTGGTTCGACGACGGCGTGTTGACCCAGCCATCGCCGTTCTCGAGTTCGTATCCCTTGTGGATCAGCAGCGTCACGTCGCCGCCGTCATCGACGACGAGTTGCGGGCCGAGGAAACCGCCCTTGCCGTCGGGGAAGCTGAGCGCGGCCAGCGTGCAATCCCAGTATTCCTCCAGCGATTCACCCTTCCATGCAAATACCGGCGTGCCGGCGGCGGCGATCGCGGCGGCGGCCTGATCCTGGGTCGAGAAGATGTTGCACGAGGCCCAGCGCACGTCGGCGCCGATGTCCTTCAGCGTCTCGATCAGCACGGCGGTCTGGATGGTCATGTGCAGCGAACCGGTCACGCGCACGCCCTTCAGCGGCTTGGTGGCGGCGTGCTTGCGGCGGATCGACATCAGGCCCGGCATCTCGTGCTCGGCGATGTCGATTTCCTTGCGGCCCCAGTCGGCCAGCGTGATGTCGGCGATCTTGTAGTCGCCATCCTGGGAGAAAGTTTTTGCCTGGGCGTTCATGCGGATACTCCGTGAGTGCGGTGGATTGCGGTCACGGGCGCCGTTTTGGATGCCGAGCCTGGCGGCTCGGGCTTCATTTGAAGCCGGCCATCGCAGCGCCCCTCGGCAGGCATATTTTATCGCAATGTGGCAAGCTCGACAGTCCCCGTCCATAGGAAATGCCATGGATTACGGTACCGATCAGATCCGCAACATCGCGTTGGCTGGTCATCCGGGAGCGGGCAAGACCCAATTGTTCGAGGCGCTGCTGCACGCGGGCGGGGCGATCAATGCCCCCGGCACCGTCGAGCGGGGCACCACGGTTTCCGATTTCGATGCGCTGGAAAAAGAGCGCGGCCATTCCATCGATGCGGCCATCGCCAGCACCGATCACAAGGGGATCCACGTCAATCTGGTCGATACCCCCGGGTATCCCGATTTCCGCGGGGCGGCACTCGCGGCGATTGCGGCGGTCGATACCGTGGCGGTGGTGGTGGATGCCGATGCGGGCGTAGGCCACGGCACGCGGCGGATGATGCAAATCGCGGCAGATCGCGGCCTGTGCCGCGCCATCGTGATCAACAAGATCGATGCCGCCGGTGCCGACATCACGGGCTTGATGGAGGCGTTGCGATCGAGCTTCGGCAACGCCGTGCTGCCACTCAATCTGCCGGCGCAGGGCGGGACCGCGGTGATCGACTGTTTCGGCAACAGCAGCGGCGACAGCGATCTCGGGCCGGTAGCCGACTGGCACCAGCGGATCATTGACCAGGTGGTCGAGATCAATGAAACGGTGATGGACCATTTCCTCGAGCTCGGCGAGGGGGGATTGTCCGGGCAGGAATTGCACGACGCCTTCGAGCAATGCCTGCGCGAAGGGCACCTCGTCCCCGTGTGTTTCGTCTCGGCGCGGCAGGGCACCGGCGTAGCGGAACTGCTCGACATTGCCGAGCGCCTGTTTCCGAATCCGGCCGAGGCCAATCCGCCGCCGTTCGTCAAAGGCACGGGTGAGGATGCCGTCGTCATCGAGGCACGCCCCGATCCCGCCGCGCACGTGATTGCCGATGTCTTCCGCATCATCCACGATCCCTTCATGGGCAAGCTCGCGGTGTTCCGTGTCTACCAGGGCACGGTGAAGAAGGAGGGCACGCTGTTCGTCGACGATGGCCGCAAGCCGTTCAAGGTTGCGCACCTGTTCAAGCTCAAGGGCAAGGACCATGTCGAGATCGCGCGCGCAGTTCCGGGTGACATCGCTGCGGTGGCGAAGGTGGAGGAACTGCATTTCGACGCCGTGCTCCACGATTCGCACGACGAGGACCAGATCCACCTGAAGCCGAACGCGTTCCCAAGTCCGATGTTCGCGCTGGCGATCGAAGCGGCGAGCAAGGGCCAGGAGCAGAAGCTCTCGGCGGCGCTGCACAAGCTCGCAGACGAGGACCCTTCGGTGCAGGTCCATCACGATGCCGAGTTGAACGAGACGGTGATGCGCGGCCTCTCCGATCTCCACCTGCGCGTGTTGCTGGAACGCCTCAAGTCGCGCCACGGCGTTGCGGTCAACACGCATGTGCCGAAGGTGGCCTATCGCGAAACCATCGGCGCGAAGGCGGAAGGGCATCATCGCCACAAGAAGCAGACTGGCGGTGCCGGGCAATTCGGTGAAGTGTTCCTGCGCGTCGAGCCGTTGCCGCGCGGTGGCGGGTTCGAATTCGTCGACGAAGTGAAGGGCGGCACGATCCCCGGGCAATTCCTGCCGGCGGTGGAAAAGGGCGTACGCCAGGTGCTGAAGACGGGCGCGCTGGCCGGGTATCCGCTGCAGGACGTGCGCGTGGTCGTCTACGACGGCAAGTATCACTCCGTCGACAGCAAGGAAGTCGCATTTATCGCCGCGGGCAAGAAGGCGTTCCTCGATGCAGTGACCAAGGCGCAGCCGCAGGTGCTCGAACCGATGGTCGATCTCGAGGTGACGGTGCCGGATGCGAATGTCGGCGACGTCAGCGGTGCGTTGTCGTCGAAGCGCGCGCAGATCCTCGCGACCGATTCCGGGCGCGGCGGCGAGATCGTGGTGCGGGCGAAGGCGCCGTTGGCAGAACTCGATGGCTTCGCCGCGGAACTGAAATCGATGACGGCCGGGCGCGGCCGTTACGCGATCGACTTCAGCCACTACGATCCGGCACCGGCGCGCGTGCAGCAGACGCTGATCGCGGCGTGGAAGCCGAAGGTCGAGGAGGATTGATCGCGCCTTTCTGGCCTTGTTACTGGAAGGCGTAATGCACTACGTGGAAAAACACCGGCGCCGAGAACACCACCGAGTCGAGGCGATCGAGGATTCCGCCGTGTCCCTCGATCATCGCACCCCAGTCCTTGGCACCGAGGCTGCGCTTGACCGCCGATAGCGTGAGTCCACCGAGAAAGCCGCAGAACACGATCAACAGCGACAGCAATGCCGACTGCAGTGGCGTGAACGGAGTGATCCACCACAATGCCGCGCCGACTGCCGTCGCCGCCAGACCGCCACCGACCAGGCCTTCCACCGTCTTGGACGGGCTGACTTGCGGAGCCAGCAAATGCTTGCCGAACAGCTTCCCGAAAACATACTGCAGCACGTCACTGAGTTGCACCACCAGCAGCAGGTAGAAGAGCAGCATCAGGTTCTGGCCTTCGAAGCCGGGGATGCGCAGCAGCATCAGCGCCGGCGCATGACTGAGGCAGAACACGGTGAGCATCACGCCCCACTGGATTTTGGTATTGCGTTCGAGGAAATTCTCGGTATCGCCGGACAGCGCGGAAATCGCCGGTAGCGCAAGGAATCCGTAGACCGGAATGAACAACACGAACAGACCGTACCAGTCGATGCCGATCAGGAAGTACTGCATCGGGATGGCGATGTAGAAGCACAGGCACAGCACCAGATGATCACCGCGCCGCGTCGGCGTGAGTGAGATGAATTCACGCAGCGCGAAGAACGACAGCAGGCAGTAAAGCACCAGTGTCGCCACCTTGCCGATCAGGAAGCAGAGCAGCAGCACGCCGCTCATGACCCACCATGCGCGGATGCGTGCGTTGAGGTTGTCCACCACCGGGCCCGGTTTCAACCTGCCGAGGATGAAGCCGACGATGCTGGCCGTGACCAGCACGCCGATGACACCACCGATCACCCACCAGAATTTCGGCGGCGCGCGATCGATCGCCTGGTGCAGGAAGCTGCCCAGCGGCAGTTGTTGGAATGCGTCATTCATGCCAGGTCCACCACGGATTGACGGGCGCGCCCCAGGAAGTGCGCCTTGTCTTCATCGGCAATGCGCTCGAGTGGCGCGCCGAAGCGCGCCGTGCAGACCAGTGGCACCGGCACCATGCTGCCCTTGGGCAGTGCGCGCCGTGCGTTGTCGAGATGCACGGGGATCAGCTCGACCTGCGGATAGCGTTGTGCGAGATGGAACAGGCCCGACTTGAACGGGAGCAGTTGTTGTTCCGGGTTACGGGTACCTTCCGGGAACAGGATCAGCGAGTCGCCGGCCTCCAGCGCGTCGAACAGCGGCTGCAGCGGATCGCCTTCGCACTTGCCGCGATCGCGCTCGATCAACACCGCATTGAATCCCTGGTCCGCGATGACCTTGCGGATGCCGTGGCTCCAGTAGTCGCGTGCAGCCACCGGGCGCGTGTGGTCACGCAAGGCAGGCGGCAGCGCTGCCCACAACGTCACCGTGTCCAGATGACTGGAGTGATTGGCGAAGTAGATGCGCTGGTTGCTGCTCGGCTGGCTGCCGATCCAGCGCGGGTAGGCGCCGATGAAAATCTTGACCGCAGCGACAAGCGTGCTCGATAGCATCAGCCCCGGGCTCCGAGCTGCGCCGCGATCGCGCGGGTGCGGGTGATGCAAGTCAGTAGCGAGCCGGCGGCGATCACTCCGGATGCCGCCGGCAGGATGTGATGCGTGTGAGTGGTCAGTTGCTCGACGATCGCCAGTACGCAGGCCGCGGTGAGCACTGCCATGCGATGTTGCTTGGCCATCGGGCCGCGAAAATCCTGCGACAGACCCAGCGTTGCACCAGACAGGCGTACGTATGCGGTGAGCGCGGCGAGCAGTGCGCCAAGCCAGCCCAACCATGGCAGGCCGGCGGCATAGCTGAGCGCGACGATCAGCAACGAATCAGCGATGCGATCGGGATATTCGTTGTAGAGCGCGCCAGTAGGCGTCTGCTTTCCGCCCTCCATCGCCACCATGCCATCGAGCAGGTTGCAGGCGAGACGCAGCTGCACGCAGATGGCGCAGGCGATCAAGCCGGGGATGCCAGGCCAATACAGCAATGCCGCGGCGCCTGCCGCAGCGAACAGGATGCTCAGTACCGAGATCTGGTTCGGCGTGATGGATGAACGCGCCAGTGCGGCGCTCAGTGCTCTGGCCCAACTCGTGGAGCGGGCGGCAATCGGTCGACGATCTTCTTTCCCCATCCACCGCATCGTACAGGGTCGTGTGATCGCATGCACATGTAGGTCAATGCAAAACGGCCCGCTTGCACGGGCCGTTTTGTTTGTTGCCGGATCGACGCGATTACTTGCGCTTCTTGCCCTTCGCGGCCTTCGCCAGTTCCTCGGCGCGGTCGGTCTTCTCCCAGCTGAAGGCGGTCGCGCTCTGCTTCTTGCCGGCGCCGTCGACGTAGCTGACCTGCTCCGGCTTGCGGCCGAAGTGGCCGTAGGCGGCGGTGCGCTGGTAGATCGGGTGCACCAGGTCAAGCATCTTGATGATGCCGTACGGGCGCAGGTCGAAATGCGCACGGATCAGCTTCTCGATCTCGGCGTCCGGAATCTTGCCGGTACCAAAGGTGGTGACCGAGATCGAGGTCGGTTCGGCGACGCCGATGGCGTAGCTCACCTGCACTTCGCACTTGTCGGCGAGGCCGGCGGCGACGATGTTCTTCGCCACGTAGCGCGCGGCGTAGGCGGCCGAACGGTCGACCTTGGACGGATCCTTGCCCGAGAACGCGCCGCCACCGTGGCGGGCCATGCCGCCGTAGCTGTCGACGATGATCTTGCGGCCGGTCAGGCCGCAGTCGCCCACCGGGCCGCCGATCACGAAGATGCCGGTCGGGTTGATGTGCACCTTGTTCTTCGGCAGCGAGTCGTACCACTTCTTCGGCAGCACCGGCTTGATGATGTGCTCGCGCACGGCCTCGACCAGATCCTTCTGCTTCACTTCGGGATCGTGCTGGGTCGACAGCACCACGGCGTCGATGCCGGTGATGGTGTGGCCTTCGCCGTCATAGCGCAGCGTGACCTGCGACTTCGCGTCCGGGCGCAGCCACTTCAGCTTGCCGTTCTTGCGCACCTTGGCCTGCTGTTCCACCAGGCGGTGGCTGTAGTACAGCGGCGCGGGCATGTATTCCGGCGCCTCGTTGCAGGCGTAGCCGAACATCAAGCCCTGGTCGCCGGCGCCCATTTCCTCCGGCTTCTTGGCCTTCTTGCTGGTGCCGTCGACGCCGGCGGCGATGTCCGGCGACTGCTTGCCGAGCATGTTGATGATCGCGCAGGTGTGGCCATCGAAGCCCACGCGCGAATTGTCGTAACCGATGCCGTTGATGACGTTGCGCGCCAGCTGCTCGATGTCGACCCAGGCATTGGTGGTGACTTCGCCGGCAACGACGGCCGCGCCGGTCTTGACCAAGGTCTCGCAGGCCACGCGGGCGCGCTTGTCCTGGGCCAGGATCGCATCCAGCACCGCGTCGGAGATCTGGTCCGCGACCTTGTCGGGATGGCCTTCGGACACCGATTCGGAGGTGAACAGATAATCAGACATCGAGTTATATCCTTTCATTCGGATGGAGAGATGGATCGCTCATGATACACGGTGACAGCCACGGGGAACACCCCGCCATCCGTCAATTTAGCGCCGGTTGTGCAATGCCCGCCACGGATGCCACGAAATTGCCGTCGATGTGACACTCCGCTGTCGTGGCGGCCAAAGGCGCTGCCCGCTCACAGGGTACGCCTGCCGATCACGCCGCAATGGCGAAACTGTCCCCGGCGATCAAGGCATCGAAATAATCGGAAGTCAGTTGCAGCTGGCGTTCGGGCGTTTCGGCGGCGTTGACCACCGCGCGGAACGCCGCGTTCTCGGGGCGATCCTTGGCATACCAGCCGAGGTGTTTGCGGGCGATGCGCACGCCCGAGACTTCGCCGTAGAACGCGTGCAACGCACCCAGATGGCCAAGCAGGATGTCGCGGATTTCGGGGAGGCCCGGTGGCGGCAGCAGTTCGCCGGTCGCGAGATAGTGGCTGATCTCGCGGAAGATCCACGGCCGGCCCTGCGCGGCACGACCGATCATCACCGCATCGGCCCCGGTATGGCGCAACACCTCCGCGGCCTTCTGCGGCGAATCGATATCGCCATTGGCGAGGACCGGGATCTTCAGCATCGACTTGATCACGGCGATGGTGTCGTATTCGGCGGTCCCGGTGTATTGCTGGTCACGGGTGCGGCCGTGCACGGCGAGTGCGGCGACGCCGCAATCCTCGGCGATGCGCGCGATCACCGGCGCGTTGCGGTGATCGGCGTTCCAGCCAGTGCGGATCTTCAGTGTCACCGGGACATCGACGGCGTTCACGACCGCACTGACGATGGCGGCGACCAGCGCTTCGTCGCGCATCAGCGCTGAACCCGCCCAGGCGTTGCATACCTTCTTGGCCGGGCAGCCCATGTTGATGTCGATGATCTGGGCGCCGTGGTCGACATTGTGGCGGGCAGCGTCGGCCATGATCGCCGGCACCGTTCCCGCAATCTGCACGCTGATCGGCGCCGGCTCGCCGTCGTGGTCCATGCGCGTGCGCGATTTGCTGGTGTTCCAGAAGCGCGGGTCCGACGTCGTCATCTCCGACACCGCGAGGCCCGCGCCCAATCGTTTGCACAACTGGCGGAACGGCTTGTCCGTCACGCCCGCCATGGGCGCGAGGATCACGTTCGGTTCGATGCGGTACGGCCCGATCTGCATCCGCATAGTGTAGTGGGGCATGAAAAACCCGGCCGGAGCCGGGTGTTCATGGGTCGTGAGCGTTGCGCCGTCAATGCGCGGCATTCAATGTTGCGCTTCGGTCGTGGCGATAGCGGAACAGCGGTACGAACAGGATCGCCATCGCCAGCGAATAGAGCGCAAAGGTCACCCAGATGCCGTGCCAGTCCTTGACGCCATCGGCGTTGGTGAACCAGCGGTCGATCATCCAGCCGCTGATCGAACTGCCCAGCACCGCGCCGATGCCGTTGGTCATCAGCATGAACAGACCCTGCGCCGACGCGCGGATGCGCGGGTCGCTCTGCTGTTCGACGAACAACGAGCCGGAGATGTTGAAGAAGTCGAAAGCCATGCCGTAGACGATGCAGCTCAGCACGATCATCCACAGGCCCGGTCCGGGATTGCCGTAGGCGAACAGGCCGAAGCGCAGGAACCACGCCACCATGCTGATGGTCATCACCGTCTTGATGCCGAAACGGCGCAGGAAGAACGGGATCGCCAGGATGAACAGCGTTTCCGACACCTGCGAGATCGACATGATGATCGCCGGGTACTTCACCGCCAGCGTGTCGGCATAGGTGGGATTCTTCTCGAACTCGCCGAGGAAGGTGCCGCCGTAGGCATTGGTCAGTTGCAGCGCTGCGCCCAGCAGCATCGCGAAGATGAAGAACACTGCCATGTTGCGGTCGCGCAGCAGGCGGAATGAAGTGAGGCCGAGCACGTCGAGCAACGAACGGGTTTCGGGCTGGGTCATGCGTGGCGGTGCCGGCGGCAGCGTGAATGCATACAGGCCCAGGAAGATTGCAGCGCCAGCAGCGACGTAGAACTGGCCCGGCGATTTTTCCAATCCCAACAGGCTTGTGGTCCACAGCGCGGCGATGAAGCCGATCGTGCCCCAGACGCGGATCGGCGGGTAATCGCGGATCACGTCCAGGCCGTCCTGCTTAAGTGCGTTGTAGGCCACGGTGATCGCCAGCGAGATGGTCGGCATGTAGCAGAGCATCGTTGCCAGGATCAGCCAGAAAAACTGGTTTGGATTGGTCGCTTGCGGCAGCAGGCACAGGAAGATGCCGCCGAGGATGTGCAGAGCCCCATAGAGCTTTTCCGCGTTGATCCAGCGGTCGGCGACGATGCCCATCAGCGATGGCATGAAGATTGCCGAGATGCCCATGGTCGAGAAGATCGCGCCGAAGCTGGTCCCCGACCACGCGCGATTCTCGAACCAGTAGCGGCCGATGGTGATCAGCCACGCCCCCCAGACGAAGAACTGCAGGAAGTTCAT